>SLTB01000182.1 GCA_007130155.1 Pseudomonadales bacterium
CTCCTGCTCCGTACGGACTTAAACGCCCGATTATCGTAACGCCTGCGGGCGTTACTGGAGAGGAGGGGTCCATCTCATCTCCCACAATCTCTCTTCCCTGATCTTCGGGACAGTACCTTACTCGCCAGTAGACAGCGGCGGGTGATAGATGATCTGTACCTTGGTGCCAGCGGGGTCCTCGCAGTAGAAGCTGCGCGCGCCGTCCCGATGGGTGCGGGCCTCGGTCAACAGAGTCACGCCTTCGGCTTCGAGGAAGGCCTGCCAGCGATCGACGTCAGCCATGGTGTCGATGATGAAGCCGATGTGATCGAGGCGCTGACCCGCCGTCGCCGCCGGTTCCGTCACCCGGTGCAGCGCCAGGTTGTCATTGCCGGAGCAAAGATAGATGTTGTCCTCGTCAGGGTTCCATTCGATGTTCATGCCCATCAGGCGCGTGTAGAAGTCGAGGCATTCCTCAAAGCGATTGACGAACAGGGCGACGTGGCGCAGACCCGCAGTGGGGCCCGGACGCTCGATGGTGGTCATGTGAAATCACCTTATTGATTGCTGTCTCTGTCAGCGAGGTCGATGACCTCGTGGGAGTGTTGGATCTCGACGCCGCCCGCCTCGAGCATCCGTGATGCGGAGCAGTATTTCTCCGCTGACAATTGTACGGCCCTTGCCACCTGCCTGGGCTTCAGGCCTGCGCCCGCGACCTTGAAGTGCAGATGGATGCGGGTGAACACCGCGGGAATCGTGTCCGCCCGCTCGGCTTCGATTTCGGCCACACAGTCGCTGACAGGCGCCCGAGCCTTCTTGAGGATGTCCACCACGTCGAAACTGGCGCAGCCGCCGAGCCCTAGCAGGATCATCTCCATGGGTCGGACACCCATGTTGCGCCCGCCATGATCGGGTGGGCCATCCATGACGACTGCGTGCCCGCTGCCGGACTCACCGATGAACATGGCGCCGTCGACCCATTTGATGCGCGCTTGCATGAATATCCGTCCTGACTTCCCTAGGGGGCGCCATTCTCGCCCAATGAAGGCCGTTGCGCACGAATAGACGCCGGTGCTCGGGGAGGCTCTGAACCGGGTGCACCCCGCAGAGCTGCGGCGCACCCGACTCAGGACACTAGATGAATATCGTCAATTGAACCACTGGGAGGGGAGTGGCATGATCCGAACGGGTGCCAACAGGGTGCTCCGGGAGGCTTTGGGGTACGGTACGCAAGCATGGTGAGTATCAATCTTTCGGCCACCGCGCCGCACAGTATCGAGTCGTTCCTTGCTGCGTCGCACCGGCGCAAATATCCGGCCAAATCCACGATAATCTTCGCCGGCGACAATTCCGATTCTCTCTATTACATCACCGATGGCTCGGTCACTGTCCTCATTGAGGACGAGAACGGCCGCGAAATCATTGTCGCCTATCTCAACAAGGGTGACTTCTTCGGTGAGATGGGCCTTTTCAACGATGACATGCCGCGCTCGGCGTGGGTCAAGGCCAAGACCGAGTGCGAAGTGGCGGAATTGTCCTACGCCCGCTTTCGCGAATTGGCGGAAGAGGATTCGAGCATGCTCTATCTGCTCGGTGGCCAGATGGCGGAGCGCATGCGCAAGACTACGGAAAAGGTGGGTGACCTCGCCTTCCTCGACGTCACCGGGCGTGTGGCGCGTACCTTGCTGGAACTGTCACGGCAGCCGGACGCGATGACTCATCCCGACGGCATGCAGATCAAGATCACGCGCCAGGAAATCGGGCGCATCGTCGGCTGTTCGCGGGAGATGGTCGGACGCGTGCTCAAGACACTTGCCGACCAGGGCCTGGTTTCCGTCAAGGGCAAGACCATGGTGGTCTACGGTACTCGCTGATCTGACCTGTTCTCTGTAAGCCCTGCGCTGGGCCTCACAGGCCGCGGGGACGGCTGGCTTGCGGCCTGAAGTGGACCCACCACCGTTCATGGCACGCCATCAACATGCGTTGCTCGGCCCAGAACCACGGCGTGTGCAGTGAGGATAGCGAACTCGCGGGCTGGGCAATGTCAGGCTGGACATGGGCGGCCGTCGAAGACGTGGTTGAACTGTTCTCAATAGTGACCAACGGTCTGTTCGACGGCACGACAGGGACACTACAGGCCGCAGATGCCGAGTGGGGCCCTGCTTTCTTCGATGCCGACGACGGCTTCAGGTTCAACCCAATCTTATCATCGTACACCTCTTCCGAAACGAGGGGATTAACACGCAATCGAATCTTCGCGGCGAACCAACAACAGCGTGGGATCACCCCGGTGCTGTGGCATTCCACTCCAGAGGGGCAGCCTACGCAGTCGGTCGCATCCATCCTGTCAGACCAATCCGCCTTTAACCCCAATCGTTCCTTAGGCGCATGGTTCTACAGACCGGTTGCTGTCCCAGCCCCGGCTCCCTTCCCGCTGCTTGGCGTGGCTCTGCTGGCAACCTTGATCTTGAGGCACTTTCACCGCGGGAGAGTTTGAGGTCCGCGAAGTTAGAAGCCTCGCAGCTTCCTCAATCCGAAGAATCCCAACAGTGCCGTCGCGAAAAGTGCCAGCGTTCCCGGCTCCGGCACGCTCGCGGCGACGATGGTCCTTTCGAAGCTGTTGCTAGCAAAAACCAGCCCGGATCCAACTCGAATGCCGGTGAAAGCGTCATTGATCTGGTAAGTCCCAGGCTCAACCGAAACAAGGCGAGGGGAGAGCACGCCCAAGACGAAGCCAAAGTTTTGACCCGGCTCCAGGTTCAAGCCCGCCAAATTCGAGGGGGTGACCTCGGAAAAGGCGAAACTGTACTGAGGCCCAAACGTCCCAAGGCCCATGGCGCAGCAGAGTAGATCGCGGTTCGTCAAATGATCTTCTGAGGCTTCCTCGTTGAAAATAGTAACCCTCACAACAAGCTGATCTGTCGGTCCTGCGGTTCCGATTGGTTCGTCGAAACCCCAACTCACCATGAGCCCGGAAACCGCTGGCGGCGCAACGGAAAGAAGGCTCAAAGTAACGATGCCTAGCAGCAAACCTCGTACAGTTCTGATTATCTTGTATCCTCCAGACGGGGAGCTCACTGCCGAGCAGGCGAGTTTCACGCGGACGCATGAATCGAGTTACACCCGTTGTCACTCGGCAGCGACCAGCAAGCTTCAGGGGAGCATCATGCTCGGAATTCAGGCGTATCCCTTTGCTCTATCGTCATCATTGTCCTGCCGAGCCAGCCATCTCCGACGACGTTTCACCGAAAAGATATACCCAAAAGAAATGGGTAAGAGCAAAAATTTGACACCCATCGGACGATAAATACAACGGGAATGGAAAACACGTTCAGTCGCGGTGTATCAGGTGACTATCTGCTCAGCCGCGATTAACTTGGCCCCAGTACACCATGGGTAACCGATCCACCATGGACGCCTCGTGCTGCGGACCGGCAGTCAAAGTTTCGGAACTGCGTACTGGGGCGTGAGGTATGACGCACAAGGAGCCTCAGGAATGATCGAGACCCGGGACGGACTGCCTTTGTCCAGCGTGGTGCCCTCGGCTGCCAGCGCGCTCGACGACGCCATCGAGAGCTACCTGGCCACCCGCGCCGACACGCCAAGGATCATTCGGCAGATCCTCGTCGATGACCCCGACAATCTGATGGCCCGCTGCCTGATCGGTTATCTGACGAAACTGGCCGGCGATCGCATCAACGGGCAGCGTGCAGCCGAGCTTCGACGTGCGCTGGTCAGTCACGTCGAGCGTGGCGCCGGCACCGCTTGGGAGCGCAGTCACGTCACGGCACTCGGCATGTGGGTCGCCGAAGATCTCGACGCGTTGCTGCGCCACTTCGAGACCATGCTGAATACCTATCCTTACGACGCACTCAGCCTGCGCATGCTCCACTATCTGTACTTCTATCATGGCGACAGCCGACAGATGCGCGACTCGGTGGGCGCCCGCCTGGGCGCCTATGCCGGGCACCGGCTGGAAGGCTATATCGAGGGCATGTACGCCTTCGGTCTGGAGGAAGCTGGTGATTATGTCGAGGCCGAGCGTTTCGGGCGTGCGGCGGTGGAGCGCAATCCGATGGACCTGTGGGCCATCCATGCGGTGGCGCATGTGATGCAGATGCAGGGGCGCGTCGACGAGGGCATGCGCTGGCTGCAGGGCACGCGCTCACAGTGGGCTGACGGCAACAACTTCCGCTTTCACCTCTGCTGGCATGAATCGCTGTTCCACCTTGCAGCCGGCGATCTCGAGCAGGTTCTCCTTGTGTACGACATGGAAATCGCGCCTGCGGTGCAGGACGACTTCTACCTCGACCTGTGCAACGCCAGCTCCCTGCTTCTGCGCCTAGAAGCCGCGGGCTGCGATGTCGCTGAGCGCTGGCAGCCGTTAGCCGAGATCGCCGAACGGCATGTGCAGGACGCTGAACTGGTGTTTGCCAGCCTGCATTACCTGATGCCGTTGCTGAAAACGCGGAGTAAAGCAGCAGATGTGCTGATGGCAACGCTGCATCGCTGGGCTTCGACGGACACCGATCAGGGCCGCGTCGTTCGCGATGTCGCGCTCGACGTGGCTGCTTTTCTGGCCGCCCTGAACGCCGGCGAGCACGCGCGCGCAGCTGCCCTGCACCAAACCTTCCGGAAAGATCTGCACCGCATCGGCGGCAGCCACGCACAAAGGGAATTGTTCGACCTTATCGCCTAGCCCGTAAATCGCCGTAGCGGGCGCTGATGTAGCAGTCGGCCCCGGTGTGGAACCAGCGGGCCTCGATCAGGACCGGGCCTGTTCGTGCCAGTGTCTCTTTCGAGACGGGCTTGTTGACCTGCCAGTTCGCGTCGAACGCGCCAACACGGATCAGGGGGCGCAGTTCACGGCCAGCGCATTCACCGACGTCCTGAAAGAGCACGAAGTTCAGATCAGCATGGACGGCAAAGGTCGCTGGGTGGACAACGTCTTCGTGGAGCGGCTGTGGCGCAGCGTGAAATACGAGGACGTCTACCTGAAAGCATACGAAACGCCGGCCGAACTGCGTGCTGGACTGGATCGATACTTCCGGTTCTACAACGGCCAGCGCGGCCATGCAGCACTGGACCGACGAACACCCGATGAAGTCTACTTCGGGACTATGGGCAGCCTGCCGAAGGCCGCCTGACCCCGTGGAAGATTCCACTTATCGGGGTGTCCAGAAGACGGGGCCGTTTCTGCCTGCAAGCAGGCTCGCCTAACCCGCAAATCTCACCGATTCACGGCTGCGGACGCGGAGATGCCGGCGAATCGGTCGACGTACTGTCAAGTACGCCTGCGCGCCCGAACTGTCGCGCGCCTTGTCTTGTCCGACATCTCCACGCCCTCGCTTCGCGCATCGGTGAGATAGGCTTGCGAAAGCAGCGCGGGCTGAACCCGGCCTGCTGCAGCGTCGATGCGACGCGCTAGGAGCCTACAGACCCGATGGGCGCGTTATCCTGAAACATGGCGCTCAGGGCGGCCCCCGGGTCATCAGCGCGCATGAAGGTCTCACCGATCAGAAAGGCGTGGATGCCGGCTTCCCGAAGGCGCGCCACGTCATCGCGATCCCGGATTCCGCTTTCTGTCACCAGGATGCGTCCCTGTGCGCGGGGATCCGTCGAGGCAGCGAGCTGTGTTTTGAGTTCCAGGCTGGTCTCGATGCGGGTCTCGAAGCTGCGCAGGTTGCGGTTGTTGACGCCTATGAGAGGCGTGGACAGGACCAGTGCGCGGTCAAGTTCGCCTGCATCGTGGACTTCGACGAGCACGTCGAGGCCGGCTTCCACTGCGGTACCTTCGAGTTCGGCAAGCTCACTGTCACCCAGAGCAGACACGATCAGAAGAATACAATCGGCCCCCAGAGCGCGCGCTTCCCAAACCTGCCAGGGATCGATGGTGAAATCCTTGCGCAGCACCGGTAGCGCGCATGCCGCTCTCGCTGCCTGCAGGTATTCGTTGGCGCCCTGAAAATAGTCCCGATCTGTGAGCACAGAAAGGCAGGCCGCACCGCCAGCGGCATAGCTGCCAGCGTGGCGTGGCGGGTCGAAATCTGCCCGGATCAGCCCTTTGCTTGGCGAGGCGCGTTTGATTTCCGCGATCACCGCCGCGGCACCTTCATCAATGCGTCTGCTCAATGCGGCGGTGAAGCCTCGGGTCGGATCGGCGTCACGGGCGCGGGCCATCATGTCGGCGAGCGGAGTCGTCCTTCGCCCTGCAGTCACTTCCTCGCGCTTGGTGGCCAGAATCCGCTCGAGAATGTCATCGGCGATGTTATCGACCATATTCGAGTCAGTCCTCGCCCATCAGGGAAGAAATACGCACCAGTTCCTCCATGCGCTCTCGGGCGAGCCCAGCGGCTATGGCATCCTGCGCCATGGTGATGCCGTTGGCGAGGGACAGCGCGACGCCGGAAGCGTAAATGGCTGCGCCCGCGTTCAGGGCCACGATGTCGGCGGCCGAGCCTCGGCCAGAGAGCGCCGCGCGAACCAGCTCCAGACTGGCAGCGGGTGAGTCTGCCTGAAGTTCCGAAATTGATGCCCGCTGGAGCCCGAACTGCTCCGGTGTGATGGTGTACTCGCTGAGCTGGCCCTCCCGCAGTTCTACCACCCGGGTCGGCCCGTCGATGGCGATTTCGTCGAGGCCGCTGTCCGCGTGCACCACCAGAACGTGGCGACTGTCCAGCGCTGCGAGGACTTCAGCGAGCGGTCGCTGCCAGGCGCGATCGAAGACGCCGAGAACCTGGTTCGGTGCCCCGGCGGGATTGGTCAGCGGGCCCAGCACATTGAAAAGTGTCCGGACGCCGAGTTCGCGGCGTGCGGGACCGACATGCTTCATGGCCGCATGGTGGCGCTGGGCAAACAGGAAACCCACGCCCACCTCGCTGATGCAGCGGCCTACCTGCTCTGGAGTCAGCGCCAGATTGACCCCGGCTGCTTCGAGTACGTCGGCGGAACCGCTGGCGCTGGTCATGCCGCGGTTGCCATGTTTGGCCACGTGGGCCCCTGCTGCTGCCGTCACGAAGGCAGCGGCGGTGGACACGTTGAACAGCTTCTTGCCGCTGCCGCCGGTGCCGCAGGTGTCCACGAGATGGGGGACATCCACGTTTACGTGGGTGGCCAGTTCTCGCATCACTTCGGCCGCGCCGGTGATCTCGTCCACCGTCTCGCCTTTGGCGCGCAGGGCGATGAGTACGCCGCCGATCTGCGCCGGGGTGGCCTCGCCTGTCATCATTGCCTTGATGAGGCCCCTGGTTTCACTGCGGCTGAGATCGCGGCCGGCCAGCAGGGTCTCGAGTGCGTCACGGATCTCCATGGGGCCTCCTGGCGTGCTTACGGGTGTTGACTCTAATGGAACAAGATTCCGCGTGGCGATTGGAAAAGCGTGTAGCCTGCCGACGGGACGCGGTTGTGGGAGCCCCCATTGCGGGCGATGAATCTGGGCAGCGCCCCTCGGCGCTGATCGCCCCCACTGGGGGCTCCCACGAAACCTGCCACGTCCAAATTCCCAAACCGCCTACGCCGGTTCGGATTCGACCGCAGGTCTCGGCGCTGCAGTCAGGAAATTCTTCAGCAGATCCTTGCCCACCCGGGTCATGATCGACTCGGGATGGAACTGTACGCCTTCCACATCGAGCTCCCGGTGTCGCACGCCCATGATTTCGTCGAAGTCCCCTCCCTCCGTCTCGGTCCAGGCGGTGATCTCCAGACACTCTGGCAGGCTTTGCTGCTCGATCACGAGGGAATGATAGCGGGTGGCTTCGAAGGGATTGGGCAGGCCGCGAAACACGCCGCTATCGGCGTGGTGCATCAGCGAGATCTTGCCGTGCATGACCTCCCTGGCACGGATGATGCGGCCACCGAAGACCTGGCCGATGCTCTGATGGCCGAGACAGATGCCCAGAATCGGGATGACGCCCGCGAAGGCCTCGATCACGGCCATGGATATGCCGGCTTCGTTCGGCGTGCAGGGTCCGGGGGAAATCACAATGCGTTCCGGTGCGAGGCGACGGATGGTGGCCACGTCGATGGCGTCGTTGCGATGCACGACCACATCGGCACCGAGCTCGCCCAAGTACTGCACCACGTTGTAGGTGAACGAGTCGTAGTTGTCGATCATCAGCAACATGGTTTATTCCTCATCCAGCGCCAGGCCGCGTTCCGCGAGTGCTGCGGCGCGGAACATGGCGCGGCCCTTGTTCATGCTTTCCTTCCACTCCAGGCGCGGGACCGAGTCCGCCACTACGCCGCCGCCGGCCTGAATATGCAGCATGCCGTCTTTCAGCACGGCGGTGCGGATGGCAATGGCGGTATCCATGTTGCCGTTCCAGGCCAGGTAGCCCACGGCCCCGCCGTAGATACAGCGTCGGGTGGGCTCGAGCTCGTCGATGATTTCCATCGCGCGGATCTTTGGCGCGCCGGAGAGAGTGCCCACGGGCAGCGTAGCCCTGAGTACGTCGAGGGCGCTGGCCCCTTCACGCAGTTGTCCTACCACGTTAGAGGAGATGTGCATTACGTGGGAGTAGCGCTCGATCACCATCTGCTCGGTCACCTTGACGCTACCGGTGGCGGCGACGCGGCCGACGTCGTTGCGGCCAAGGTCGATGAGCATCAGGTGCTCGGCAATCTCTTTGGGGTCGGCCAGAAGTTCCGCCTCCATGGCCTCATCCTCGGCCTCCGTATGTCCCCTGCGCCGTGTGCCTGCCAGCGGCCGGTTGGTGATCACGCCATCCTCCACCCGGGCGAGGATCTCTGGCGAACTGGAGACGATCTGGAACCCGCCCAAGTCCATGAAGTACATATAGGGTGAGGGGTTCAGGCTGCGCAGGGCGCGGTAGAGATCGATGGGTGGCGCGGCGAAGGGCACCGACATGCGCTGGGAAAGCACCACCTGCATGACGTCGCCCGCCCGCGTGTAGTCGCGGATGCGCTCCACCGCGTCCATGAAGGCTTCGCGACCGAAGCCCGAGACGAAGTCAGATTCGGCGATGGCCGGGCCATTGCCTTGAGGGCGATCGCGGGTGACGTCGTCGGGAATGGCTGAGCTGATGCCGCTGCTGATTTGGCCGAGGCGTTGCCGGGTCTGCTCGAGGGCATCGGGCTCGGCAGGATCGGCGTGGCTGATCAGGGTCATGCGCCCGCGCAGGTTGTCGAATACGATGATGTCGTTGGATACCATCAGCAGGATGTCAGGAGTCCCGAGTTCATCCTTGGGCGAGGAATCGCGCAGGCGGGGCTCCACGTAGCGGACGCTGTCATAGCTGAAGTAGCCCACCAGACCGCCGCTAAAGCGTGGCAGACCGGGAAGTTCCGGCACCCGGTAGCGGGCCTGGAATTCATCGACGAAGGTCAGCGGGTCGTCTCGATCGAGTTCCTCTACGATCTCGCCGTCCTGTTCCACGGTGATGCGCTGGCGGTGGACTCGCAGCAGCGTTCGGGCCGGCAGCCCTATGATGGAATAGCGACCCCACTTCTCCCCGCCCTGGGCGGATTCGAGCAGATAGGAGTACGGCCCGCGGGCCAGTTTCAAGTAAACAGACAGCGGTGTGTCGAGATCCGCCGGAACGTCTTGAGTGATGGGAATGCGGTTGTAGCCCGCGGCGGCGAGCGCTTTGAATTCAGCTGGGGTCATGGCTTGGCCCTTCGGTCCCTAGGCGTCTATATGTGCACGGACGGCCGGCGCGAGCGGATTCGCTGCCGGTAGAGACCGCTTCACCATCGCCGGCGGCGAGCGATGCATTCCTGGGTCAATGCCATCCGGGTCATCCGGGGCCGGGAAGAGTGCCGCGAGACTAAATCAGGGCCTTGAGCGAATCAACAACCCGATCCGCTCCGACACTATGGATGTCCTCGCCGTGGTTGTAGCCGTAGCTGACGCAGATGACTGGCATGTCGGCGTTGCGTGCGGCGCGAACGTCGGTGATGGAATCGCCGATCATCACAGTTTGCGCAGGGTGGCTACAGAGCTGACGGCAGGCCTCGAACAGCGGTCCGGGGTCAGGTTTGCGCACATCCAGCGTGTCGCCGCCGACCACGGCAGCGAAGTGGTCGGCCAGATCCAGTGCAGCCAGTAGTTGTCGCGACAGACCCTCGTACTTGTTGGTGACCACCGCCAGGGCGATGCCCCGTTCGCGCAAAGCGATGAGGGTCTCCCTGACTCCAGGGTAGGTTTCGGAGCGATCGGCGATGTGTCCGGCGTAGTAGTCGAGAAAGTGCTTGTGCAGCACGTCGATGTCGCTGAGGGCAGCCTTCCTTGCGGCCGGCTGCGGATAGAGTTCGACCAGCGCCCTTTCGATCAGCACCCGGGCGCCGCTGCCGACGAACTTGCGCACCAGTTCCTCGCTCACGGTTGCATGGTCGTGATGACGCAGGGTTGCTTCCAGCGCGCCGTGGAGATCGGGTGCGCTGTCCACCAGGGTGCCGTCGAGATCGAGCAGCCAGGTGCGGTAGTGAGAGAGGTCCTTGAGACCCGACATCAGGAAGCCCGGCTCGATGCCTTGGCCAGTGCGCTACGCATGCGCCCGATGGTCGCGGCATAGTCACCACTGCCGAAGATGGCGGAGCCAGCCACAAAGGTATCCGCGCCGGCTGCAGCCACGGCTTCGATGTTGTCGATGCCGATGCCGCCGTCCACTTCCAGCCGCACAGGATGGTCGAGTTCATCCAGGAGGGCGCGGGTCGCCGTCACCTTTTCCAGGGTGGCGGGAATGAACTTCTGGCCACCGAAGCCTGGGTTCACGGACATCAGCAGGACCATGTCCAGTTCGTTGCCGACCCAGCGCAGGTGATCCAGGGGGGTGGCCGGATTAAAGACCAGGCCGGCTTTGCAGCCGCCGTCGCGAATCCGGTTCAGGGAACGGTGGACGTGCTCACTGGCTTCCGGGTGGAAGGTGATCCAGGTCGCCCCCGCCTCGATGAAATCTTCGATCAGTCGATCCACGGGTCGCACCATCAGGTGCACATCGATATCGGCGGTGACGCCGTACTTGCGCAGGGCCTTGCAGACCATGGGTCCGATGGTCAGGTTTGGGACGTAATGGTTGTCCATGACGTCGAAGTGGACCATGTCGGCGCCGGCTTCCAGGACGGCATCGACTTCCTCGCCAAGTCGAGCGAAGTCCGCGGACAGAATCGATGGCGCGATGCGATAGTCCTTCAATGCGGTCTCCTCATGGCGGTCTCCTCATGATGGGCAGTGAGTCAGGAGGTCATTGTGCGGGACCGCGGCTGCGGTTCCTGCTTTATTTCGGCGCTTCCTGCCGGGCAAGCCGCGCTCTCAGTGCCGCCAGCCGTTCCAGCGTGCCGATGTCTTCCCACAGGCCATGATGGACCTGAGCGCTTACCCGGC
>SLTB01000044.1 GCA_007130155.1 Pseudomonadales bacterium
GGCGGGTAAGTATATTGACCTTACTGAGTATGCTACTAAGTACGCTGAAGAGGGAAATGACGTTTCAGCGGCTATTAGTGCTTCTACCGCAATGACTGAAGAAGATCTTGAAGGTTATCTGGAACTGATAAGTTTTGATTATGATGCCGGCACAGCTGTCCTTGAGCTTTTATATCTGACTGTAACTACGAAATGGCATCAAAATAATGCTACCATTGACGGGGAAGAGTACGACGTATTAGTACTTGAATTTTCTAAGCAGATGATGACTGGCACTTCTACAGGTAGCATAGAAGTTGCATCAAACTACAGATTTAAAGAAAATGGTGCTCCCACTGCAACCGACAGTTTACCAGAAGGAACATCATTAACAGCATTTGGCGGCGATAGATGGGTAAAGATAGTAATGCCCCAAACTGCAACCGCCAATTTTGATACTGATCAGTTAGCGATGGGTTATCTGGTTGATACAACATACTATGGTGTGGCAAGTTACTCTGGCGTAGTATTGGGAACAGAACCTATAACACTTGACGGAACAAACGACGCAAGTCAAGCCATTGCGTTTCCAGGTTTGACAGGTGAAATAGTAGACGATAAATCTGTAGTAGTAGATCTGGGGACACTACGCAACGGCTTTGGTAGTGTTTCAGCAAGTGATTTTGCTGCGGTAAATGGTGGAACCCCAATAACCATTACAGAATTAGCATTAAGTGATGAGTCAGATAACGGCAACAAAGACAGAATGACCTTTACATTTGCAGCCGACACTTTTGAGGCAGGAGACACTGTTGATATTACCCTGACAGCAAGTGCTAATACAACCGACTTATTTGGAGTAAATATCACCGGTGGGGTAAACAATATTGCAGCCGACAAAATTCTTACAGAAATGATCAAGGCCAGTGTGCAAAGTAAAACAATAATAAGAGTACAATTCAGTGAAAGCATGGATTTTGTAGATGAGACTGACTTTAGAGTTGATGCCGAGACTCCCACTGCAGCTGTTGTTGTTACAGGAGACAGAAAGGTATGGGATTTGACAATTGCTACAATCGACCTTGCTGCAACACCAATAGTCAAAACAGTGGCTGTACCACAATCAGAAGATGAAAACAGTAACAAACTTACAGCAAATACCACAGGTTTAACAGCAGGCAATATGGCAGTTCAGGCAGTAGCATTAAGCCAGGGTGCAAATATTGCGTTGGAAGGCGATGAAAAGATTATTATCACCTTCGACAGCGCAGTCGACCCTGGTAGTATAGTAAGTGGTTGGACTGGAGCCGCGGCTATACCGATGAATGTTAAGTTGTATGATACGTCTCTAATAGTCCCTGGTTCTGTGGATGCGTTAGCTGATGGCGATGTAATAGTCCTGCCCGGCATTGGTAAACTTGACTGGGGGACAGTAGATATCTTTGCAGCAGTTATGACTGCAGTTGCACCAACAACAGGTAATTTAGCAACAGCAACCTATGCACTATCAACAGACAAGAAAACCCTGACAGTAAACCTGGTTGGTATTGATCTGGCAGCAGGTAGCATTGCAGAAGGTATCAAAGGAACAACAAAATTAACCATCACAAACGACAAGATAAAGGCAGCAGTAACAGAACCGGCAATAGCAGACTACATCAACGTAGGCAAAACTGGTATCACCGCAACCCAGTTAGCTACTCCAGCAATTGATGTAACAGTTAATGCTGTATTAAATCGAATTGACTTCCTTGTAAACTGGAAATATGCAGGTGGTATTATCGCAGCAGGAGAACTTGATTTTGTCGATATCTATGCTAAGATTAATGCAGCACATGCAGATTTCTCAGGTGCTAACGGAACCTTTACCGCTGGCGTAGTTGGTCTATTAGGTTCATTAGTAGTTGGTAACCTGAACGATGCTAAGGTTGGAGTAAATGTAGCAACCTCAACTGTTACAGGAACAGGAGCCTACTCTTCAGTAAGCGGAACAGTACCATCGTTTGATGTTTCAGTAATTGCCTTTACTGGCTTCAATAACGCTATAACAATTGACTGATAGTGCTAAACACTAAAGAACAGCAATAAAGAAAGCCTCGCAGGCGTAAAAACCCGCGGGGCTTTTTTCTTTGTTTTGTTATGTTCACCACTCAATTGATATCAGATATTAAATATCCTATCAGTTTTGATTTCTACTGTATTTATGAGTGATCCGATCGATAAAGACCATTAAATAGCCCAGTGCGAGAAAGAATAATCCCAACAGGGGCAAATATAGAAGAACCATCCAGCCGTGTTTATCGATGTCGATGAAGGGATAGGGGTATCTGCTTTCCGCCAGGGGCAGTATGTCCCCGATTTCCGCTCTGATCATGGCAAAGATAAAATATGCCATAGGTATTAAAAGCCATTTAAAGGGGTCTTTGATGTTGAAAACACCTTTTTTATCGAATAGCAGCCAGTCGCCGATGAAGAGTAACGGGTTGATGTAGTGAAGGGAGATGTTGTTGTAGCTTTGCAGGTAATCACCCACATCGTTCATGAACGGGAGCAGGATAAAGTGAAAGACTAAAAAGGTTACGCTAATGGCTACGGTGGCTCCACCTTTAATGACGGGGATGGCATAGTTTTCGCCCCTGATGCCCGAATCTTTCATTTTGATTATGGTGTCATAGATGCAGTACAGGATGACCAGAAGGCAGAGAAAGTTGCTTTGCACTGTGAAGAAAGCGAAAGGGGTCAGACTGAAGTGACCTTGCTGGTAAAGTGAGGCTATGATGCCCGAGCTCACCGAGATGATGAAGATTATCCTGTAGATTAATGCCGCTATACGGTTATTTATGGCCATGGTATAACTCCTTTGTTTTTTTTAGTCTCTTTACCTAATATTAAAAAGGTTATAGTTTCTGA
>SLTB01000258.1 GCA_007130155.1 Pseudomonadales bacterium
ATCCTGGTGGAAACCGGCTTCATCTCCAATCCGGAGGAATCCCGCCTGCTGGCCACGCGTGATTATCAGCAGCGCATCGCCACGGCCATCGTTGCTGGCGTTCGGGCCCACCTCTATGATCAGCCGCCGCCCGGGACACTGTTGGCCTGGCAACGGGACAATCCCGGCAGCGGTCGCCGTTACGTGATCGAGAAAGGTGATACGCTTTCCACTATTGCCCGTCGTTTCGGGGTGGAGACCACCGCGGTCCGGCAGGCCAACAACATCGCCGGAGATCTGATCCGCGTCGGGCAGGTGATCGTCATCCCGGCCTCCTGACCGGTCGTGGATAGCCGGCTTCGGCTGACCGGTGAATGTCTTGCCCAGCATCCAGCTCTTGAGTCCTCAGCTCGCCAACCAGATCGCCGCCGGTGAGGTGGTCGAGCGTCCGGCTTCCGTGGTCAAGGAACTGCTCGAGAATGCCCTCGATGCCGGGGCCCGACGCATCGAAGTGGACCTCGAGCATAGCGGTACCCGACTCATCCGGGTGCGCGACGACGGCAGCGGTATCGCCAAGACCGAATTGGCGCTGGCCGTGAGCCGGCACGCCACCAGCAAGATCCGCTCGCTGGAAGACCTCGAAGGCGTGGCCAGCCTGGGCTTTCGCGGCGAGGCACTGGCCAGCATCTGCTCGGTGTCCCGGGCAACGCTGACCTCGGCGCCGGCGGGCAGCGACAGCGGCTGGCGGCTGGTGGTCAATGGCCATGCCGAGGATGTGGAATTGATGCCTGCTCCCCACCCGCTGGGTACCACGGTGGAAGTCCGCGATCTGTTTTTCAACACACCGGCACGACGCAAGTTCCTGCGCACGGAACGCACCGAACTCGACCGCATCGAGGATGTCATCCGGCGACTGGCCCTGGCCCATCCGGAAGTGGCATTCGAGCTGCGCCACAATGGTCGCTCCCTGCGCAGTCTGCCCGCGGCTCTGGATCTGGCGGCGGTAGAACAGCGAGTGGCAGGGGTCTGCGGCGCGGCCTTCATGGATAACGCGGTACGCATTGAAGTGATCAACGAGCGCCTTGGTCTCACCGGCTGGGTGGCTTCGCCGACGTTCTCCCGCTCTCAAGCCGATCTGCAGCTGTTCTTCGTCAACGGCAGGGTGATCCGCGATCGCCTGGTGGCCCATGCCGTGCGCCAGGCCTTTCAGGATGTGCTCTACCATGGGCGGCATCCGGCCTTCGTGCTGTTCCTGGAGTTGCCGCCCGAGCAGGTGGACGTCAACGTGCATCCGACCAAGCATGAGGTCCGGTTCCGCGATCAGCGCGCGATTCATGGCTTCCTGTTCGGATCCCTCAAGCAGGCACTGGCCGAGATCCGTCCCGAGGACCGGTTGGCGCAGATGCGCGAGCTGCCGGCGCCGATGTCATCCCCTTCCGGCAGCATGGCAGCTCCCTCGCATCAGCCAGGCCTGGCCTTGCGGCTGGCTTCCCGACAGGCGCCGAGCGGTGCCGCTGCGGTCCGTGACCATCTGGCGCGCTACGGGCAGCTCGGGCGCGAGCCAGCAGATGGCTGGTCGGCCCAAACTCCGCCCGATGCAGGGCTGGCCTACAGGGGCCTGCCTGAAGCGGGGGAGGATGCTCCGCCGCCACTGGGTTATGCCCTGGCCCAGCTGCATGGGGTCTACATCCTGGCTCAGAATGCTGATGGTCTGGTGGTGGTGGACATGCATGCTGCCCACGAACGCATCACCTACGAACGCATGAAGGCGGCACGGGATGCACAAGGCATCCGCAGTCAGCGTCTGTTGGTGCCCCTGAGTCTCGCGGTGAGCGAAAGGGAAGCGGCTCGGGCGGAGGCGGAGTGCGAGGCGTTGGCAGAACTCGGGCTGGTCCTGGAGCGGCTCGGCCCGGAAAGTCTTGTCGTGCGTGAGGTCCCGGCCGCTCTCGCTGATGGTGACATCGAAGGGCTGCTGCGCGACGTGCTTGCGGATCTGGTGGAGATCGGCAGCAGCAGGCGGGTGCGTGACGAAGAGGATGCGCTGCTCTCCACCATGGCCTGCCATGGCTCCGTGCGGGCGAACCGACAGCTCACGCTGGCCGAAATGAACGCCCTGCTCCGCTCCATGGAAGCCACCGAGCGCAGTGGTCAGTGCAACCATGGCCGGCCCACATGGGCCGTGCAATCCCTGGCCGAACTCGACCGCCTGTTCCTGCGCGGGCGCTGATGGTCGACCTGACTGCTCCCAAGGCGGACGCCGCCGATCGTTGGCCTGTCCTGTTGCTGATGGGCCCGACGGCCACTGGCAAGACCGATCTGGCTCTGGCGCTGGCCGAGCGCTTTGCGGTGGAGCTGATCAGCGTCGATTCGGCCATGGTCTATCGTGGTCTCGATATCGGTACCGCCAAGCCACCGCCCGCAGTGCTGTCCCGTCACCCCCATGCCCTGGTGGACATACGCGATCCCACGGAGCCCTACTCGGCGGCGGACTTCCGGCGCGATGCGCTCGAGGCCATGGCCGCGGCGCGCGATGCGGGCAAGGTGCCGCTGCTGGTGGGCGGAACGATGCTCTATTTCAATGTCCTGGAGCGCGGCATCGCCCGCATGCCGGCCAGCGACCCGGCGCTGCGCGCCAAACTCGAGGCTCGTCTGGCCGCCGAAGGAACGGCGATATTGTATGGGGAGCTGCTCGAGCAGGACCCGGTCGCGGCCACGCGCATCCACCCCAACAATCGGCAGCGGTTGCTGCGGGCGCTGGAAGTTCAGGCCGCCAGCGGCCGGCCAATCTCCTGGTGGTGGCAGCAGGCCGAGGCCGGTGCCCCCCTCACCCGCGATTTTCGGCCTCAGCATCTGGCCCTGCTGCCAGCAGATCGCAGCGAACTGCATGCCCGCATTGAGCGTCGCTTCGATGCCATGCTGGCTGCCGGGCTGGTGGATGAAGTGCGCCGGCTATGGGAACGCGGCGACCTGAATCCTCAGCTGCCTGCGCTCAGGGCGGTGGGTTACCGGCAGGTCTGGGCGCACCTGAGCGGGGAGTTCGACGCTGCCGAAATGCGTCAGCAGGCCCTGGTGGCGACCCGGGGGCTGCTGCGCCGGCAACTCACCTGGTTGCGCAAGCATCCCGCTCTCGAACTGCCTCGCTGGGCGTTGGCGCCGGCTTCGGATGCCGCCCTGGCTGGCATCATCCAGGCCAGCTTGAATTCCGCTGAGGCCCGCCCCATAGTGATGGAACGGTAGAGACCTCGATAGGGACTCGTAGGTCGCCCTGCACTTTCGCAGACTCCCTGACGATGCTCCGTTTCTTTGTCAGCAGCGCCTGTTCCGTTCTTGGTTCAGGGTCGGCCTGATGCCTGCGGAACGTCGGGGTAGACCGGACACCAGGATATTTCTAGGAGTAATGGCTCATGTCAAAGGGGCACTCGCTACAAGACCCTTTTCTCAATACGCTGCGCAAGGAGCGTATTCCGGTCGCCGTTTATCTGGTCAACGGCATCAAGCTGCAGGGCCAGATCGAGTCCTTCGATCAGTTCGTGGTGCTGCTGAAGAATTCCGTCAGTCAGATGGTCTACAAGCACGCCATATCCACGGTCGTCCCCTCCCGCGCCGTTCGCCTGCCCAGTCAGCAGTCTGACGATGACGTCGACGGGTCCGACGAAGCCTGACGTCCCTCAGGGGACAGCGAGCGAAGCCATTGTTGTTCGAACGTCCCTCGAGTGGTGAACGCGCCGTCTTAGTCCACGTCGATCTCGATGCGGACTGGCTGGCCCAACGGCGCGCAGGCAACGATCCGGACGAGCATCCCGACGCGGACGTCGACGAGTTTGCGGATCTCGCTCGTGCGGCCGGAGCTGATATTGTCGGCTCGATCCGCGCCCGGCGCCAGCGACCTGCGCCGCGTTATTTCCTGGGCACCGGCAAGGCGGACGAGTTGAAGTCGCTCGTGGAAGCCACCGAAGCCCAGCTGGTGATCTTTGATCACGATCTCTCGCCAGCCCAGGAGCGCAATCTCGAGAAATTGCTGTCGGCGCGGGTGCTGTCGCGCACGGGGCTCATTCTCGACATCTTCGCCCAGCGCGCCCGGACTCACGAAGGCAAGCTGCAGGTGGAGCTTGCCCAGCTCGGACACATGTCGACGCGGCTGGTTCGGGGCTGGAGTCACCTGGACCGGCAGAAGGGCGGTATTGGTCTGCGCGGCGCTGGCGAGACTCAGCTCGAGCTGGACCAGCGCATGATTGGCATCCGCATCAAGGCCATCGGTGAGCGGCTGGAAGCGGTCCGACGGCGTCGTGCCCAGAGCCGGCGTTCGCGGCAGCGCAACGACGTGCCGTTGATCGCCCTGGTGGGGTATACCAACACCGGCAAGTCCACGCTGTTCAATGCCATGGCGGAAGCCGGAGTGCTGGCGGCGGATCAGTTGTTCGCCACCTTGGATCCCACCCTGCGGCGGGTGGAGCTGCCCGGCTTCGGTCGTGCCGTCATTGCCGATACGGTGGGCTTCGTCCGGCGGCTGCCCCATGACCTGGTGGCGGCCTTCAAGGCCACGCTGGAAGAAGTGGTGGAAGCCGACCTGCTGTTGCATGTAGTCGATGCCTCCGACCCGGAAATGGCCGAGAAGACCGCCGAGGTCTATGCCGTGCTCGAAGAAATCGACGCCCTGGAGGTGCCGCGACTGGAAGTTCACAACAAGATCGATGTCACCAGTGACCCGCGCCCGGGTCTGATCGTCGATGAAGCGGGTCGGCCGCGGCAGGTGCGGGTGAGTGCCCGCAGCGCTGCGGGTCTGGATCTGCTGGTGCATGCCATAGCCACGGTGCTCGGCGACGCGGTGCGGGTGGCGGCCGTTCTCGGTCCGGAGCAGGGCCGGTTGCGGGCGAGTCTCTACTCGAGCGGCTGGGTGGAGGCGGAATCAGCAGACGAGGTCGGCAACGTCGAACTGGCTCTGCGGTTGCCTTTGGATCGTGCGCGGCGACTGGCAGCGAGCGGTTTGCAGCTTTCGCCGCTCGATGCGCGCGCGGAAGGTCTCCTTGCAGCCTCGGATGGCCCTCCCTAGAATGCAGTGGAATCGCAAGGCGATTCCGCAACGAAAATCCTGAGCGCTGCCTGATATTGACGGGCAGCGCCCTTCCCGATTTCCCTATCGATACGCACGGAGACCCTCATGGCGTGGAACGAGCCGGGCGGTGGCAAGAAAGACGACCCCTGGGGCGGTGGGGGCCGCAGTGGTGGTGGTGGTGGTGATCAAGGTCCACCGGATCTCGATGAGGCACTACGCAAACTTCAAAACCAGCTGTCCCGCTTGTTCGGCGGTGGCGGTGGCGGTGGTGGTGGCGCCACCACCGGCGGCGGGTTCAGCTCCCGTGCCGTGGCGGTGGTCGTCGGTGTCGCGCTGGCAGCCTATTTCCTGCTCGGCTTCTACACCCTGGACGAACAGGAACGTGGGGTCATTTTCCGCTTTGGCGCGGTGCAGGAGCAGGTGGCTATGCCCGGCCTGCGCTGGCGGCCGCGGGGCATTGATGAGGTGACGCCCGTCAACGTCACCCGGGTGTTCTCCGAAGGGCACTCGGCGCTGATGCTCACCGAAGATCAGAACATCGTCGACGTCAGCCTCACCGTTCAGTACATCGTCGCCAATCCTATCGACTACGCGGTGAATGTCCGCCAGCCCCAGGTCAGCCTGCAGCAGGCCACCGAGAGTGCCCTGCGGCACGTGGTCGGCGGCTCGACCATGGATGATGTCATCGGTGAAGGTCGTGAAGTGATGGCCGGCGGTGTCCAGGAGCGGCTGCAGTCCTACCTCGACTCCTATGGCTCCGGTATGTCGGTTCGCTCGGTGAACCTCGACCGCGGTGCGCCGCCGGCCCAGGTGGAATCGGCCTTCGATGACGTCCAGCGGGCCCGGGAGGACGAAGTGCGCTTCGTCAACGAGGCCAACGCCTACGCGGAACAGATTATTCCCGAGTCCCGCGGCGACGCCCAGCGCATCATCGAGCAGGCCCAGGCCTACCGCGATCAGGTGGTGGCCCGCGCAGAGGGTGAATCGGATCGCTTTACCCGCTTGCTCGTCGAGTATCAGGCGGCGTCGGAGGTGACCCGTAACCGGCTCTACATCGATGCCATCGAGTCGGTCCTCGAGAGCTCCACCAAGGTCTTCATGGACGTGGAGGGCGGCAACAACATGCTCTATCTGCCGCTGGACCAACTGCGTCGTGGCGGGGGTGCGGCAGCCATGCCGCGCGCCAATAGCGGCGGCAATCAGGATACGGCGATCCGCGATCTTGCCGATGCAGTCCTGCGCGAGCTTGAGAGCCGTCCCACCAATGCGAGGAGGCCGCGCTGATGTCTACGCGAAATCTGGTCGTGATCGCCATTGCGGTCATCGCTCTGTTCCTCATTTCCGATTCGGTCTATACGGTCAAGGAAACCGAGCGGGCCGTGAAACTGCGCTTCGGGGCCATGGAAGAGATCGACATTACGCCCGGTCTGCACTTCAAGATTCCATTCGCAGACGTGGTGAAGAAGTTCGACGGCCGGCTGTTGACGCTCGATCTCGAGGCCCAGCGTTTCTTCACGCTGGAGAAAAAGCCCCTCAACGTCGACTCCTTCGTCAAGTGGCGGGTGGCGGACGTGGGCCTTTACTATCGCGCCACGGCCGGGGACGAAATCAACGCCCGGCTGCGTCTCGAGGAGCGTGCCCAGACGGGCCTGCGTAACCAGATCAGCCGACGCGACATGTATGAGGTGGTGTCCGGAGAGCGCGATACGATCATCGTCCAGCTCACCGACAGCCTGAATCGGGTCATGCTCGAGGAATTCGGGGTCGAGGTGCGGGATGTGCGAATCAAGCGTATCGATCTGCCCACCGAGGTCAGCGACTCCGTCTATCAGCGCATGAGCGCAGAGCGGGAGGTGCTGGCGCGTGAGCACCGCGCTCGCGGTCGCGAGTTGGCCCAGGGCATCCGTGCCGACGCCGAGCGTCAGGCCGTGGTGATCCGGGCCGAGGCGGAGAAGCGCTCCGAGCAGATTCGCGGTGAAGGCGACGCCAGGGCGGCTGCGATCTACGCTGCGGCCTTCAACGCCGATCCGGAGTTCTATCATTTCACCCGCAGTCTCAATGCCTATCGCCAGGTGTTCTCGAGCAAGGACGACATCATGGTCATCGATCCGGGCAGCGACTTCTTCAAGTACCTGAACTCTCATTCCAACGGGGCGGCGAACGGTCGCGTCGGCCGCTGAACCCATGTGGCGGGATCTGGGAACGGCGCTCTGCCTGGTGCTGGTGATCGAAGGCATGCTGCCGTTCCTGTCGCCGCGGGTCTGGAAGTCCGGGGTTCGTCAGGCGCTGGCGCTGCGTGACCGCAGCCTCAGATTGATGGGCCTGGTGGCGATGCTCTGCGGTGCGGGGTTGCTCTATCTGATTCGCTGAACGTTACGAAAGGCGTGCCGACGCAGGGTCGGTGTGCTTTTCGTGCGCGCGGCACGGGCACGGGAAGAACCGGCTTTGGCAAGCGATAGTCTGGATCAGGGCGGGCGCTGGATGCTCCCCGACGGCGTTGATGAGATTCTGCCGCCGCGAGCCCGGCAGATCGAAGCGCTGCGCAGGCGTCTTCTCGAGCGTTTCGATCTGTGGGGCTACGCGCTGGTGTTCCCGCCGCTGCTCGAGTTCCTCGATTCCTTGCTGGTAGGAGTGGGCAGCGACCTCGACTTGCAGACCTTCAAGGTGACCGATCAGGCCTCTGGCCGCTTGATGGGTATTCGTGCTGATCTGACCTCCCAGGCCGCTCGCATCGACGCCCATTCGCTGCGTCACGAGGGGCCCACGCGGCTGTGCTATGCCGGGACTGTGCTGCGGACACGTGGCGAAGGTCTGTTCGGCTCCCGTTCACCGATCAAGGTTGGTGCGGAGCTCTACGGGGTTCCGGGTCCGGAGGGCGACGCCGAGGTGCTCGCGCTGATGGCGGAAACCCTGGCTGCCGCCGGCCTCGGCGCGGTTCACATTGAGCTCGGTCATGTGGCCATTTACCGCGAGCTGGTGGCCGCTGCCGGATTGCCCGATGCCGCGAACACCACTCTGTTTCAGGCTGTGCAGCGCAAGGCCGTGGCGGATATCCGCGCCCTGCTCGCGGCGCATCAAGTCGGCGGCGCCATCAGCGCCATGATCGTTCAATTGCCGACTTTGCTGGGCGGCAGTGATGTTCTGACGCGCGCTCGAGATGCTTTCGCCGGCGCGCCTGCGGGGGTTAAGGCCGCGCTCGACGAGCTCGAAGCGACTGCTGCAAGCGCACGGTTGCGGCGCCCCGAACTGGCGCTCGGTTTCGATCTCAGCGAGTTGCATGGTTACCACTATCACACGGGCATCGTGTTCTCGGCCTATACCGAAGATCACGGTCAGGCGGTGGCGCGAGGCGGACGCTATGACGACATCGGTGGTGTTTTCGGCCGTGGCCGTCCGGCCACGGGGTTCGATCTGGATCTGAAGGTGCTCGCGGATCTGGCGCCTGTGATCGCAGCCGACGGCGCGACCTTGCGTCTGCCTTCGCGAAGCGGGCTGTCGGCGCCTGCGGTCAGACAGTTGTGGGAGACAGTGGCCGAGTTGCGTGCCCAGGGTGTGCGGGTGCTGCCGGAGGGCGCCGAGGGCTGGCCGATCACGGCCACCTTGGATTGGGACGGCACCCGATGGGTGTCCACGAACACGAATGAAGCAGGGCGGACTGAGCCCTCAGAGGACTAGCAGATGGGCAAGAGTGTCGTCGTCATCGGAACCCAATGGGGCGATGAAGGCAAAGGTAAGGTGGTGGATCTCCTGACCGAGGACGTGGCAGCAGTGGCGCGCTTTCAGGGCGGTCACAACGCCGGTCACACCCTGGTGATCGATGGCGTCAAAACGGTGCTACACCTGATTCCGTCGGGCATCCTGCGGGAGAACGTCATGTGCCTGATCGGCAATGGCGTGGTGCTTGCTCCCGGGGCATTCATCAAAGAACTCGAAGGGCTCGAGCATCGCGGCGTGCCGGCCCGGGAGCGGCTGCGGATCTCGCCCGCCTGCCCCTTGATCCTGCCCTATCACGTGGCGCTGGATCTGGCTCGGGAGGGGCGGCGGGGCAACCTCAAGATCGGCACCACCGGTCGCGGCATTGGTCCGGCCTATGAAGACAAGGTGGCGCGCCGGGGGCTGCGTGTGGGTGATCTGTTCGACGAGCCGCGTTTTGCGGTCCGGCTCGAAGAGGTCATGGATTACCACAACTTCGTGCTCGAGCATTACTTTGGCGTATCGGTGCTGGATCCCAAGCAGGTGCTCGACGAACTGTTTGGCCATGCTGAACAGATTCGCCCGCTGGTCGCGGACGTGGTGGACCTGCTCCACGATTTCCGAGTGGCCGGCCGCAACATCCTCTTCGAAGGCGCCCAGGGTGCGCTGCTCGACATCGACCTGGGCACCTATCCCTTCGTGACGTCGTCCAATACCACCGCCGGCGGCACGGCCGTGGGCAGTGGCTTCGGGCCGCTGTATCTCGACTACATCCTTGGCATCACCAAGGCCTATGCCACCCGGGTAGGCTCAGGTCCGTTTCCCACCGAGCTCTTCGACGCCACCGGTGCACGACTCGCCGAGCGCGGCAACGAATTCGGCTCCACCACCGGCCGGCCCCGTCGTTGCGGCTGGTTCGATGCTGTGGCGCTGCGCCAGGCCATCCGTATCAACAGCATTTCCGGCCTCTGTCTGACCAAGCTCGACGTGCTCGACGGCCTCGAGACCATTCGCATCTGCACCGGTTATCGCCAGCTGCATGGTGGCGTGAGCTGCGCCGCTCCCTTCGGATCGGATGCCTACGAGACCATCGAGGCGGTTTACGAAGACGTGCCGGGTTGGGAGCAGTCCACCGCTGGCGTGAAGACGCTGGCAGGCTTGCCGGCCAACGCCCGGGCCTACATCTCCCGCATCGAGGAAGCGGTGGGGGCACCCATCGACATGATCTCCACGGGCCCCGATCGCGCCGAGACCATCATCCTGCGCAATCCCTTCGACTGAGCGCTGCAGTTCAGCGCCTCCTTAGTTTCACGGGGTGTCGCGGGGTGTCACAGGTCAGTGGTCGCTGCAGGCTGCTCTCCATGAAGCTCCGCGGGGATTTCCTCGATGCGTACAGTGTTGGTGGTCCCGCGGTCGCCAAAGGGTATGCCGGCGGTGAAGACGAGTCGGTCGCCCGCCTTTGCGCTGCCCCCTTCGACGAGATGGCTGGTGATGGTTGCTACGGCGGCTTCCACGTCGTCGCCGAAGTCACGGGCAGGTACGGCCTTCACGCCCCATATCAGGCTCAGGCGGCGTCGCGTTCGAGCGCTGGACGTCAGCGCCAGTATGGGCGTCAAGGGCCGGAAGCGGGCGACGGTTCGGGCGGTGGCGCCGGAGCCGGTGAGACAGACGATGGCGTGGGCGTTGATCATCTCTGCGGCATGACAGGCGGAGTAGCCGACGGCGAGGTCGATGGGGTAGCGGGTATCGCGGTCCCGGCGCAGCAGGTCCCAGCGTGGTTCGAGGTCCTGCTCCGTGAGCGTGATGATGCGCGCCATCATTTGCGCTGCGGCGATGGGGTAGTCGCCGCTGGCGGTCTCGCCAGAGAGCATCACCGCATCCGTGGAGTCGAGCACCGCATTGGCCACGTCCGAGGCCTCTGCCCGAGTGGGCCGCGGGGCCTTGATCATGGACTCCAGCATCTGCGTGGCGGTGATGACGGGCACGCCGCGGCGGACAGCGGCGTGGATGAGTGCCTTCTGGATGCGCGGGACCTCTTCGGGCGGTAACTCCACACCCAGGTCGCCGCGGGCGATCATGATGCCGTCCGCCACCTCGAGGATGGCTTCGATACCGGTCACGGCCTGGGGTTTTTCGATCTTGGCGATGATCGGGATGTCGCCGCCGGCTTCGCGGATCAACGCCTTCGCCTGCTCCACATCCTCGGCGCGTTGAACGAATGACAGGGCAATGTAATCCACCCCCTGCGCCACGCCGAAGCGCAGATCGGCGACGTCCTTGTCGGTGAGGGCGGGCACGGTCAGCAGCACGCCCGGAAGGTTCACGCCCTTGCGGGGCAACAACCTTCCCCCATCGAGCACGCGGCAGCGGGCGCGGCCATCGACTACGTCCTCCACCTCCAGATGGAGCTGGCCGTCGTCGAGCAGGACGCGGGTTCCCGGGCAGACGTCGCGATGAAAGCCTGGATAGGACACGGTGATCAGCGACACTTCGGCGTCGGCCACGGCGCCGGAACCTGCGCCGGTGAGATCGATCACCGAATCCGCGATGAGTTCGATGCCGACATCCGGCACGTCTTC
>SLTB01000163.1 GCA_007130155.1 Pseudomonadales bacterium
TCTATGATGTCCTCGAGTATCTGGCGGGCGGGATGAGTGAGGCGGAGCTCCGGACCTCCGTGCTTGGGAGTTTGCGCGCGATCATCACTTGGTGATCGTTTCCAAAGACGACGATTTCCGGCAGCGCAGCTTGGTCGAAGGTGCTCCGTCGAAAGTCGTTTGGCTCCAAGTGGGCAACGCAGCAACGAACCTCATTTGCGAACGGCTGCTGCAGGGCCGAAGCCGACTACATGAGTTTTCCGCTGATGGCGAATCGACTGTACTGATTCTGCGACTCGACTGGCCCCCGCCTTGACGAACACTCCAAAAGCCGCCGATGCGCCGAGACATGAATGACTTGGGCGGTGTGTATTCCGGCGCCGGTGAAGTTCGTTTTCCCGAGCAGGGTGATGTAGACAAAGCGCTCGCTGTCAGAAGTCGTCATCAAGACCCTTGGCCGGTTTGCGCAGGGCGTGCTCGCGGCGCTCTGCGCGCGCCAGATCTTCGACATCTTCTGCCGGGTCGGCCAGTGCGCTCCACGGGCCGAGCAGGGTGTAGACCCAGAGCAAGGCGACAGAGCTGAGAGAAACGCTTGACCCACAGACCAACCGCCTCGAAACGTGGACCTAATGTTGGTCCAAGCTGGGGGTAGCATGGAAATCGCAGTCAGCGAAGCGAAAGGGTAAGTGTCGGAACTCGTCCGTAAGTCGAATGCTGGCGAGGAAGTGTTGTTGACGCGTCACGGCCAGCCCGTCGCCCGCGTCGTTCCCGTCGGATACCGGGCCAATGCGGATGAGAAGCGCAGGGTGCTGCATGCCGTGCGCGAGGCGGCGCGGAGCAAGATCGACGCTGGTCCCGATGCGGCGCGCAGTCAGGACTTCTTGTATGACGATGACGGGCTGCCCTGAGGGTCGTCGTCGACACGTCGGCATGGATCGTCATGCTGTTGGATCAGGATACTGCTCGGGCATGTATGGAATGCCTGAGCGTGTCCGATCAGATCGCGCTCTCGGCTGGAACCTGCGCCGAGGCTTTGCTGATTGCCCGGCGGCGGAGTGGGCGTCGGGAGCGGATTGACCCGGACTGACGGTCGCGAAGCAGTCAGCCGGTACTGAAGCCCTCGGGCGGCGAATCGATGTGCGCCTCGCTTCGCTCGACGCCGCTGACCTCGGCACCGCTGGGTCCTTGGTGCAGCCAGCGTTCGAGTTGCTCCAGCGCCTGCTCGTCACCGCAGGCGAGCACTTCCACCCGGCCGTCGTCGAGATTGATCGCATGCCCGGTGATATTCAGCGAGCGGGCCTGCTGCCGGGTCGAGTGGCGAAAGAACACACCCTGGACTTTTCCCGACACGTGGAATGTTTGGCAAGTGGTCATGGTCGATCCCGGTCGATGCGAGCCTGTCTGGCTCATTCTCGGTCGGAGCGCGGCTGCTTGCCAACAGTTCCCCGGAAGGAGCGCCCAGCTGAGATGTGGGCACTGCGCTCGGCGGGCGGAGGTGCCGGCTGCGGTCCACCCGCGACGGGCTGCTGATCCCCGATTCGGAACAACCCCAGCTTTGATAGGAGGCCGCGGACACAGCGAGGTTGCGCCGTGCCGCGGTGGTCAATCAGACGCACTGCTCGACTCAGAGGACTTTGGTCAGTGCGTGTTCACTCGTCGGTTTCAGAGCGGACGACTGCGGCGCGTTGCCACGCCCATGGCCAGCAAACCCAAGGCCAGCAGACCGGCCGCGGCGGGTGCCGGAACGGCTACCGAGTCTTCCGTGAAGTAAACGCTGATGTGAGACAGGTCACGGGATGTTTCGGCGCCTGGGAATGAGAACGGCGGTTCGAGGAAAGGGGTCGCGAAGTTCCCGGAGGTGGTCCCGGGTGTGATCTGATAAGCCACGAGCCCGGACTGCGTCGGACCCGAAGTGGCCGGGCCCTTGAAGACGAACATCAGATTGCCGATGGCATCCCGGGTCGAGGATTCGATGGTGAAGGTGCCACTGGTTCCGAGACCGGTCCCCAAGGCGAAGTGGACCAAGCTGGAATCGTCTGGCCAAGTGGAACTGCTCTGGGGCGGCTCGTGCAGCGGCGGCTCTCTCGCGCACCTCCCCGCCTGCTTGATCGGTGGCAGGTCGTCGATGGCTGCATGCCGGCGATGCGGCAGATGTCATCGCTCATGCAAAAATGGACAGGCGCGGTCACTGAAATCTCCCCACCCCTTCCATGAGAGGGCGCGGGGTTATGGATACGTTTGTAGTGAAAGGCTACATTGCGCCGGCCGCGTGATGTAGCGACACAGTCGCTCGAGGCGATCACGCTCATGGGGCTGGCAGGCGACGGCGGCATTAAGCGAGAAGCCATTATGATCGGCCGTGAGTGCTTTCGGCAGAATGTCAGACCGGGCGAGGCTCGGATCCTTCAGGAGCAAGGTTCGGCGCCCGGCTTCAGGCCCGACGGCAATGCGGTAGCGAATGGATGCCGCCGTCAGGCTGTCGACGGCGTCGGCGGGTTCCAGGTCGAGCCAGGGTTGCTCAGGATCGGGAACGAGCCACCCATGATGGGTGAGCCGTCGAAGGAGGCGCCGAATCAGGCGATCCAGCAAGCCTTCGAGGCATTTCCGGTTCGACGCGCCAACGCGATGGAACCGCGCCCTGCCGTGCGCCCAGGTGTAGACGCCATCGAGCACCAGCATGTGCAGATGAACATTCAGGTTCAGAGCGCTGCCGAAGCGCTGGATCAGGGTGACGATCCCGGTCCGTGCGCCATCGGTGGCTTTCAGGCCCGCACGCTGTGCCAAGTCGGCCTGGATGGCGCGAGTGATCACGGCCAGGCAACGGCTCAAAGCCTGCGGGCGGCTCGCGAAGAGCATGCGTAGCGGCCAGGGGAAGCTCAGCACCCACTGGCGCACCGGTACA
>SLTB01000228.1 GCA_007130155.1 Pseudomonadales bacterium
ATCGCCCGCACTGCGGGCTCTCACGAGAACCTGCCGCGTCCATCGAATCCCGCCTTCCTCCCGCGACAGCGCGGAGGCACGTTCGTGGCGAACCATTCTGGAACGGGTCGCAGCCTTCTGGTTCGGCAGAACGATCTGTGGACCCAGCCGCATGCGGTTGATACGCACAGCGGCCGCCGGTTTGCGGCGGGGGTATCATGAACCGCCGCGCCGCACTCTATGTGGCCCTGGCAGCGAGCCTGCTGCCGTTGCTGTTGCTGCTGCCCCTGGGCGCCGTCTGGCTATGGCAGCAGGGCTGGCTGACCTACTGGCTGATCGCCGCTGCAGTCCTCGGTGTGGCCACCTACGGCCTGACCTGGTGGCTGGGCCGCGATGCGGAAATCCCGCCGGCCACGGACACTGGCCCCATCGCCGGGCCGAATCCGGATTTCTCGCCACTGGACATGGCCGCTTGGCAAAGCGTGGAGGCCGTCGCCCGGGACGTGGCTCCGGGAATCGTCTTCGACCGCCAGCAGCTGCTGGAAACCGCCCGGATGACCATCGATGCCGTCGCCCGGCACTACCACCCCGAAGCCCGTCATCCAGTCTGGCGCTTCACGCTGCCTGAGCTCTTCATGCTCACCGAGCGGGTCAGCGCGCGGCTGCGGCGGGTGCTGCTCGAGGAAGTGCCGGGGTCCCACCTGATGCGCGTCGGCGACGCCGTCAGATTGTGGGAATTCAAGCCCTTGGTCGGTCGCGGCGCGAAGGTATTCAAGGGAGTGAACCTGGTCTGGCGGGTGACGCGACTGGTGAATCCCACCAGCGCCCTGCTGGCCGAGGCCCGCGAGAGACTTCTCGGCGCTGCTCTTGGGGATGCCGGCAACTGGATTCAGCGCCGCGGCGCCCGCATGTGGGTCGAGGAGGTCGGCCGAGCCGCCATCGAACTCTATTCAGGCCGCCTCGAACTGGACGCTGCCCAGCTGGAGGCGGCAGATCAACTGAGCGACGACATCCAGGCGCCAGCTGCTGTCGGCCCGGTCCGACTGGTGGTGGCGGGCCAGACCAACGCCGGCAAATCCAGTCTCATCAATACCCTGCTCGACACCCGTGCAGCTGGAGTGGACGTCCTGCCGCATACCGCCGCCTACGAGGCCCACGAGCTGGCCCGGGAGGGTGAGGTGGAAGTGATCCTGATCGACTCCCCGGGCCTGGATACGACAGCGGACATCCCGGCGCTCTGTGATCTGGCCTGGGATGCCGACGCCCTGCTTTGGGTGACCGCCGGCCACCGCGCTGACCGCAGCCTGGATCGGGCGGCCCTGGACGCCATCCGCTCACGCTTTGCGTCCGAACCTCGGCGCCGCATGCCGCCGGTCCGGGTGCTGCTGACCCACATCGACCGCCTGTCTCCGGCCCGGGAGTGGTCACCCCCTTACGACCTCGAAGCGGCCGCCTCGCCGAAGGCTCGCAACATCGCCGACAGCCTGACCGCGGTGGCGGGAGATCTGAACGTGGCCCCGGAACGTTTGCTGCCAGTCCGACTCCAACCGGACACGACGCGCTACAATACCGAATTGATCTGGCCGGCAATCGCTGAAGATCTCGACGACGCCCACCGGGCAAGACTGCTGAGGCTGGCGCTGCAGGCCGATCGCAAGCGCTGGCGCAAACTGCTGGAGCAGGCCGGCGCCGCCGGCCGTACACTCTGGCAGCAGACCAGCGGTTGAATCGGCCACCGGTCCCTGATTGTCGGGTACAGAGAGTCATGCCATGAAGACAGCCATCACTTTACGCCAGTGGGCCTTCGGCGCGCTCGTGATCACCCTCATCGCGGGTCTTGCCGCCTGCGCCACATCGCCCACCGGACGCGCCCAGCTGAAGATCTTTTCCAGCTCGGAGGTGGCGCAGATGGGTGCCGCCGCCTTCGCGGAAATGCGCGAACAGCAGCCACTGATCACCAGCGGACCGCTGCTAACCTACGTGCAGTGTGTCGCCGATCCCATGATCCGCGACGTGGGTGGTGAGTGGGAAATCGCCCTTTTCGACGACGACCAGGTCAATGCCTTCGCCCTGCCCGGAAACAAGATCGGCATCTATCGAGGTCTGCTCAGCGTGGCTGAGAACCAGCATCAACTGGCTGCGGTGGTGGGCCACGAAATCGCCCACGTGCTGGCTGATCACGGCAACGAACGCGTCTCCACCCAGTTCGCCACCCAGGCCGGTATGGAGCTGGCAGGCGCTGTCGCCAGCGGCACCACCCATGGCAACCAGGTCATGGCTGCCCTTGGCCTGGGCGCCCAAGTCGGCGTGTTGCTACCCTTCTCCCGCGCCCAGGAGACCGAGGCGGACATCATGGGCCTGAGGATCATGGCCGATGCCGGTTTCGACCCCAGGCAGGCCATCGACCTGTGGCGCAACATGGATGCCGCGGCTGGCGATGGCCGCCCACCGGATTTTCTTTCCACTCACCCAGGGCCATCAGCCCGGATGCGCGTTCTCAACGAGAACATGGACGGCGCACTGGCCCGCCGCGAGCAGGCCCGGGCTGCCGGCCGTGTCCCGGATTGCCTTCCGCCTGGACAATAAGGGCCACGGCCCGCGATGCGGGCCGCCACAAAACTACGCCAAGTCTGTGGGAGCCCGCATTGCGGGCGACGGCATTCCGCTGCCGACGGTAAAACGTCCTTAAGGTAACGCTGATTGATCAGCATTACCTGCAGCACATGGCTGCGGCTCGCGAATCAATGACGTAAGTTATTGATTTCGCTTACGCCGAGTACGGACATGTGCCGGACTCGGCGTGTGCTGAACAATTCAGGAAGAATTGTTCAGCACTTCCTTAAGGGACGTCAGAGCTGAGCGACAGTGCGCTCGACGTCTTCGAACAGCTTCGGCAATGAGGCGTCATCAGCTTCGATGAGCCGATCGACCCAGCCGTGGAAGCGCTGCCCGCCTTCCTCGTTGCGACCGAACATCAGGTTCTTGCGCAACCCGGAGGCCAACGCCCGCTGAAGCTTGAGGCCCGTGGCGTAGTCCTCGTCCTTCACCACGGTCTCCAGGAACTTGAACTGGGCATCTGCCGCAACTTCCTGCTCGGCCGTCGGCGCCTTCTCCAGCACATAGTTCTGAATGGTGTAGGAGGACAGCGGGGTATCACCCGGGAAGAGCTGGGACAGCATCACACCGCGGCCACCACCGCCATCGAAGGAGGCGATGGAGATGTGCGGGAAGATGGTGAACACGCCCTGCAGCAGCATGTCCTGCGGCCATTCGGCTTCCGGCTTGTGCTCGATGTCGAGCAGGTCAGGGGACGGTGAGCTGACCCGCTGATGGGGGCCCCAGGAGTAGTAGAGCGCCTGATGCGGCATGTTCGAGCCGAAGGTCTCCTTGTGCAGGATCGGCAAGTGGTAGAGGTCCAGGTAGCCGTCGTAGGCGACCTTCCAGTTCGGGCCTTCCAGGCGCCGGGCCTGGAAGAAGGTCCAATCCTCGAAGCCGAACTCACCGAGCACGTCGTCGTAGCCAGCCATGAAGGCGTCGAAATCCACCTTCTCCTCGGTGTTCAGCACCACCCAGATCAATCCCGAACGCTCATACAGGGGCAGCTCAGGCAGCCCGTGACAGGAGAAGTCCAGATCACCGAACTGCTCCTTGGCGAGCACGCCCTTGAGCTCACCCTCGGTGGAGTAGGACCAGGCGTGGTAGGGGCAGGTGAAACGATGGGTGTTGCCCTTGCCTTCCTCCATGATCTGCGCGCCGCGGTGACTGCAGCTGTTGAGGAAGGCCCGCGCGACGCCGTCACGGCCACGGCTGATCAGTACCGGCACACCGCCCGCGTCCATGGCCTTGTAGTCGCCAGGCTCGCGTAACTCACAGGTCATGGCCAGCATCAGCGGCATGCGCCGGAAGACCCCATCCATTTCCTTCTGCCAGCGCTCGGCGTCGAAGTAATCCTTGGCCGGAATTGAATGAATCTCGGGGGCCTGGTCGATGGTGCCGGCCTTGGTGTGGGCCAGATTGTGACGTGCCATGGCGATCAGATCGGACCTGCTCATGGGAACTCCTGCAGTGATGACGGAAAGACGACCCCTTTTGTAACACAGGTACCGCGACAAGATACCTGCCAAGAACCATAGGTTTCGGCCCAGGGCCTGATCGCGCGCAAGGCGCGCTCCCAGGTCCTTCGAGCAGGCACGGGCAGCATGCCTGCGGAATCGCGCCCGAGGATCAGGCTGGATCAGGCAGCGAAAGGCCGCCGAGGCGAATCAGAAGATCGACGACCTCTGGCACGCCCTCCCCGGTCTTCAGGTTCGTGAACACAAACGGCTTGTCGCCGCGCATGCGGCGGGTGTCTGCCGCCATCACCTCGAGCGATGCGCCAACGTGAGGAGCGAGGTCGGTCTTATTGATCACGTAGATGTCAGAGCGGGTGATGCCTGGACCGCCCTTGCGGGGGATTTTCTCACCCTGGGCGACATCGATGACGTAGATGGTGAGGTCGGCCAGTTCCGGACTGAAGGTGGCCGCGAGATTGTCGCCACCAGACTCGATCAGCACCAGCGCCAGCTCCGGGAAGCGGCGGCGCATGTCTTCCACTGCGGCCAGATTGATGGACGCGTCCTCGCGGATCGCAGTGTGCGGACAGCCCCCGGTTTCCACACCAAGGATGCGCTCCTCTGGCAGGACGTTGGCACGCATGAGGATCAGCGCATCTTCTTTGGTGTAAATGTCGTTGGTAATGGCGCAGAGCTCGATCTTCGGATGCAGGGCCCGGCAGAGGTGCTCCATGAGCGCGGTCTTGCCGGAGCCCACCGGGCCACCGATGCCAACCCGGAGCGGGCCATGGGGAGACGGTGCCAGAGGAGCAGGTGCGGATGTCATGATCGGAACAACCTCGAGTACTGGGTTTCGTGATGAATGGATGCGAGGTCCGCGGCCAGGGCACAGCCGCCCACACCGGCCAGGGGTGCGTCGACGACCTCGTCGGCGAGCGTGGCCAGGGTAGCCTCAAAACCGGCAATCAGCGCAAGTCCTGCACTCTGCCCCAAGGGGATCAGGCGCACGCCGGCGGAGACCAGGTTGGACAGGAAGGCGTGCAGATAGGCGCCGACAGCTGCCGACAGGGGGATGCCATGACCCGCAGCGGCGACGCCAACCACCACCGGATAAGCCAGTCGCTCCGGCTCGAGCCCATCGAATGCCGCCAGCGCTGCTGCCGGCCAGGCATGGCGCGTAGCGCTCAGAAAGGCGCGTCCCTGGGCACTCGTCTCCAGGCGACGCTCCGCTGACGGATTGAGCGCCATGGCAAGATCGGTGAGTTCAACCACCGCTGCATCATCGCCCGCCGCACGAAAGGCATGGGCAAAAAAAACCGCATCGCTGCGCCCGCCACCAAAACGCAGCACGCCGTCCAGCCAAGCCCCCAGGGCCTGGGCATCACGCACCGCACCGCTCTCCACCACCCACTCCAGGCCGTGGGAGTAGGTATAGGCGCCCACCGGGTAAGCCGGCGAGAGCCAGCTCAGCAGGCGGTAGAGGCTGGCGTGATCAGTGCTCATGGGCAGCACCTGACGGTTCGTCGCGCCTCAACGTGCACAGATCCGCATCGAGCAAACCCTCGCACTTCGTCTGAACCAGCCCTGCGGGCGATCGCGCTCGATGCGCGCTCCCACAGGGACGGTGCGAGGCGGCGGCGTCAGCGGTGATGGTCATGTTCGTGATCACGGCTGTGTTCGTGTTCATGACCGTGGTTGTGGCCGCGGTTGTGGCCGTGGTTGTGTTCGTGGCTGTGAGTGCGGCCCTTGCCGTAGGCACCGCCCTCAGGATGGAAGGGGAGCTGCACCTCGCGGACGTCGGCACCGAGTCCGCGCAGCATGTCTGCAATGACGTGGTCGCTGCGAATGCGCAACACGTCGGCCGCGATCTCCGTGGGCAGGTGGCGGTTGCCCAAATGCCAGGCCAGCCGGGCCAGGGTGATGGCATCGACGGCACGCACTTCGAGCAGGGATTCCGCCGCGCAGCGCACGGCCACGAAGTCGCCGCTTTCGAGTTCGAGCCCATCGCCCTCACGCAGGCTCGGCACTTCCGGCAGATCGAGGAGAAAATCGAACCCGGCTTGCCCAGTGAGTCGAATGCGTCGCCGATGGCGGGCATCAAAATCGAGTTCCACAGCGTCCTTCACCGGGCCATCCCAATGACCGGCCAGCCGGGCTGCTATCGCGCGCTGCATCGCTGCCTGTCCTCAATGGTTTCCATCCGTGATCGTCTCCGGCGTCAGAACAGGAAATAGCGCTGGGCCATGGGCAGCTCTGCCGCTGGCTCGCAGGTCAGCAGTTCGCCATCGGCGCGCACCACGTAGGTCTCCGGATCCACCTCGATCTCGGGTTGATAGGCGTTGTGCACCATGCGCGCCTTGGCCGCCGGATCTCTCGTACCCGATACGGCCACCAGCCCCTTCTGAAGGCCCAGATCACGCCCGACACCGGCCGCGACGGCCGCTGCTGACACGAAGGTCACTGACGAGGCCGCCATCGCACGGCCGAAGGCACCGAACATGGGCCGATAATGCACCGGTTGCGGGGTCGGGATCGAGGCGTTGGGATCGCCCATGGGTGCGGCCACGATGCTGCCGCCAATGAGCACCAAGTGGGGTTTGACGCCAAAGAACATCGGATCCCACAGACAGAGATCCGCCCGCTTGCCCACCTCGATGGAACCGACGTGGGCGTCGATGCCGTGGGCGATGGCGGGATTGATGGTGTACTTGGCGAGATAGCGCTTGACCCTGAAGTTGTCGTTGGCGCCGTCATCCCCGGGCAGTGCGCCGCGCTGCCGCTTCATTTTATCCGCCGTCTGCCAGGTGCGGATCAGCACTTCACCCACGCGCCCCATGGCCTGGCTGTCGGAGGCGATGATGGAAAGAGCCCCGAGGTCATGGAGGATGTCTTCGGCGGCAATGGTCTCGCGGCGGATCCGGCTTTCCGCAAAGGCCACATCCTCGGGAATCTTCGGGTCGAGGTGATGGCAGACCATGAGCATGTCGAGATGTTCGTCGATGGTATTGACCGTAAACGGCCGGGTCGGATTGGTCGATGACGGGATGACGTTGGGCATACCGCAGACCCGGATGATGTCCGGTGCGTGACCGCCGCCGGCGCCCTCGGTGTGGTAGGCATGAATGGCACGCCCCTTGAAGGCCGCCATGGTGTTCTCGACGAAACCGGACTCGTTGAGGGTGTCGGTATGGATCATCACCTGCACGTCCTCAGCGTCCGCCACGCTCAGGCAGCAGTCGATGGCCGCTGGCGTGGTGCCCCAATCCTCGTGCAGCTTCAGGGCGCAGGCGCCCGCTCGGACCTGCTCCATGAGGGCGTCGGGACGGGAGGCGTTGCCCTTGCCGGCGAAACCGAGATTCATGGGGAGGCCGTCTGCCGCCTGCAGCATGCGGCCGATGTGCCAGGCTCCGGGCGTGCAGGTGGTGGCATTGCTGCCGGTGGCGGGGCCAGTGCCGCCACCAATCATGGTGGTGACGCCGGAGTAGAGCGCCTCGTCCACCTGCTGCGGGCAAATGAAATGAATGTGGGCGTCGATGCCGCCGGCGGTGAGCATCTTGCCCTCACCGGCGATGACCTCGGTCCCAGGACCTATGACGATGTTGACCCCGGGCTGGGTGTCCGGATTGCCGGCCTTGCCGATGGCGACGATGCAGCCGTCCCGCAAGCCCACGTCCGCCTTGACGATGCCCCAGTGATCCAAGATCAGGGCATTCGTGATCACGGTGTCCACCGCGCCCTCGGCCCGGGTAACCTGACTCTGGCCCATGCCGTCGCGGATCACCTTGCCGCCGCCGAACTTCACCTCCTCGCCGTAGGTGGTGAAGTCCTTTTCGACCTGGATGATCAGGCTGGTATCGGCCAGCCGGACCCGATCGCCGGTGGTGGGGCCGAACATATCCGCGTAGGCGGCGCGTGCAATGCGATAAGGCATGACTTCAGTCCTCCTCGGCGGCGTCGAGCGCACCCATGACCTGCTGGTTGAAGCCCACCACGTTGCGCGCGCCGCGATAGGGCACCAGCGTCACCCTGCGTTTCTGTCCGGGCTCGAAGCGCACGGCGCTGCCGGCGGGAATGTCCAGCCGCCAGCCCCGCGCCGCCGCGCGATCGAACTCGAGGCCGCTGTTGGCCTCGGCAAAATGATAATGAGAGCCGACCTGAACCGGGCGGTCGCCGCCGTTGGCAACTTCGAGTTCGAGTACCGGTTGACCAGCATTGAGCTCGATCTCGCCCTCAGCTGGGATGATTTCACCAGGAATCATGGGATCTCCTCGGGCCTTCAGCGGATGGGTTCGTGGACGGTGACCAGCTTCACGCCGTCCGGGAAGGTGGCTTCCACCTGGACGTCGTGAATCATTTCAGCCACACCCTCCATGACCTGAGAGCGATCGATGACCTGGGCAGCGGTCTGCATCAGGTCGGCGACACTGCGGCCATCACGGGCGCCCTCGACGACGAAATCGGTGATCAGGGCCACAGCTTCGGGATGGTTGAGTTTCACGCCGCGCTCCAGGCGCCGCCGCGCCACCATGGCGGCCATGCTGATCAGCAGCTTGTCCTTCTCCCTTGGCGTCAGGTTCATGCCGCCTCCTCATGATTGGGTGGTTAACCATTATTCGACAGCCATCGGCCGAGTCTGCAGGCTCCAGGCATCAACAGGTCCAGACCCGCGGCATCGGGCGGGCGAAGTGACCCTCCACCAATCGCTGCAGATCCTCCATCAGGGCATCCGCGTCGGCGGCCAGCAGCAGCCCCACCACCACATCTTCCGCCAATGCGCTTACGCCAGCGAGTCCGCGCCAGGCGCCAACGAGCTCTCGCAGCGGCGCCAACTGCTGCGCCGCCGCCGGTGCCGCATGCACGAAGGTGGCAAAGGCCCGGGCGCCGCCCAGGCCCGCCGCGGCGGTGAGCGCGGCAGGGTCTTCGAGCGCAAACTCCGACGCCCACTGCAACCGTCCCTCACGGCGGATGCGCCAGCTTTCAGCCAGGCAGCAGCGCGAGATCTGCTCACCCATGGCCGCGCGGCCCAGCACACTGGCCTCCAAGGCGAAAAGCTCTGCGTCCTGATGGAGATCAATCTCGAGCACCCGACGATAGGCGCTATCCTGAAACAGAATGGCCGGCTGCGGCAGCCACACGGCTCTGGCCGCCGGGCCCACCTCAAGGCGCAGCGTCTGCACCGCGTAGCCGCCCAGGCTGCGGTAGATCTTCTCGCAGGCCTGAGTGGTGACCCACAATTCACTGTCTGCAGCCAGTTCCACGGCAAGGTCCAAGGCATCGCCACCGGTGAGCCCGCCGGCTGTATTGATCAGCACGGCTTCAGGCGCCGCGCCAGCGGGCACCCGCGGCCACCGCAGGCGCAGCGCGCCTTCCTGGCGCAGATCTTCGAGACGGATTCGACCGTCCTTGTGCCGGACTCGAATCAGGCCCGACCCGCGAGTCCGCTGCAGGCGCGGCTCAAAACCCAGCGGGCGCGCAGTCATACCGTCAGGTGCTTGCGTACCAGATCAGGGTCGAGTTCGGCCGCAGGTCCTGCCAGGACGATCTCACCACGATCCATGACGTGAATGGAATCGGCCAACTCATTGGCAAAATCCAGGTACTGCTCCACCAGCAGGATGACCATGTCGCCCTGGTCACGCAGGTAGCTGATGGCCCGGCCAATGTCCTTGATGATGGAGGGCTGAATGCCTTCGGTGGGCTCGTCGAGCATCAACAGTCTTGGCCGGGTCACCAGTGCCCGGCCGATGGCCAGCTGCTGTTGCTGACCGCCGGAGAGATCGCCACCACGACGGTCGAGCATGCTTTCGAGCACCGGAAACAACTCGAAAACCGTAGCAGGGATGTAGCGGTCCTTCTTGGATAGCGGCGCGAAGCCCGTCTCGAGGTTCTCGCGGACGGTCAACAAGGGGAAGATCTCCCGCCCCTGAGGCACGTTGGCGAAGCCGCGGCGGACCCGGTCCGGGGTCCGCAACCGGGTGACGTCCTCGCCACCGAAGATGATCGAACCTGCCGCTGTCGGCAGCCGGCCGTCGATGGCCCGCAGGAGGCTGGTCTTGCCGACACCGTTGCGGCCGAGCAGGCAGGTCACCTGGCCGGGCGCTGCCGCCAGCGACACGCTGCGCAGGGCCTGGGCAGCGCCGTAGTAGAGATCGAGGTCGCGCACTTCGAGCATGGCGCTTACCTCCCGAGATAGACGTCGATGACGCGTTCATTGCGGCTGACGTGATCCAGCGAACCTTCCGCCAGCACGCTGCCCTCGTGCAGCACCGTCACCTTGACGCCCAGCCGCCGGACAAAGGCCATGTCGTGCTCGACCACCACCACGCTGTGCACCTCGGCGATCTCGCGGAGCAGGTCCGCAGTCTGGTCCGTCTCGGCGTCGGTCATCCCGGCCACGGGCTCGTCCACCAGCAACAGCTTGGGATCCTGCGCCAGCAGCATGGCGATCTCCAGCCATTGTTTTTGGCCGTGGCTCAGATCGCCGGCCATGCGGCTGCGATGGTCAAGCAGGCGGGCGATACCCAGAAACCGGTCGACGTCCTCGCCCGCCGTACGCAGGCGGCGCGAGAACAGGTTGGCAAACACGCCCCGCTCGCCAGCCAGTGCCAGCAGAACATTGTCGGCCACGGTGAGGTTCTCGAACACGGTGGGCTTCTGGAACTTGCGGCCGATACCGAGCTGGGCGATGGACGCTTCATCCAGCCGCCGGAGATCGTGTCGGCCGTCAAAGACGACCGTTCCTTCATCCGGCCGGGTCTTGCCGGTGATTACATCCATCATGGTGGTCTTACCGGCGCCATTGGGGCCAATGATGGCACGCATCTCGCCACGGTCCACCTGCAGCGACAGGTCGTTCAAGGCCCGAAAGCCGTCGAAGCTGACCGTCACACCATCGAGATTGAGGATGGAAGTGGTGGTCGTCATCTGACCCCGCCTCCCTTGCGCGCCGCCAGCCGATCACGCGCCCAGCCAAACAGGCCCTGGGGCAGGAACAGGGTCACGAAGACGAAGAGACCGCCTAAGAAGAACAGCCAGTAATCGGCGAAGTTGCCGGTGAAGAAGGTCTTGAAGGCATTCACCACCACCGCGCCGATGGGGCCACCCACCAGGAAACCACGGCCGCCCACGGCCACCCAGACCACCGCCTCGATGGACTTGGCGGGGGCGAACTCGCCGGGGTTGATAATGCCGACCTGGGGCACATAGAGCGCCCCGGCAATGCCGGCCAGCATGGCCGAGAAGGTCCACACCGCGAGCTTGAAGCGCTCGGCGCGATAACCGAGGAAACGCAGACGGGCCTCCGCGTCGCGCACACCGACAAGGACCCGGCCGAGCTTGGAAGACACGATCAGTCGGCAGGCCAGATAGGCCAGGCCCAGCATGATGGCCGATGCGGCGAACAGGCCGCTGCGCATGCCGTCGGCGGTCAGGCTGACGCCGAGAAGATCGCGGAAGTCCGTGAGGCCGTCGCTGCCGCCAAAGCCAAGGTCGTTCTGAAAGAACGCCAGCATCAGCGCGAAAGTCATGGCCTGGGTGACGATGGAAAGATAGACCCCGGTGACTCTGGAGCGGAACGCGAACCAGCCCAACAGGAAAGCCAAGGCGCCTGGCGCGAGCACCACCATCAGCAAGGCGAAGGGCAAAAGGTCGAATCCAAGCCAGTACCAGGGCAGTTCGTCCCAGTTCAGGAACACCATGAAGTCCGGCAGCAGCGGATGGCCGTAAACGCCACGGCCGTCGATGTTGCGCATCAGGTGCATGCCCATGGCATAGCCACCAAGGCCGAAGAAGGCGCCATGCCCCAGGCTCAGAATGCCGCAGTAGCCCCATACCAGATCGATGGCCAGCGCCAGCAGCGCATAGCACAGGTACTTGCCGAGCACGGACACCATGTAGGCCGAGACATGGAAGCTGGAGTCGGCCGCCGGCACGAGATTCAGCAGGGGCACCACCATGGCCAGGGCCAGCAACAAGAGCAGGAAGGCCACATCCCAGGCCGTCATGCGTCCGGAGAGGAGTCGAGCCGTGATCATTCGGCCGCCCTCCCTTTCTGTGGGAACAGGCCACGGGGACGGAACTGAATGAAGATGATGATGAACACCAGGATCAGCACCTTGGCCGCCACGGCACCGAGGCTGGGCTCCACCAGCTGCGTGGTAATGCCCAGAGTCATGGCGCCCACCAGCGTGCCGAAGAGATTGCCGACACCGCCGAAGACGATGACCATGAAACTATCGATGATGTAGCCCTGCCCCAGGTTGGGACTGACGTTGGCGATCTGAGACAGCGCCACCCCAGCCACTCCGGCAATGCCGGATCCGAGACCGAATGTCAGCATGTCGACCCGATCCGAGCGGATACCCATGGACTCGGCCATCTTGCGGTTCTGCGTCACGGCGCGAATGTGCAGGCCCAGCGCCGTCTTCTTCAGCAGCAGGATCACCGCGGCCAGCATCACGAGGGCGAAGATCAGGATCGCCAGCCGGTTGTAGGTGATCATGATCTGGCCGAATTCCATCGATCCCGCCAGCCAGGAAGGCGTTTCGACGCGCTGATTGGAGGCTCCGAAGAAGGTACGCACGAGCTGCTGAAGGATCAGCGAGATGCCCCAGGTGGCGAGCAGGGTTTCCAGCGGACGGCTGTAGAGGCGGCGAATGACGGTGCGTTCGATGAACACGCCTATGAGGCCGGCCACAAGGAAGGCCACCGGCAGCGCAATGAGCAAGGACACTTCCGCCAGCGCCGGTGATATGCCCCGCAAGACGCCCTGGACCACGAAGGTAGTGTAGGCGCCGATCATGATCATTTCGCCATGGGCCATGTTGATCACGCCCATGACCCCAAAGGTGATGGCCAGTCCCATGGCGGCCAGCAGCAGTACCGAACCCAGCGACAGGCCGAACCAGAGGTTCTGCACCTGCTGCCAACGGGCCAGGTTACGATCGATCACCTCGACAGCAGCATCCCGACGGGTCGCGAGCTCCGAACCTTCCTCGATGAACATGCCGAGAAGAACCCGACGCGCCCGGCTGCTACCCGCTGCCGCCAGGCGGTCGACGGCTTCACTGCGCGCTTCCTCGCTCTGCCCTGGATCGCTGGCAATGGAAGCAGCGCGGGCCACTTCGAGGGCTGTTCGAACCCGGTCGTCGGCTTCATCGACCAGTGCCGTTTCGATGGCTTCGAGCAGCGCGGAATCCGGGCTGTCGATGAACTGCCGCGCTGCAGCAAATCGAACGTCAGGATCCTCACTGTCCAGCGAAAGTGAAGCGATGACGGCACTCAGGGCGCGGCGAATGCGGTTGCTCACGCGTACCAGTGTGACCTCGGCCTCCGCCAACGGCTCACCTGTGGTGCTTGCCAGGGGGTCACTGTAGAGCTGCACCCCCCCGACGCGCACGGCGACCAGCATGACGCCGTCCGCTTCGCGGCGATACAGACGGCCATCCTGCAGTGCGCGGAGCACCTCCAGCGCAGCCGGTGAACCGCTTGCTGCGATGTCGGCGACGGCCGTTTCGACCACCTGCAGGTTACGCTCACCGAGTCGTTGGAGTTGCTCGGCGGTCAGGCCCCCTGCCGGCGCGGCGGCGAAAGCTGTCGCGCCGAGCAGGATGAGGACGAGACTCGCTAACCAGGTGCTCAGGATTCGCGGCAGTCGCCGCGGATCACTGCGCGCCACCACAGGTACCCGTCTCCGTGTTGAAGTTGCCGCAGGAGATCGGTGGCCGCCAGTCAGCGATGATGTTGCGGGAACCTGGCAGGTAGCTGGACCAGGCTTCACCAGGAATCAGCTCCTCGGACTGATCGACGATGAAGAACTGGCCGTCTTCCTGAATCTCGCCGATAAGCACAGGCTTGGTGATGTGGTGGTTCGGTAGCATCTCGGCCATGCCACCGGACAGATTGGGCACCTGTATACCGATCAGCGTATCAATGACGGTGTCGACATCAGTGGTACCTGCCGCCTCGACTGCGGCCACCCACATGTTGAAGCCGATGTAGTGCGCCTCCATGGGATCGTTGGCCGTACGCCGCGCATCACCGGTAAAGGCATGCCAACGCTCGAGGAAGGCCTGGTTCTCAGGCGTCTGCAGCGACTGGAAGTAGTTCCAGGCAGCCAGATGACCTACCAGGGGGCCGGTGTTGATGCCCGCAAGCTCCTCTTCACCCACCGAAAATGCGATCACAGGAATGTCTTCAGCGCGCACACCCTGATTGGCCAGTTCCCGGTAGAACGGAACATTGGCATCACCGTTGATGGTCGATACCACGGCCGTGCGCTTGCCGCGGCTGCCAAACTGGCGGATGCGGCTGACGATGGACTGCCAGTCGCTGTGTCCAAAGGGCGTGTAGTTGATCAGGATGTCCTCGTCGGCCACGCCCTGCTGCTTGAGATAGGCCTCGAGAATGCGATTGGTGGTACGTGGATAAACGTAGTCCGTCCCGGCGAGCACCCAGCGCTCGACGCCTTCCACTTCCCGCAGATAGTCAACGGCAGGAATGGCCTGCTGGTTGGGCGCCGCGCCGGTGTAGAAGACGTTGCGCTCGCTCTCTTCGCCCTCGTACTGAACCGGATAGAAGAGGATGCCGTTGAGCTCCCGGAACACCGGCAGCACGGCCTTGCGGGACACCGACGTCCAGCAGCCGAAGACCACGTCCACATTGTGAACGCTGAGCAACTCCCGCGCCCGCTCGGCAAACAGCGGCCAGTCGGAGGCCGGGTCCACCACGACGGGTTCAAGGCGACGGCCGAGGACACCGCCCTTGCGGTTCTGCTCTTCGATCAGCATGAGCATGACGTCGCGGAGTGTGGTCTCGGAAATGGCCATGGTTCCGGACAGTGAGTGCAGGATGCCGACCCGAATAGGGCCTTCATCGGCAGCGGCATAGCCGCCGACAGCGAGCAGACAGACGATCCAGACCCTGGCCAATAGACCCTTGGGAACGAACTTCATGATGATCTCCCTGACAACCTCGAGTGGGCAGCGATGACGCTCCGCGGCGCGACGGCATCGACGTCGACCGCTGTGGCCGGGTCGAGCACCGTGACGCATGTTCCGGAAGCGTGCGGCAAAGTGGGATTTGCAATTCGCGTGCCCGATGACGATGCAGGGTTCACGGGGGCGTCGGCCATCAGCCACCAGCGCGACGCACCATGGGGGTGCGCCAGGCTGGTGGGTGGCTTCAAAAAAGTGCGGCGCCTTGATTCGGCATTCGCGGACCGCGGACAAGGACGAGGAGGCTGTCGCAAACCTCAGCGATGAGCCCCTGTGGGAGAAGCTTGCGGCGCGAAGGCCCTACGCAAACCTCTGCGGGCCGGCGTATGCCCAAAGCCCGCGGACCTCAGCCGCTGGTCATGAATCCCGCCGGCCCGGCCCTGAAGAACCACCGATCCAGTTGAGCTGATAGAGATCCGGTCGCCGGTCTTTGCGATTGGTGACGGAACCCTCCACGCGCAACTCCTGCAGTTTGTCCAGATCCAGGTCCACCAGCAGCAGTTGCTCGGTGTTCGGCGTGGTCTCTGACATGATGGCGTCGTGGGGAAAAGCGAAGTCGGATGGGGCGTACACGGCTGACTGCGCATACTGCAGATCGAGGTTGTCCACCTGCGGCAGGTTGCCGACACTGCCAGAGATGACCACGTAGCATTCGTTCTCAATGGCCCGGGCCTGGGCACAGCGCTGCACACGGAGGTAGCCATTCTTGGTATCGGTCCAGAACGGCACGAACAGAATGTCCATGCCCATCTGTGACAGCAGCCTCGGCAACTCGGGGAACTCCACGTCGTAGCAAATCAGCACGCCAATCCGGCCGGCGTCGGTATCGAACACCGCCAGTCCATCGCCGCCCTCGATCACCCAGTAGTCCCGCTCATTGGGCGTAATGTGCAGCTTGTACTGCTCGTGCACCTCACCGCTGCGCTCGCAGACATAGGCAACGTTGAACAACCGGTCGCCTTCCACCCGCGGCATGGAGCCGGCGATGATGTTGACGTTGTAGCTCACCGCATAGCGCGACATCTCTTCGACGATCTTCGGCGTGAATTCGGCCAAGAAGCGGATGGACTCGGTGGGCTGCGTGCCGGGCTTACACAGCCCCATCAGCGGCGCGGTGAAGAATTCCGGAAACAGGATGAAGTCACTGTTGTAGTCGGACAGCGCATCAACAAAGAACTCGGCCTGGGCCAGCAGCTCCTCCACCGACTTGATCGGCCGCATCTGCCATTGGACGACGCCCACCCGGACCTGGGTCTTCTTCACCTCCACCAGAGGCGTTTCATGATGCTCGTAGTAGAGGTTGTCCCACTCGAGCAGCGTGGCGTAACCCCGACTGCGCTCGTCCTCCGGAATGTAGCCGCGCATCAGCCGCTTGACGTCGAAGTCGTTGGACAGCTGAAACGTGAGAATCGGATCGTAGAGTTCCTTGCGGCGGACGCGCTGGATATATTCCTCCGGCGTCATCTCGTCGGCGTGCTCGCCATAGTTGACGATGCGCCCTCCCGCGAGAATGCCGCGCAGGTTGTGCTCGTAGCACAATTCCTTGCGGGCGTCGTAAAGGCGACGACCGAGGCGGAAATCCCGGTATTCCGGGTGCACGAAGACGTCCAGGCCATAGAGCGCGTCGCCCTGGGCATTGTCGCGAATACTGCGATCCGGATTGATCAGATCCGAGTAGCGATGGGGGTTGCTGAAGCGGTTGTAGTCGACGCGGACCGTCAGCGCGCAGGCCACCGCAAGCCCGTTGTCCTCGATGCAGAGCTGGCCATCAGGAAACGCTTCGATCAGGCGCTCAACCGTGTGCTGCTCCCAGGCGCCTCCGATGTCGGGATAGACCCGCTCCATGAGGGAGCGCACCGCCGGATAATCCTCGCGCTGAAGATTGCGCAGCCGCAGCCTGTGACCACGATCTGACTCGCTTGCAGCTTCCATCATTCCTCCGGCGCACTTCGAATGGACAGGAATTATCGCAGATCGCCTCCCCGCTGCGGGAACGGCGTGCCCGCAGAGCTGCGGCGTACCCGGTTCAGAGCCTCCCCAGGCAACCTGTGGCAAAATGCCGGAGTTGAACAGCATTCGGACCCCTTTTCGGAGCCGAAACGAATGATGACGAAGTGGTGTAACTACAAGCTGTTGCTTCCGGCCATGCTGGTGCTGGTCACCACAGCGATCTACCCCGCAGGCGCGATCGCCCACGAACCCCTGCGCCATCTCGAGCGTGCCCTCGAGCGCGGCGAGGCCGGTGAGCGCGCCTTGGCACGCGGGCTGCTCGATCCGGTACTGATCTCGCCCCATATCAGCTCCGGCGTCCGGGCCAGGGCCTACTATGCTCGCGGACTGTTCCACTACCTCGATGGCCACTGGGTCTCTGCCGGCCAGGACTATCGCCGGGCACTGGAGTTCGACCCCGACCTGGCTCCCGCCTTGAACGCCCTGGCTTGGCTGCACCTGCACGCTCTGGGCGTCAGCTGGCAGCCGGAACGGGCCATCGCCCTCTACGAGCGGGCAGCAAGGGCCGGTTACAGCGAGGCTCAGTACAACCTGGGCCTGCTGCTGAGCCAGGGGCGCATCACCCAGCCGGATCCGGCTCGCGCCCTGCCATGGTTCGAGGCTGCCGCTGCCCAGGGCCACGTGGAAGCCATGGCCCAGGCCGGTCAGCTTTTGCTGCGCAACCGGCCTGAGGGCAGCTACCTCAGCGCAGTCGGACGCGCCCGCACGCATTTTGAAAATGCTGCCCACCACGGGCATCTACGGGCGAAGCTCGAGCTTGGCATTATGCTGAGTCAGTCCCCTGAGTCGGAACAGGACAGCAGGGCCGCTGCCCACTGGCTGCAGCAGGCGGCAGCCCAGGGCAGCGCAACTGCCCAAAGCCGCCTGGGCTATCTGCACCTGCACGGATCCGGCGTGGTCCAGGATGCTGGCTTGGCGCGCCAATGGTTCGGCGAAGCGGCCAGGCAGGGCGATCTGTCGGCCCAGGTTCATCTAGGCTGGCTATTCGACCGCGGCATCGGTGGAAAAGCTGATCCAGAGCGAGCCTTCACCTGGTATCGGCGGGCGGCCCAGCGTGACCACCCCACCGCCCAGCTCAATCTGGCGCTGCTTTACCAATCCGGCCGCGGCGTGCGCGCCGATTCCCATCAGGCCCGCTACTGGTTCGAACGGGCCGCCGCCAAGGGCAGCGAGTCTGCGCGCGGCGCACTGGCTTGGCTTTTGGCTACCGCGAACGATCCCAGCGTCCGTGACCCGGAACGAGCCATCGAACTGGCACGCCAGGCTGTGGCCGACGCCCCCAGCGCCAGTTGGCTGGACACACTGGCCGCAGCGCTGGCCACCAGCGGCCGCTTCGATGATGCCATCCTGGTTCAACAGCAGGCCCTGGACGTCCTTGCAGCAGAATCCCCCCCGGGAGAGGCCAGCCCGGCGGCCAATCAGCGCTCGGCCTTTCTGGGACGCCTCGCTCGCTATCAGGCCCACAAACATTGGCTGGACGACTCCGCCACCAACCCATAGCGCGCAGACGGCACGGTCTGCGATTGGGTGCGGACCATGGATGCCCGCACGGCGGGCGGTGAGCAATGCCGACAGGAAACTCGATGGCGCCTTTGCGACAGCGCCAAGCCTCCCAGAGGATGGCCGAACCGCTTCGTCGATGGCTGCAAAACCGTGCTGATTCTGCTGAAATAACGCCTTAGCCCGGCAATGTCATCAGCATCCCGAGAGCTGGCGAGGTTCACAGCCGTTCTGGCGCAGACCTGGACTGAAAGTCATAGCCGTAGCTACGGCTTGGTAGCTACGGCTTGAAGGAAGAGCAAGGCAGGGCGAGCGAGAACCCGCAGTCGCGGAAGACGCCAAAATCGGGATAGGTCAGCGGCGGAAACCGAGTGTTTTCATCGCGATCGCGGTCGTTGTCAGGTCATATTTATTTTTAATATCTACCACGTGTGACGAAGCCGCTGGCCGGCTGGTGAGATTTCCAGGTTAGTTCAAGAGGAGTGGCAAGCGAGATGTTGACCGGCAAGCGCCGTACCGATCGGGTTCGCAACGCTGTGGAGCGGCTGCTCGAAGATGATCTGGATGGGCGAGGCTTTCTCCCAGGCGACGTCAATGAACTGCTGCGCGAAGACAACGAGCCCATGGGTGCCTGGGAAGTGCGGGGTGAACTGACGACGCTTGCGCGCCAGGGGTATTTGAGTCTCGATGCAGGCAGCGGGCGCTGGCATAAGGCAGCGCAGCGCAAAACCGCCTGAACGGCCGCCTGCAGGATGTGGAGCGCCTTGCACGTTTCTCTGAAAGTGACTCGCTCGGGGCTGTGGGGGGATTCAGGCTGGATCGGATTCGGTATCACCGTCATCCAGCAGGCGATCCGTCACCAGTCCGGCCCGCTCGATGGTAACGTCACGCTCGACTCTGTGGCGCTCACGCTCCTCGTCCGTCCACACACGGCTGTTCGGGAAGCGCGCATTACGCCGCATGTCGCCAAGGCCAGGATTGCTGGTCTCCCGAGGTCGCTTTGATCGCGGAGTCATGCGGTTTCATCCCTGCGCCACTTGCCTGGGACATTCAACAATGGGTTTAAGCACGGCTGCAAGCGAAGTGCGTCACTGATGACAACTTCGAACCCCTCGACCGACACCACGAAGCCGCCCGTGGTCTGGGACCTGCCCTTGCGGATATTCCATTGGGCACTGGCCATTGCCGTATCCGTTTGCCTGTATACGGGCATCAACGGCGGCTTCTACGAGATGGACTGGCACATGATCTCCGGCTACGTCGTGCTGGGGCTGCTGCTGTTCCGTCTCGGCTGGGGCATCGTCGGTCCGCGTCACGCACGTTTCACCGCCCTGATCCATGGTCCCGTGGCCATCTGGCAGTGGATTCGTCCCGCTCTGCGCCGAGAGCCACTCGCCGTGGCAGGCCACAACCCACTGGCCGGCTGGTTCATTCTGATCACCCTGCTGGTGCTGTTGCTGCAGGCGGGCACCGGGTTGTTCGCCACGGACGACATCTTCGCCGACGGCCCACTGCGCCATCTGGCTCCATCAGAGTTTCTGGGCATGACCCAGAATGAGTTCCTGCGCATGGCAACACGCATTCACCGGCGCGGTGAGTTGATCATTCTGGTATTGGTGGGACTGCACCTGTTCGCCATCCTGGCGCACCGGGTCTATCTGCGGGAACATCTGGTCGGGGCCATGATTACGGGTCGGCGCAAGGGTGCCCCTGAGGAAGCAGGTATTGACAGCCAGCGCATTCTGCTCGGCTTGGTGGTGGCCGCCACAGCCGCGGGCCTGACCTGGTACATCATCAATCTCTGAAGCAAACCCACGACAGCTGTCGTGGATTTGCTTCCGGGTGGGAGCAGGTTGATCTGCGAATGCGGCCCCAGGCGCCTGAATCTGCCCCTGGGCATTCAAGGGTGAGTCTGCCCCCCAGCTTCGTCTTGCTTCTTGATGGCAGGCGGGCCATCAAGCACCCGCATCGCTATCTTTGGTCGTTTCAATCCGCGCGATAGTTGTCGTGGCAGCCGGAGCAGGTTCCGCCCAGGGTCTGGAATGCCCCCACAAACTGCCCCATCGGACCACCTGCAGCCGACCGCAGACCTTCGGCGGCCTCGATGAAGGCCTCCCGGCGACTGGCGAAATCATCTGCATTGCGCCAAATAGCCGGCAGTGCATCAGTCCGCCCTTCTCCCGAACCCTCGGGGAAAATGTGCGCTGTGAGCGGAGCCAAATCTGCTATGCCGCTGGCATGAACAGCGATGTCATCGGTATGCGCCACTTCGCGGCGAACGATTCGGACCAGAGCCGTCATGTGACCACCAATGGCCTGGAAGATGGCCTGACGATACTGAATGGCGCCCTCATCGGCCTGGGCATTCGTCGTGAGACACCCCAGTGTCAGGGCAATGGCCCCGACGATTGCAGCTTGCTTCATGATCAACTCCTGCATGGCTTGGTGACATCATGACCCCAACAAGGGTCCTGGCTGGGAGCTTGACCCGGACGACTGCCGGAGGCAAGCGGCTCGGGCGGGCGCCCCCCCTGATACCATGCCGGAAGCCAGTTTCTGGACACCCACGAATTCAGCCAGTTTTTGGAAGCCAGTTTCTGGACACCCACGAATTCAGATTTCTGCTGGCAGTTTCCGGACATCCACGAATTTCAATTTCTGGATGTCCGGAAATCTTGTGGATGTCCGCGATTTCAATCAGTTTCTGGACACCCACGAATCTGAATTTCTGGATGTCCAGAAATCTTGTGGATGTCCCGGATTGCCATGAGCGGCACCTCGGGGTACCGTCCGCTTCCCTTCCGATCATGGCAACGAGGCTTTGGTGAGCGCCAACAAAGAGGCGGCAACCGAGGGCCCTGATTTCGAGGCGGCCCTCGAGGAACTGGAAGCGCTGGTAGAACGTATGGAGGGCGGGCAACTGTCCTTGGACGAATCCCTGGCGGCTTTCGAGCGTGGCATCCATCTCACCCGCCGCTGCCAGCAGGCGCTGAGTGAGGCGGAACAGCGCGTACAGGTGTTGCTGGAAAGGGACGACGGCAGCCTGACCACCGAAGATGCGCCCACGTCCGCGGATCCGTCTCCATGAACAGGGTGGACACGCTCGAGCTGTGGCTGGGCGAGAAACGGCGGGCCATCGACGCCATGCTCAACTCCCTGCTCGACCGCCAGCCGGCAGGCGAGTCGGAACTCGATGCGGCCATGCGCCATGCCCTGCTGCTCGGAGGTAAGCGCCTGCGGCCTGCGCTGACACTTGCCACCTGCGAACTGGCTGGCGGCGAGGCAAAGGCAGCACTGGCCGCAGGGGCCGCAGTGGAACTCGTGCACACCTATTCGCTGGTCCACGACGACCTGCCTGCCATGGACGACGACGCGCTGCGTCGGGGGCAACCCACGGTGCACGTGGCCTGGAACGACGCCACGGCCATACTGACGGGCGATGCCCTGTTGACACTGGCCTTCGAGGTCCTGGCCAGCGCGCCGGAGCTTGAGGGCCTGCCAGCGGATCTTCGTCTGGCCATGGTCCGGACACTGGCCAGCGCCGCCGGCCATCGCGGCATGGTGGCCGGCCAGTCGCTGGATATGGCGGCTACCACTGCGGATGCGCAGCCCAATTCGAACGCGGAGGCCCTGGCCACCATCCACCAGGCCAAGACTGGCGCGCTGATCCGCGCCAGCGTCGGCCTCGGTCTGCTGGCGGCCGGCAACAGGGACGCAAGCCTGGCTCAAAGCCTCGATCGCTACGCCGCCCTGCTCGGCCATGCCTTCCAAGTCGTGGATGATATTCTCGACGCCACCGTGGATACGGAGACTCTGGGCAAACCATCCGGCTCCGACGCTGAGCTCGGCAAGCTGACCTATGTGCGCCTGCTCGGTCTCGACGGTGCCCGCGGCGAAGCTGCGCGGCTCTGCGACGAGGCCGAGGCCCTGCTCGAGCAGGTAGCAAACTCCATCCGCCTGCGGCAACTCATTCACTGGGTCCGGGATCGATCCCACTGACCATCGAGCGTCATCCTTGCGACAGTACGACAGGCTTCCCGAAGAGCGTCCGCAGACACCACTCCTGGATCAGATCGCAGCCCCTGCGGATCTCAGGGAGCTGCCTCTCGCTGAGCTCAGGACACTGGCGGACGAGCTGCGCGCCTACCTGCTCTGGTGCGTGGCCCAGACCGGCGGGCACTTCGGCGCCGGCCTCGGCGTCGTGGAGCTCACCGTCGCCCTGCACTACGCCTTCGAGACCCCGGACGCCGCACTGGTCTGGGACGTGGGGCACCAGACCTATCCCCACAAGATCCTCACCGGCCGCCGCGATGCCATGCTGACCATGCGTCAGCAGCATGGTTTGGCGCCCTTCCCGATGCGCAGCGAATCTTCCTATGACAGCTTTGGCGTCGGCCACTCCAGCACGTCGATCAGCGCGGCGCTGGGCATGGCGCTGGCACGGCAACTGGCGGGCAGGACCGAGCCGGTCGTGGCCATTATCGGCGATGGCGCCATGACTGCGGGCATGGCCTTCGAAGCCCTCAACCACGCCGTTCATGCCGGGGCGAACCTGCTGGTGGTGCTCAACGACAACGCCATGTCCATTTCGCCCAATGTTGGCGGTCTGTCCCGCTACCTGGCCCGACAGCAGTCCCATGCCCAGGAGTCTCCGGGGGTTCCTGGGGGCCTGTTCGAGGAACTCGGCTTCAGCTATACCGGACCCGTGGACGGCCACGATCTCGACGCGCTGCTTACCAGCCTCGCAACCGTTGGGGCAGAGACCGGACCTCGACTGCTGCATGTCCAGACACGCAAGGGGCGCGGCTACGGCCCAGCCGAGAGCAATCCCTTCGGGCTCCACGCGCTGACCAAGATCGAAGTGAGCGGCAGTAACGAGCCGAGCCCTCGTGGCCCCAAATACTGCAACCTCTTCGGACAGTGGCTGCTGGACACGGCGGAACGCGACGCGAGGCTGGTGGGTATCACGCCGGCCATGCGCGAAGGTTCCGATATGGTAGCGTTCTCAGAGCGTTTTCCTCAGCGATATCACGACGTCGCCATCGCCGAACAGCACGCCCTTGGTTTGGCCGCGGGGCTGGCCTGCGACGGCGCCAAGCCGGTGGTGGCCATCTACTCCACCTTTCTGCAGCGAGCCTACGATCAGCTCGTCCACGACATCGCGCTGCAGGAGCTCGACGTCACGCTGGCCCTGGATCGGGCTGGCCTGGTCGAGGATGGCCCGACCCACGCCGGGATCTTCGATCTCTCCTTCCTGCGCTGTATTCCCAATCTCCTGGTGATGGCGCCCGCCGACGAGAACGAGACCCGACTGTTGCTGAACACCGCCTACGCCCACCGGGGACCTGCCGCCGTCCGCTACCCCCGCGGCCGCGGCCCCGGCGTGGAAGTCACCGCCGATCAGGACATCGTGGAAGTGGGTCGCGGACGGCGCCTTCGAGCCGGCTCGAAGGTGGCCCTGCTGGGTTTCGGATCCAGGGTCTATCCAGCCCTGGCGGCTGGCGAGAACCTCGACGCCACGGTGGTGGACATGCGTTTCGTCAAGCCGCTGGACACCTCACTCATCGACGATCTGGCCGCGCATCACCAGTTGCTGGTGACAGTGGAGGAGAACGTCGTGGCCGGGGGCGCGGGGGCAGGCGTCCTGGAACATCTCGCCAGCCGCGGCTGCTCCACTCCCGTGCTGATCCTGGGGTTGTCGGACGACTTCCCGGAGCATGGGGATCCCGAAGCACTACTGGCCGCCGCGGGTCTGGATGCCGCGGGGATCGAGGCTGCCGTCCGTAGTCGGCTTCGATGGGCCGATCTTGTTGAACGAGATCCTGCTGAATAATCAAAGAGCAGGGTTCGCGAAACGCCATCGTGGGAAGCCCGCATTGCGGGCATTGGGCAGGAGCAGCGCCTGCAGGCGCTGATCGCCCGCAATGCGGGCTCCCACAAAACCTCCCACACAACCTCCCAGGAAACTTCCCACAACCGCATCGTTGGGCTCAAGCCCTGCCCGGGGCGGGGGCTCTAACCCGCATACGGATCAAACGTGTATGCGCCGCGAGTCTGCACACGCCTGCGGACCCCTGATGCGGAAAACCGCGCACGGTCGGCCCCACAGACACCCGGCTGGAAGCGAAGACGGAATCAAGGCCGTGGCAAGATCATGAAGGTGCCATAGGCCCGGGCAAGAACCCGTTCGCCGGCACTGAGTGTGCTTTCCAGCGCCGCGGTCCTGCGGCCCCGATTCACCACTTCGGTCTCGCAGATGAGGCGCCCGGCTGTGGCCGGTCGGAAATAGACGATCTTGATCTCCACCGTGGTGCAGATCTCGTCGTCACCGAGCAGGGAAGTCAGCGCTCCACCCATACCGGTATCGGCGACGCTGTAGAGCACGCCGCCGTGGACGATACCGTGGGGATTGAAGTGTTCAGGAGCAACGTCGAGTTCGATGCGGCAAAGGCCCTCGGCACGACTGATGACCGAGAAGCCCAGCAGATCGGCGAAAGGATGCGGCATGGATTGCGCATCAGTCACGTGGGCAAAATCCTTGCTCAAAGCTCAGAAACGCTGCAGCAGGGTCAGCACCCCACCATCTTCGGCAAAGCCTACATGACGCAGGAAGGACATGCCGAGCAGAGCCTCGGCCGGGAAGGCTCCCTGGACGATGGCCGCGCGCACGCCATCCACCCGGATGTCTCCCACCGTGACCTGATCGAGCGTGAGAAACCAAGCTTCGGTGACACCACTGGCGGTGGTTACCCGACCGGGTTCGCCACTGCGATAGTCGATCCCAAGCCGTTGGGCCTGATGGCTGCTCATGGCCAGCAAGGTGGCGCCGGTGTCCACCAGGAACGTCACCGTCTGGCCTTTGACCACACCGGCTACGCGGAACTGGCCGCGAGCATCGCTGTTGATCTGAACAGAACGGGCCACCGGTTCCGCGTAGTGTCCACCCACCCGCTGCGACAGCCGAAGCTCGAATTCCTGCCCATTCACCTCGATGATCGCGCGTTGGGCATCGGCAGCCAACAGCCGCACACCTGAACTGGATCGCTGCCCGACGCGCAGCGTCTCCTGACGATCGTCGATGAGCAGTATGGCCATGTCGCGCAGGAGCCCCGTCGCTTCGATACTCGGCGTGGCCCAGCCGGTCAGCACCGAAACCGACAATGCCATCGGGAGCCAGCAGTGAATCAGGCGGGCCATGATCGGCACCTCCCTTGGCCTTGGAGTCAGTAGGATGAGGGGTGGATCAGCCGGCAGGCAGCCCAGGCAGCCATGTCGCGATCGCCAGGCTCGCAAGCGCCACGGTAAGCGCCGCATAGAGAGCCGCCAGCAGATCGTCCAGCATGACGCCGAGGCCACCGCCCAAGCTGCGATCTGCCCAGGAGCAAGGCCAAGGCTTGACGATATCGAAAAAACGGAAGGCCAGGAAGCAGGCCAGCAGGCTCACCGGACCAGTGGCAGCCAGCAGTGCCGCGAGAGCGAAACCGGCAATCTCATCAATCACGATGCCGCCGTGATCCGACACGCCAAGTCGCTCGCCGGCCAAACTGCAAAGGGGCACGCCGGCGATGCACAACACCGTCAGCAGGACCCACGCCGGCCACAGCGGCAACCAGAACAGGAGCGCAATCAGGGGCAATGCCGCCAGCGTGCCCCAGGTCCCCGGGGCCGGCCGCAGCAGACCGGCACCGAATCCCGTGGCCAGCAGAATGACCGGGTCCTTGAGAGCCTGGGGCGGAATGCGGGGATCCATGCTGCTCATGCCATGGCGCCCATCAGAAGTGACTCCAGCCGCGCCGCGCCACCGCCACCTCACTGCCGTCGGCAGCCAGCAGCCGCACACCGGCCCCAGGCTCGATCTGGCCGATGTGGGTCAGCCCGAGGTCGCTACCGGCCGAGTCGATGGATCGACCGGCCGGTACGGTGAACAGCAGTTCATAGTCATCTCCCGCCACCACGGCCTCAAGGGGATCCACCTCCGCCACTGGCAGGGACTCGAGCCAGATCTGCGCAGCCACGCCGGAGCGGTTGCAGAGATGACCGAGGTCCGCCAGCAGCCCGTCTGAGACATCGATGCAGGCGCTGGCGATACCACGCAATCGCTGCCCGAGAGCCACCCGTGCAGCGGGCAGCAGGTAGGGCCGCAGGCCCTCCTCTACACCCTCCAGGCTCAGGGTGGACAGACCCGACCGGCTGGCGGCATCGGTGTCGAGCAGCCGCCGTGCTGCCAACGCGCCACCAATGCTGCCGGAGACATAGATGGCATCGCCCACACGAGCACCGGATCGCAGCAACGCGCAGCCCCGCGGCACGGTTCCGGTCACGGTGACCGTCACCGCCAGAGGGCCACGGGCCAGATTGCCCCCCACAAGACGCGCACCGCTGCTACCGCTTGCGGCCCGCAGGCCCGCACTGAAGCGCCGGCACCAGGCCACATCGAGTTCCGGCGCCACCAGGGCCACCAGAAAGCCGGAAGGTGTCGCGCCCATGGCTGCGAGATCACTGAGGTTGACCGCCAAGGCACGGTAGGCCAGCAGGTCCGGAGGTGTATCGGGCAGGAAGTGACGGCCCTCCACAAGGGTGTCCGTGGACAGCACCCACTCTGAGTCGGGCGGCAACGTGAGCACGGCCGCATCGTCTCCGGGCCCCATGCTCACCCAGGACGGCAGGGGCGCTTCGTCGGCGAGCAGGGCATCGATGAGGTCGAATTCACTCATACCGGTCTCAGCCGGGGGCCGGGTCTCGCGGGCGACGGCCTGCGGCCACTTCAGTCCGCCGCAATTGCCGCGCCAACGTATCGAGTATGGCATTCACATAGCGGTGGCTTTCGCTGGCGCCAAACATCTGCGCCAGGATCACACCCTGGTCGATGACCACCCGATAGGGCACGTCGATGCGTTCGCGCAACTCCCAGGCTCCTAGCCTGAGAATGGCCCGTTCAACCGGGTCAAGATCATCCAGCGCACGGTCCAGAAGAGGTGCGAACAGGGTGTCGAGCTCACGGGACTCGCGGCTGACGCCGGTGACCGCGGAGGCAAAATACTCCAGATCCGCATCCTCGCACTCATGATAGGCACGGAACTCAGCCAACAGCTCGTGCACGGACCCCGGATTGATCTGATGCTGATAAAGGGCCTGGATCGCCAGCCGACGGGCCTGCTGGCGAGCCTGTCCCGGCCCCCGCGAGCCCTTCTTCTTCGGGCGCGCCGGACCGGCTTCGGATGAGGTCATGATCAGCCCTTGCGCAGCCGGCGGCAGAGACTGACCATTTCCAGGGCCGTCATCGCCGCGTCGGCGCCCTTGTTGCCGGCCTTGGTGCCACTGCGCTCGATGGCCTGCTCGATGGTGTCGGTGGTCAGTAGACCAAAGGCCACCGGAATGCCGCTTTCGGACTGAACCCGCGCCAGCCCCCCGGAAGCTTCCCCGGCAACGAAATCGAAATGCGGCGTTCCGCCACGAATGACGGCGCCGAGAGCGAGAATGGCATCGGCTTCGCCAGCGGCTGCCACCTGCTTCGCAGCCAGCGGCAATTCCCAGGCGCCGGGGACCTTGATCAGGGAGATGCGGTCCTTGGCCACACCGTGACGCAGCAGGGCGTCGACGGCACCCTCCACCAGGGCATCCACCACAAAGGCATTGAACCGGGACGCGATCAGCACGAAGCGGGCATCCGTCGCGGCGAAATCGCCTTCAATCGTGGTGAGATCGTGCATGGGACTACTCCTAAAGAGCGGGCCTCGCCAGCGGGGCTCAGGCGTGATCGTGGTGGCCGGTGGTATCGGCATCTGCGGCAGCGATGGTCTCGCCCTCGCAGGTGATGTATTCGACAATTTCCAGATCGAAGCCGGAGATCGCATTATAGCGGGTCGGGAAGGACATCAGCCGCATGCGGCTGATGCCCAGATCACGCAGGATCTGCGACCCGAGCCCCACCGAATGATAGACGCTGGAGCCGTCCGGGCGCAGGCTGCGATTATAGCTCGGCGTATTCGGGAACAGCTCCAGACGCTCCAGACTCTCCTGGCCGGACTCGGTGCCGCCTAAGATCACCACCACGCCGGACCCTTCCTGCGCTACTCGGGCCAATGCCCGTTCCACGCTCCAGCTCTGCGGGCCACTGCGCACCGCGCCCACCAGATCCAGCAGCATGTTCGGGGCATGCACGCGCACCAGCGTCGCCTGATCGGGGTCAAGCTCACCCCGTACCAGTGCAAAGTGAGTCTGTTCGCGCAGGGTATCGCGGAAACCCACCACCCGGAATGGGCCGTGAACGGTCTCGATGTCCTTCTCCAGCACACGCTCGACGGTGGAATCGTGCAGCGCCCGATAATGGATGAGATCGGCGATGGTGCCGATCTTCAGGTCGTGTGTCGCCGCAAACTGCTCCAGATCCGGCAGCCGCGCCATGGTGCCGTCTTCATTCATGATCTCGACGATCACTGCCGCCGACGCACAGCCGGCCAGACGCGCAAGGTCCACCGAGGCTTCGGTGTGGCCCGCACGGGACAGCACGCCACCGGCCTCTGCCTGCAGAGGAAAGATGTGACCCGGGGTGACGATATCGTCCGGCACCGCATCACGATTCGCAGCCACCTGCACGGTACGCGCGCGATCGGCTGCCGAGATCCCCGTGGTCACGCCTTCTGCGGCCTCGATGGACACCGTGAAATTGGTGTGATGACGGGTACGGTTAGTAGTCGCCATCGGTGTCAGCCTCAGCTGACGACAGCGATCCGCCGTCATGGGCATGCAGATCAGGCCACGGGCATGCTTGGCCATGAAGTTGATGGCCTCCGGCGTGACGTGCTCTGCCGCCATCACCAGATCCCCTTCATTCTCCCGATCTTCATCGTCGAGCAGGATGATCATCCTGCCCGCGGCGATCTCGGCAATGAGTTCTTCCACCTTGCTGAATGTCATGATTTTTTAAGGCACCGCTTGCGGGGGTCGCACTATGCTGCGTCAGGCCAATCTTGACAAGCCGGACCCCGGTACCGCGGCCGAAACGATGGCGCAGGCCATCGCTTCGCCGGGAGCCGGCTCGGCGTGTGCTGAGCCATCGAAGACCCATCCTTCAGCACTGCCTCAAGCCCCCCCAGATGCGGGTGCGAGAATCAGCCGCAGATCCACACCCATTCGGCTGACGTCGCGGCACTCAAAGCGCAACCCTTGGGCCAAACGATCGATAGCGAGATCTGCCATGGGGCGCGCCCGGGCACCGAGCAGCATCGGCGCCTGATACAGCCAAAGCTCATCGACGAGGCCCGCCTCCAGCACCGATGCCGCTAGTCGAGGACCGCATTCGAACAGCACCTCGTTGCAGTCGCGCTCGACTAATAGATGAAGCAGTGCCAGCAGATCCAGTCCAGAGCCGGCGCCGGTCCCTGCGCTGGGCAGCGACAGGCATTCTGCGCCGGCCGCCTGCAGAGCCTGCCTGCGCTGCGTCGGAGCCGTTTCACTGGCACAGATGAGCACGCCGGCCGTGTCCAGAAGTCGTGCCTTGGCCGGGGTACGCAGACTTCGATCGAGGACCACCCGAAGCGGCGGATGGCCCTCGAGGAAATTGGCATCAAAAGCCGACAGTTCCGGCAACTCGTCCTGACGAACGGTGAGTCGCGGATCATCTGCCAGCACCGTTCCAGAACCGGTGACGATGGCACAAGAGCGGGCCCGGAGGCGCTGCACATCCCGCCTCGCCTCGGCGCCGGTAATCCATTGGCTTTCGCCACTGGCCATGGCGGAACGGCCATCCAGCGATGCGGCCAGTTTCAGTCGAAGCAGCGGACGCCCGCGCTCATGGCGGAACATGAAGCCGGGATTGATGGCCCGGGCTTCGGCCTCGCAGAGGCCCACGTCCACCTCAATGCCGGCCGCCCTCAGCCGCTCGATCCCGCCACCGGCCACCTGGGGATGGGGATCACGGGTGGCCACGACAACCCGAGACGGTGCGGCACGGATCAGGGCATCAGCACAGGGCGGTGTGCGTCCGAAATGGCTGCAGGGCTCAAGGGTGACATAGACCGTAGCCCCTTCGACCGGCTCCTCGGCTGCCGCCAAGGCACGTACTTCAGCATGCGGGCCTCCCGCCGGCGCGCTGTAGCCCTCACCGAGAATCCTGCCGTCCCGGACGATGACGCAGCCGACGCTTGGATTGGGCCGGGTACTCAAGCGGCCCGCGCCAGCCAATTCCAAGGCGCGGCCCATGAAGGCAGCGTCGTCAACGACCGACAACGGCATCAACCTCGCTCGGCTGGCGCGTCGGTCCCGGAAGGATTCGACAGCCGCGCGATCTCATCCTGAAACTCGCTGACGTCCTGAAAGTCCCGATAAACCGATGCGAAGCGCACATAGGCCACCGCATCGAGTCCACGCAGCACCTCCATCACCTGCTCGCCAAGCAGCCGAGCTGACACTTCGCGGTCACCCTGGGTGCGCAGACCATGCTTGACCTGATTGACGGCCGCCTCGATGGCCTCCACCGAGACCGGGCGCTTCTCCAGCGCCCGCTGCAGGCCGGCGCGCAGCTTGTCCTCGTTGAAGGGTTCCCGGCTGCCGTCGCGCTTGATGATGCGGGGCATGACCAGCTCCGCCACCTCGAAGGTGGTGAAGCGGTCACCGCAGGTCAGGCATTCACGGCGGCGCCGGACCTGATCACCCCCGGTCACCAAACGGGAATCGATGACCTTGGTGTCCTCCGCGCTGCAGAAGGGACAGTGCATGCCGTTAAGCCCGCAGAGCCGCCGCGGCCGTCAGCGACCGACTGCCTGCTTCAGGGACGCAGCGTCAGGTGAGGCATAGACGGGGAAACGCGCGCACAGGGCCATGACTTTCTCGCGCACCGCATCGATCACCGATTCGTTGCCCATGTTCTCCAGCACATCACAAATCCAGCCGGTCAGTTCGCGACACTCTGCCTCGCCGAAGCCCCGGCGGGTCACCGCCGGCGAACCGATGCGCAAACCCGAGGTCACGAAGGGTGAGCGCGGGTCGTTGGGCACCGCATTCTTGTTGACGGTGATGTTGGCGCGACCCAGCGCTGCATCCGCATCCTTGCCGGTGATGTCCTTGTCGATGAGGTCGAGCAGGAACAGGTGGTCGTCCGTACCCCCGGAGACCACGTTGAAACCCCGGGCCAAGAAGGTCTCCGCCATGGCGCGAGCATTCACCAGAACCTGCTGCTGATAGACCTTGAACTCAGGCGCCATGGCCTCCTTGAAACACACCGCCTTGGCCGCGATGACGTGCATCAGCGGCCCGCCCTGGCTGCCGGGGAACAGCGCCGAGTTGAGCTTCTTCTCGATCTCC
>SLTB01000243.1 GCA_007130155.1 Pseudomonadales bacterium
GGGCGCTGGGAGAGGCGCGTTCGGGGATTGTCGTCACCCGAACCCGCAACATCGAGCTCTACCAGGGCGGCAGCGGATTCGCCATCTACTGGCCGGTTCAGGCAGCCGACGGAACCCTGCTCGGCTTCGTCAACGGTGTCGTCCGGGCAGTGGATCTGATGCAGGCCTCCGAGCTGGCTCGCAACCTGGGTGACGGCTACTGGCTGCAACTGCGGGACGTGGACGGGGCGCTGGCCTGGAGTAACGCTCCGCATCCTCTTCCCTGGACTTGGGCTCGCGAGCAGCGAGTAGCCGTTCCTGGGATCGACTGGAGGCTCACCCTGGCTCCGACCCCGGCCTACAGGTCCACCGTTGTTGCCTTGCCCCAGCTCATCCTCTGGCTGGGTGCCAGCCATCTGCTGGCGATATGGGTGGGATGGGCATTGTGGCGCCGGGGGCTGCGGCAGGAGAGCCTGCGGGACAGCGAACGCGTCCTGCGTGGCCTGCTTGATTTGCTGCCCCACCCGGTTTACGTCAAGGACGCCAACAGCTGTTTCACGTTCGCCAACCGCGCCCTGATCGAAGCCAGCGGCAAGCCAGCTTCAGCGTTGGTCGGTCAAGGGTCCGAGTCGTTGCCGGGGTCGGAAGCCCAGCACCTGCGCCTCGATGAAGGTGATCGCAGAGCGTTACGCGGTGAGCTGACGGACGTTGATGAACTGCCCTTCACCGATGCCGGTGGCCGAATGCGATTGCTTGAGTTGGCGAGGGTGGCGTTTCACGACCCCATAACCGACACGCCAGCCGTGCTCGGCATCGGCGTCGACGTCACGGCCCGCCATGAAGCGGAAGCGCTGCGTGCTCGAATCGCCACGGCCCTCGATCAGGCCGGCGATGCGATTGCCGTACTGGACATTCAAGGCCGGGTGGAGTTCGCCAACGCAGCGTTCACCGAAATGATGGCCTTCAGCGGCGATGATGTCCGTGGCTTGGGCATGGATGCCTTTGCAGTCAGCGGCAGTAACGACGAAGACCTGCTGGCGGAGATCAGGGACACGCTGCGCCGCGGCGAGATCTGGAGGCGACGCTATACCTCGTCCTGGGCCGACGGGGTTCGGGTCCGGGATGCCAGCGTCGCGCCGTTCCGCGGCGCGGACGGGAGGCTTGCCGGCTTCATCGGCGTGCTGCGGGATATGACTCGGGAAGCGCAGCTCGAGGACGAGCTGAGACAGTCCCAGAAGCTCGAAGCGGTGGGCCGGCTCTCTGGAGGTATCGCCCACGATTTCAACAATCTGCTGACGGTGATTCTCGCCTATGCCGAGTCCATCCAGGGGGCTACAGGTGCGGCAGTAGACGCAGCTGATGCCGCCCGGGAGATCCATCGTGCGGCGGAACGGGCAGCAGAGCTGACGCGGCAGTTGCTGACCTTCAGCCGTCGCGGCACGACCCTCGTTGCTGCCGCTGAACTCAACGTCGTCGTGCGCGAACTGATACCGATGCTGGAGCGCCTCATGGGCGACCACATCGCCATCGATGAGCGTCTCGAGACGGACGTCGGCTTCGTCGCGGCCGACCAAAGCGAGATCGAGCGCATCATTGTCAATCTCTGCGTCAACGCCCGCGATGCCATGCCCGAGGGTGGCCGCATTCTACTGACCACTGCCCTGGGCAATGCCGACCGTGCACCTCCTGGTTTGCGGCCCAAACTGAACGGCGGATTGTTCGCCGTGATAGCGGTGGCCGACACCGGATCGGGTATGACCCCGGAGGTGCAGCAGCGCATCTTTGAGCCTTTCTTTACCACCAAGCAGATCGGGTCGGGCACGGGGCTTGGTCTGTCCACGGTTTATGGCATCGCGGAACAGCGTCGGGGGGCTGTGCATGTGGACAGCGCACCTGGGCGTGGCAGCACGCTGGCGGTCTGGCTGCCGTTGGGGAAGGCCGCACAGGTGGAGATCCAACGCGATCCGGCTGCAAGGTCGGCGCGCGCGGCTGGCGCAGGCGCGACAATCCTGGTGGCAGAGGACGAACCGGGCATTCGCAAGTTCATGGTGTCCTGCCTGGAGGGGGCCGGATATCGGGTGGTCAGCGCGACTGATGGCAGCGAGGCGCTGCAGGCTGCTCAGGCCATGCCTTGCATCGAGCTTCTTGTGACGGACATTGTGATGCCGCGCATGGGCGGGCTGGAGCTGCGCGACCGGCTGCTGGCAGAGCGCGGCAAGCTCGATGTCCTGTTCGTTTCAGGCTATGCCTCGGATGATCTTGGGGCCGGACGCCTTGGCAGCAACGATGTTCTGATCGAGAAGCCGTTCCGGGCCAAGACCCTGCTTGAGGAAGTGGCCATGCGCCTCGATCAAGGCCGTGCTTTGCATTAGGCTTCTCAGCCGCTTCCTAGTCATTCTGAGGTATGCCCGTGCCTTACCCGCGTTTCAGTCGACTCGCCGGGCTGTTATGGCTGCCATGGCTTGCATTGCCGGCATCCGCATCGCCCGAGTTGCACGACACCCTTATTGTCACCGCCAGCCCCATTGCCACCTCGCTGGCCGATCTCGGCCAGTCCATGGCTGTGATCACGCGAGCGGAGATCCGGGCCGCGCCGGTGGATAATCTTGCCGACCTGCTGCAGATGGTGAGCGGTGTGGATGTGCGCCAGCGAGGTGGGCGCGGCGTTCAGGCGGACGTTGGGATTCGCGGCACGGCTTTTGAGCAGACGCTGGTGATGATCGACGGGATCCGCATGAGCGACCCCCAGACCGGGCATCATGCCATGAACCTGCCGCTGCCGATGGAACACCTGGAGCGCATAGAAGTACTCAAGGGCCCCGGCTCAGCTGCCTTCGGTCCTGGTGCCACCGGTGGGGCGATCAACCTGATCACTCGGCGGCCGACGGCCACCGAGGCAGGTGTGTCTTTGAGCGCCGGCGAGCATGGTTATCGGGCAGTTGCCGGTCACCTCGGCCTGCGGGGAGAGACCTCGGGCCACATGCTGTCTGCAACCCGACGTCAGGCGGACGGTCACCTGTCGGCCGAACCCACGGACTTCCAACTGCAGAACGCCTACTACAGCGGCCACTTTGACTTCGGGCCCCATGAGCTGCGCGTAGGCGTCGGCATCGACGATCGCGAATTCGGCGCCTACAAGTTCTACGTGGACCGCTTTCCCGATCAGCGCGAGGAGACGCGCACCCTGACGGCTCAGGTCGCCGGCGATGTGATGGCGGGTGACTGGCAGCTCACTCCTGCGCTGTTCTGGCGCCGTCATGAGGACTGGTTCCGTACCCGGATACCTGAGTTTGGAGCCGACTTCATCAATCAGCATGAGACACGGGTCGCAGGTGGCCGTCTGGGCGCTCGCCGGGACTGGAGCGGCGGTGTCACGGCCCTCGGTTTGAGTCTGATCGATGAGCGCATCGAGAGCACGGCGCTGGGTGACCACGATCGCTTCGAGCGTAGCATCTGGGTGGAACATCAGTTCGACATGGGAGCACGGACGCGCCTTTCCCTGAGTGCGGCAGGTGTGGACTACAGCGACCACGGCACTGTATTCCTGCCTGGCGCATCCATGAGCTTTTCACTGCAGCCTGACACCACCCTGTTCGCGTCTGCAGCGCGCTCGGCAAGGGTTGCGAGCTACATCGAACGCTTCCTGCCGGGAGGCGCCGGCAACCAGGGCAATCCGGATCTCGAGCCGGAGCGCTCGCTGCAGGCCGAAGTCGGACTGCGCTGGCAGGATGACCGCCAGTCCCTGAGTGCCGCCACCTTCTACCGCCGGACGACGAATCTCATCGACTGGGCTCGGCCGGCGCCTGATGTGGATTTCATGAGCGATAACTTTGGCGGTCATCGCAGTGTCGGTGCGGAACTCGAGTATCGCCTGCGGCCGGATCCGCCCTGGCTAGGAGACCTTCGCCTGGGCTACACCCGCCTGCATACCCGCCTCGATGATGGTGGCAATGAGATCGCCTATGCTCTTGATCATCCGCGCCACGATGTCACGCTTTCGGCGCGCTTCACCTGGCTGCCGCCCCTCGAGCAGTCGCTGCAACTGCGCTATGTGGAGCGCCGGGGTGGTGGGTCGGCGATGTTGCTGGCATCAAGGCTGTCCTGGCGCTGGCGCGAGCTTGAGGTTTCGCTGGAGGGAAGCAACCTGCTCGATCGTGACTACATCGAGGCGGGTTTCGCGCCCCTGCCCGGCCGTTGGCTCATAGCTGGCGTCGCCTGGCGTATGTAGCGATCCACCAATGGGCTGGCGCTATCGGCGGATGGACTTCGGATCGATGGCATCCCGCAGACCGTCGCCGATGTAGTTGAAGCTGATCACGGTGAACAAGATCAAGAGCCCCGGAAGAATCGCAAGGGTTGGGGCGTGCTGCACCATCTCCTGGGCGTTGTTGAGCATGTTGCCCCAGCTGGGGGTCGGCGGCTGAATGCCGAGACCGAGAAAGCTCAGGGCCGCTTCGAACAGGATGGCGTTGCCGATACCCAGCGTCACAGCCACCAGCAGCGGGGCGATGACGTTGGGGATGATATGGGCGCCGATGATGGTGCGGTCCTTCGCACCCAGCACACGGGCGGCGAGAACGAACTCCTGCTCCTTGATGGAAAGGATGCTGCCGCGGACCAGTCTTGCCGCCTGCATCCACGAGAACAGGCACAGGATCAGGATCATCTTGATCACGCTCTCGTGGCGGGATTCGACGATGAAGGCCAGCGGGGTCCCACCGAACACCTTGCCGAGATCGATGGCCGACACCACGATCAGCACCACCAGTATGGGCAGGGAAAGCAGGGCGTCGGTAAAGCGCATGAGGATGGCGTCGGTCCGGCCACCGTAGTAGCCGGCCAGACTGCCCACCAGCAGGCCGATCAGGCCCGATACGAAGGCCACCAGCAGTCCGACGGTCACCGACACCCGGGTGCCGTAGACCAGACGGATGAGCACGTCGCGCCCGAGTTCGTCGGTACCGAGCAGATGGAAGCTGCGGAACTCGGCTACAAGGTTTCGCAAGGCATGGAGATCGCTGCGGGCACTGTCGGGCGCCTCCGACTGCAGTTCGAGGAGCATCCCGGCCAGATGGATGGACGCGTGCTGGGTCACCAGTTCGTAGAGCAGGTCCTCGTCGTCGACCGCGAATTCCAGCAGTTCCCGGTCTGCGAGAAACCGGACCAGCTCGCTGCGGTCGGACTGGCGCAGGAAGGTCTGCACCCGCAGTTCTCGCTCGTGAGTGGAGAGATCGAGATGGGAACCCGGAGGCTGATAGCGGTTGAAGACGTTCTGGCGATCCGGATCGAGTCCGCTCACCGCTGAAATCACCGGGGCAAGCAGAGCTATGGCCAGGAAGATGGCAATGACGCTGAAGCCGATGACGGCCATGCGATGCTCCAGGAACTGCTCGAGCAGGATGCTGGCCATGGATTGGGCTTCGTACTGCGCCTGCTGATGCACCTTGGGTACTGCCGCCGATTCGCTCATGCGTAGCTGATCCTGGGATCGGCTACGCCGTAGAGCAGATCGGCGATCAGGTTCATCAGCAGCACCATGGATACGGAAATCATGAACGCGACCATGGCGACATTGAAGTCGTTGCTCTGGATCGATTCGAACACGAGTTGCCCCACGCCCTGATAGGCGAACACCGTCTCGGTGATGATGGCGCCTGAGAAGAGGGTGGAGAAGCTCAGGGCAGTGACGGTGATCAAGGGAATCAGAGCGTTACGAAAGCCGTGCATGAGATAGATCCGCGGCCAGCCCAGACCCTTGGCGCGGGCGGTGCGGATGTAGTCGTTGCCCATGGACTCCAGCATGGCCGCGCGGGTATAGCGGACGTAGGTTCCGATACTCAGGAAGGACAGCGACAGAACCGGCAGCACCAGGTACTTCAGGCGGTCGACGAAGCTTTCCCAGGGAGTCATGTCGAAGGCGATGCTGCCAGTGCCGCCGGCCGGGAAGATCGGGATGTACACGGCGAAAACCAGGATCAGGACGATGGCAATCCAGAAGCTCGGTACGCTGATGCCTGCAAACGCGAAGAGGTTGATGACGTAGTCGGCCGTGGAGTTCTTGCGCAGCGCCGCCCAGACGCCCAGTGGAATGGCCACGATCACTGCCACGAGCAAGGCGGCGCCCGCAAGAACGAAGGTGTTCAGCAGGCGCGGGCCGAGAATGTCCGTGACCGGTACGCGATAGGTTCGCGAGTAGCCAAGATCACCGCTGGCGATGCTGCTGGCCCAGTTCCAGTAGCGTACCCAGACCGGCTGGTCGAGGCCGTGCAGCGCACGCAGCCGGTCGATGTCCGCGGAGGTGATCTCGGGATTGGCCATGATCATCTCGTCCACCGGATCACCCGGCATCAGCGTCATCAGCAGATAGCAGAAGTAGGACAGGAGCAGGATGACCACCGCGGTCTGCAACAGGCGACGCAGGATGTAGGCGGTCACTGGGCGTCGCTCCTGTACCGGGTCAGCTCCTCGGCATCCATCAGGCGCCAGCGCTCCACATGGTTCGCCGCAGAGATCTGATGTCCCGGGATGCGATAGCCGGTGAGATTGATCGGAGTGACCGAGGTTTCCGAGCGGTAGTACAGCGGGATTACCGGGACTTCGCTCGTGTAGTGCCAGAGGATTTCGTGGACCAGATCTAGCCGTTCCTTTTCGTCAAAGGATCGGTCGAGTTCGTCCACCAGTTCGTCGACCCGGGCATTGGACCAGCCGGGATAGTTCTGTCCCGACCAGCCGTTGTTCTCGCCGGGGATCGACTCGCTGCTGACCATGGAGCGAGGATTGTTCTCTGGTGATGACGACCAGGCGTACATGGCGATGCCGCCGTATTCCCGCCTGCGCATCGTTTGACCGAAGAAGACTCGAGCCGGATCGTTGTGGATGCGGACGTCGACACCGATGCCCCGCCACTGGTCCTGCAGATAGATCTGCACCAATTCACGCACCTTGTTGCCTGCGGTGGTCATGAGGCGCAGCCGCAGCCGTTCCCCGTCGGCGTTGTAGCGATAGCCGTCATCGCGCCAGACCCAGCCCGCCTCGTCTAGCAGGCGGTTGGCTTTGCGGCGTGAATGCCGGTAGATGACGATGCGCGCGGGGTCCTCGGTGTACCAGGGGTCGGTGGGTGCGAGGTTGTGGAAGGCGGCCGGCTGCAGGCCTCCGAACAGCGCATCGACCAGACCCTGACGGTCGATGGCGTACACCAGCGCGCGGCGTGTCCTGATATCCGCTAAGAAGGGGTTGTCCAGATTGAGGTCGAGGTGTTCGTAGGTGAGTCCTGGCTGGAAGTTCACGCGGAATGGCAGCTCCTGGGCCTGAACCCGGTTCGCAAAGGCCAGCGACTGATCGAAGCTCATGCCGAGCTGGGAGACCATGTCGATGCTGCCGGCGCGGAGGTTGGCCTCCAGCGTTCCGGTGTTGGGAATGAGCATGATCACGATGCGCTCGATGTGGGCCTCTTCGCCGAAGAAGTGCGGGTTGCGTTCGAGAATGATGTGCGAGCCCAGGCCCAGGTTCACGATCCGGTAAGGCCCGCTGTAGAGCCCCGGGTTGGTAGGGTCGCGGGTGTAGTTCGAGTTCTGCTCGTAGCCCTCGGGCTGCTCCGCGTGCAGCTCGAACACGGGCCGCTCGAGATGCTCTGGAAGCGGATACAGAAGGTGGTGGCGATTGAAGTTCCAGAGCGCCTCCCGATACTCGAACGTGCAGTGCTTGGGATCGTCCGGATCGATGTGGATGTCCCTGATCTGGCGATAGATCTCAATGTTCGGCACACCTACATTCGGGCTCAGTCCCACTTCCCAGGAGAAGCGGAAGTCGCGGCAGGTCAGCGGCTCGCCGTCGCCCCAGCGCGCTTGCGGATGGATCGTCCACTCCGCCTCGATCCACTCCCGCTCACCGTCACTGACTCGGCGGGCAAGTCCGTTCTCCAGGGTCGGAATCTGCGTGGCCAGTTGCGGCAACCACTGACTGTCCTCGTCGAGCTGGATCAGTGAACGCCCCACCATGCGGTAAATGTAGGTGGTGGCCACCATGGACATGACGATGGGGTTGAGGTTCTCGAACTCCTGGGTGATGCCGATCTTCAACTCTGCGTTCGTGGGCAGTTCGCCTGGCCGCATGAGCTGCGGGCGCACATAGGCCAGCACGCCCGCGATCAGTGCGAGCAGGGCGAGCGCGATCAGCGCTCGCGTACTCACGTGCCTGTGCTCCGCAGTATCACCTCGTCCTCCACGGCGTCGCTGTAGAGCCTGCAGGCAACGAAGTGGTCCCTGCGCTCTTCGCGCAGGGACGGGAAACCGCTGTCACAGCCCTCGAAACGCTTAGGGCAGCGTGGGTGAAAGTGACAGCCCGAGGGTGGGTTGATGGGACTTGGTACCTCGCCGGTGAGCGCCTGCGTCATGCGCCGCTTGCCTTGGCCGACTTTCGGAATGGCGTTGATCAGGGCCTGGGTATAGGGATGCCTGGGATTGCCAAAGAGTTCTTCCCTCGGCGCCATCTCGATGATCTTGCCGAGGTACATCACCGCGATGCGGTCGCAGAAGTGATCGATCACGGACAGGTCGTGAGAGATGAAGATATAGGTGAGCGTAAACTCCTGCTGCAGATCCTTCATCAGATTGAGGATCTGGGCCTGGATGGACACGTCCAGGGCGCTCACCGGCTCATCGGCGACCACCAGGTCCGGATTCAGCGCGATGGCCCGGGCGATGGATATACGTTGCCGTTGTCCACCTGAGAATTCGTGAGGGTAACGATTCAGGTGGGCGGCCTTCAGTCCCACCGTCTCGAGCAGGGCGGCGGCCCGCTCCAGGCATTCCCTCGGCGAGCAGATGTCATGGACCTTGAAAGGTTCGGCCAGGATGCGGGCAATGGTCATGCGCGGATCGAGGGAAGCAAAGGGATCCTGGAAGATCATCTGCAAGCTGCGACGCATGGTCCGAAGACGTTCGCCCGAGAGGGCCAGGAAGTCCTCGCCGCGGTAGCGGATGGTGCCGGCTGTGGGTTCGTAGAGGCGTACCAGCGTGCGGCCGAGGGTCGACTTGCCGCATCCGGATTCTCCGACCAGGCCGAGGGTCTCCCCAGGCTGAACCGCGAAGCTGACGCCGTCCACCGCCTTCACCTGACCCACCTCGCGCAGTAGCAGCCCTTTCCGGATGGGGAAATGCTTGCGCAGACCTGCGACTGCGAGAATGGGGGCGCTCATCGGTCCACCGGATGAAAACACGCGACCTGATGACCACTGGCCATTTCGGTGAGGGGTGGATGAGAGTCTCGGCAGCGTTGCCCCGCGTTCGGGCAGCGATTCTGGAAAGCACAGCCTGACGGCAGTTCGTAAAGGGACGGCACGCTGCCCTCGATGGCTGGCAGGCGCGACACACGCTGGCCGAACTTCGGAATCGACCTGATCAGCGCGGAGGTATAGGGATGCCGCGGTGCGCTCATCAGGATTTCCGTGGGTGCCACCTCGCAGGTGCGTCCAGCGTACATGACCAGAACGCGATCGGAGATCTCGGAGATGACTCCGAGATCATGGGTGATGAACTGAACCGCCATTGACAGCCGTTCCTGCAGGCTCTGGATAAGCTCAAGGATCTGGCCCTGAATGGTCACGTCAAGCGCCGTGGTGGGCTCGTCGGCGATGAGGAACTCCGGGTCGCAGGACAGTGCCATGGCAATCATGGCGCGCTGGCGCATCCCGCCTGAAAGTTGGTGGGGATAGTTGGCGTAGCGCTCCCTGGGCGATGGGATGCCCACCAGGGATAGCATATCGATGGCACGTTCTCTGGATTCCTGGCGCGACACACCGAGATGGCGACTGATCTGCTCATCCATCTGATAGCCGATGGTCAGCACAGGATTGAAGGCCGTCATGGGCTCCTGAAAGATGATGGCCATCCGGGAGCCGCGCAGCTCGCGCATGCGCGTTTCGGAGGCTTCCAGAATGTTCTCTTGGCCGAGCCAGACCGCACCTCCGGTGACTTCGCCTGGGGGCTCGATGAGCCGCATGAGGGAGAACGCCGTGACCGACTTGCCGCAGCCGGATTCGCCGACGATGCCCAGTGTCTCACCCTTGCCGATAGCATAGCTGACGCCGTCCACTGCCCGGACGGGGCCGATCCTGGTGTGAAAGGTGGTCTGCAGATTCTCAACCTTTACGACGGCTTCTTGGGGCGGGCTTTCAGGCATCGAGGTTCCTTTCCCAGGCTTTCATGACCTTGACTTCAGGTCATCGGCTGCTTTGTTCCTGACGAAGCGCAAGAAGCATCTTGTCGGGCATATTCTGGAGATTGCGTCAGGCATCGGACATCATGCAAGCCCATCGGCCTCGACCACCGTATGGAGCGGCTCGGTCATGCGCGGGCCATGCTTGGGTGGGAGGGGTCACTGAGGATGCCCGGCTGCGATTCCGGGCATGAGATGCGGGCATGAGTAAAACCGGGCGCGGGAGTCGCCGGTCTCAGAGTCGGCGCTCCAGGGTCAGCGCACCGAAGTTGTTCGCCGTATCCAGGCGTTCCACAACCGTGTCGGGATCGACGGAATCGGTACCCAACCACAGGTGCAGGTGGGCGCTCCAGCGCGGACGCTCGTAGTGCAGGCCGATGATCAGACGGCGGATGCTTGGTTCTGGACGCACCTGATTCTGCTGCGTCCAAGGGTTGTTGCGACGCAGCACGTTGCCGTCCCTCGGCATGGCATGCAATAGCCAAGTGACCGCCGTGACCAGCGAGACGTAGGTATAGGTCGAGCCTTCACTGCGCAGCGTGGCATCATACTGCAGGCCCTTGCCCACTGGATTGGCCACGTAGGCAAAGCCACCCGGGGCTCGCCCGAAACGCATTTCGATCCCTGCCTGGCCGTAGGTGAAATAGCTTCCTAGCGCAGCGTCGAAACTCATGGCGGCGTCGAAGGCGTTCTGCTTGATGAACTTGTATTTGCGGGAGTAGTAGAGGTTGAAGATCGGTTCGTTGTCGAGCTGATGGCGCCATCCCCGCGGCCGCCGCGCGCCTGAGATCTGGTGTCCCAATCGGTGCAAGGGTTCTGCCTGCGTCAGGTCGCCTACCCAGCCCAGGAGCCATTCGAATCCAGCGAAGTAGTGGTCGTCGAAGGCGAAGAAACTGTTCGACCAGCCCACCATGCCCAGGTA
>SLTB01000295.1 GCA_007130155.1 Pseudomonadales bacterium
CTCGCCCTGGCTTGCTCTTCCTTCAACCCGCAGCTACGGCTACGACTTTCAGTCCAGAGCGGCGCCAGAACGGCTGCGAACCTCGCCAGCTCTCGGGATACTGGTGAGATTTCCTGGCTAGTCCTGCACTCTGAGATCAGAAACAGCGCTGGTACCAGTGGACGTCCCACCAGCGATCGAACTTCCAGCCACATTCGGTCATGCGGCCTGCAAACTGATAGCCGAACTTCTCATGCAGACGCACCGATGCCGGGTTCGGTGCTGTGATCAGGCTGTAGGCACGGTGCGCGCCTGCCGCAGTGAGGGCGTCGAGCAGTACGGCGTAGAGCTCAGAACCACGGCCCCGACGGACATTTTCCGGGGACAGGTAGATGGTGGTTTCTACGGAGCGGCGGTAGGCAGCTTTGGGGCGCAGGGGGGCCGAGCAGGCGAAGCCAATGATGTCGCCTGTCTGCTCGGCCACCATGAGCTGGCAGGGGCCTGAGCTTCCGAACTGCGCGAACCAGGTTTCGCGCTGGGTCGGGGTGAAGGGCTCGATATCAAAGGTTGCGGGACTCGATACGATGTAGTGATTGTAAATCCTGGTGATCGCCGCCAGATCCTCCATCGCGGCTCGTCGGATGGTCATCGGAGACGGCGTTCCTTCCGCAGGGGGCCTGGGCCCGATCAGAGTTGCAACGTTGCAACATAGCGCAAAGCCGGGGATGTGTGCAGGCGTCCCGCAAGTTCTACAATCGCACCCGATGGTGGTTGGGTGGGGGGCGAACGAGGGTGACTATGAGCGACGACGAGTTCGCGGAAATCCGCCCCTATCGGGACGAGGAGGTTCGTTCCGTATTGGCGCGGCTGCTGGCGGACGAAGAATTCCTCCAGGCTGTGGTGGCTTATCGCTTTCCGCGCCTCGCTCGGATCGCTCCTGGCCTGCTGCGGGCATTGACGGCCAGGATCCTGGCCAGGCGCGTCTCGAGCTTCAATAACGTGGATGATTTCCAGTTCTCCCTCGAAAGTTGGTTTGATCGCATGATTGCCGACACCACCGATGGCCTGAGCTGGAACGGCATCAATACGCTGAATCCTGGTCGTGCCTATCTGTTCGTTTCCAATCACCGGGACATCGCCATGGATTCCGGGTTTCTCAATTATGCGCTGCATGCTGAGGGCCACCGCACGTCCCGCATTGCCATTGGTGACAACCTGCTCAAGAAGCCCTATGCCACGGATCTGATGCGTTTGAACAAGAGTTTCGTGGTCAAGCGTTCAGCCAAGGGCGTGCGGGAGCAACTGGCGGCGTACACCCAGACCTCCCGCTTTTTGCACCACTCCATCGGTGATGGTCATTCGGTGTGGATCGCCCAGCGTGAGGGGCGGGCCAAGGATGGGGATGACCGGACGGACCCGGCGATGATCAAGATGTTTTACCTAAGCGAGCGCAAGAGCGGCCGCGACTTTGCCGAGGTGATCGCTGACCTGCACATCGTGCCGGTGGCGATCTCCTATGAGCTGGATCCCTGCGATGCAATGAAGGCGCACGAACTGCAGGTGAAAGCTGAGACAGGCAGCTACGTGAAACCGCCGGATGAAGACATTCACAGCATCGTCACCGGCATTACCGGTGCCAAGGGCCGGGTGCACGTCCACTGCGGGCCCGAGCTCAGGGATCCGCCTGGGGATGCCAATGGCGTGGCAGCGTGGCTGGATGATGAAATCCAGCGCGGCTTTCGTCTTTTCCCAACCCATCTTGAAGCTTGGCGGCGTCGGGGTGGAGCCCTGCCGGCGGAACTCGAGAGAGCAGTTGGCCCGCTTACGGGCGCCGCGATGGAACGCTTTGATGCACGTCTTGCTGCGCTGCCTGAGGTGGAGCGGGATTTCCTGCTGTTGCAGTACGCGACACCCGTGGCCAATCACTTGTCTAGAACTTGACGCTGGGCCGACCTGTGCTGGGGCGCTGGCTGCGTTGCGTCGCTTGAAAAGGCAACCAGCCTTCCTTAGGGAACCGCTGATTTATCAGCGTTTCCTGCGGCACATGGATGTGCCGCTCGCGAATCAATGGCGTAAGCCATTGATTCGACGGGAGCCGAGTGCGGACATGTGCCGCACTCGGCGTGCGCTGAACAATTCAGGACGAATTGTTCAGCGCTTCCTTAGCGCAGCGCGCCTTACCATCACACCGGCACAGACCCGCAGAGCTGCGGCGCAGCCAGTTCAGGGTCTCCCTAGGCCACGAATCCGTCGATGTAGGACGTGGCGATTTGCTGTCGCGATTCAGGGCGACTGATGAAGTAGCCCTGGCCCTGGTCGCAACCCATCTCGCGCAGGGCATCGACCACATCCTGGGACTCGATGCCCTCAGCCGTGACGGTCATGCCGAGTTCGTGGCCGATCTCGATAGACTTCCTGACGATGACTTCGCAATGGCTGTCGCGGCACATGTCGGTGACGAAGCTGCGATCGATCTTCAGCTCGACGCAAGGGAGCCGCTTGAGCTGCATCAGGCTCGAGAACCCCGTGCCAAAGTCATCCACGGCCAGCGAAAAGCGTTTCATGCCTAGCCTTGCCAGGGTGTCCATGACATTGGGGTGGTGGTCCAGCAGTTCAGTCTCGGTGATTTCCAGAATGAGCTGGCGACGATCGATGCCCCAGAGGTCGGCGAGCTCCTCCAGGCGGTCCGGGAACTGCACATCGGCCAGCCGTGATACTGGAATGTTCACGGCCAGGGACCAGTCGGTCCCCCGTGCGGCCCAGTCCCGCCAGGCGTCCAGGCTTAGGATCAGCATGCGGTCTGTGAGCGCATCGCCGAGTCCACATTCGCTGGCGGTGGGGAGGAACTGATCGGGCAGAATGATGCGCCCATCGGGGAGCCGCAGCCGTGCGAGCGCCTCGAAACCACAGACTTCGAGTCTTCGCAGGTCGATCTTTGGCTGGAAGAAGGGTTCGATGCGGTTGTTTTCCAGCGCTTCCTTCAGGGCATCGGGCGTGAGCAGGGGGTCGGAGGTATTCCCCTCCGGGCACTCCAGGGTGTTAATCAGGGCGTCGTAGTCGGCAATGGAGAAAGGCTTCCTCAGAGCGCCTATGACGTTAAGGCCCGATTCGCGTCCTGCACTGACCGCGGCGGAAAGAACGCAGCTCGCGTGCCCGCTGATGAGGATGATCGGGGTGGTGCAGCGCAGCCCGCCAAGCTGGCGCATGAACTGCACGCCATCGGTATCCGGAAGGCTGAGATCAAGAAAAAGGACATCGGCGTCCATGCAGGCGTTGGTGTCGAGTTCACAGGCGCGCTCATACAACGTCGCAGCGTAGCCCGAAGCCTCGCAGAGATCGCGCAGAAACTCCCCCATCTCGACGAAGTCGTCGATGATCACTGCCTTCTTCGCACTCTGGTTCATACCCAAAGTTTCCAGCATGGCCCCGCCCTTCTTCGGAGGTCTTGTATAATAATGTATCTTGACTTATGTGAAGTATGGCACAAGGCGCGCATGTTTGCGGCGTTACGCCAACACCGGAAAAGGGTGGTTTGTGTTGCCATGTAACGAGCGTCCTATACTTCGGAGCCATATGCCGAATGTCGATGCCATTGAGGCTCGGCTGCCTGGCCCGGGCCTTTTCGGTCCGCGCCCTGGCGTGATGTTCAAACCCTTCGATGACCGGGACCTGGTGATACGCGTGCTGGCTGGGATCGGGTGCAGCGTGCCGGTGCGTCAGAATACTTCCAGCGCGGGTTCATCCAGGGCAGCCATCTGCTCGCGCAGACTCAAGATGTGCTCGGAGAAGAAGCGCTGGTCGGCAAAGAAGGGGAAGGCCCGGGGGAAGGCCGGGTCGCTCCAGCGCCGTCCGATCCAGGCGGCATGGTGCATGATCCGCAGCGTGCGAAGCGGTTCGATGAGCACCAGTTCCCGGTTGTCGAAGTCGGCGAACTGCGCATAGCCATCCAGCACTTCGGAGAGCTGGGCGGTACGCTCGGGGCGCTCGCCGGACAGCAACATCCACAGATCCTGAATGGCCGGCCCGCTGCGGGCATCGTCGAAATCGACGAAATGCGGTATTTCATCCCGCCACAGGACGTTGCCCATGTGGCAGTCCCCATGCAGGCGAAGGCTGTGGAAGCTTGATAGCGGTGGAAAGTCACGCCCGATGCGCTGCAGCAAATCGGCTGTCAGCGTCTCGTAGGCTGGGCGCAGATCCTCGGGTATAAAGCCTGAGCCAAGCAGGAATTCGCGGCTATTGTGACCGAACTCCTCAACGCTGAATGCCGGTCGTGCCTTAAAGGGCTCGAGGTCGCCGACCCGGTGAATACGGGCGAGGTAGCGGCCGAGCACCGCGAGGGCGTCGAGGTCCTCAGTGTCCGGGGCGCGACCGCCATGGCGTGGGTAGATGGCGTAACGGAAGCCTTCATCGTGGTGGAGGGTGGTTCCATCTTCGGCCGCCAGCGGCGGTACCGCGGGAATCTCCAGCTCCGCAAGCTGTCCATTGAAGAGGTGTTCCTCGAGTATCTGTGCGTCGGTCCAGCGCCCAGGGCGATAGAACTTGACCACCACGGGCTCGGCATCCTCGATGCCGACCTGGTAGACCCGGTTCTCGTAGCTGTTCAAGGCCAGGACCCGGGCGTCGCTTCGGCACCCGGTGGCTTCGACCGCGCGGATGACCCGGTCTGGGTCTAGCCCCGCGAAGGGAATGCTGTTGTCGTCGAGTTCCGCCATGACTGCGGCTCGCATGTTGCTGCTGGAGCGCGATCATCAGTGAGGCGCCCGATCGGGTCAATGGATCTTTCCTGCATTCGGGTGTCATTCGTGGCCTCCAGGCAGGAGGGTGGAAGCTCACGACAAGCCAGTGTGGCGGCCCACCTTGCGGGTTAATGGCATGCACTTTTGAGGCTTCCGGCCCAGGTGAGGTCGCGTGGACGAAGGCGCATGGCGCCAGGCAGCCCATCACGGTGGGGTCCGGGCGAATGCCCAGGCGTGGACCTCGGTGGCGCCGGCGTGCAGCAAGGCTCGGGTCAAGGCGTCCAGCGTGGTTCCTGTGGTCACCACGTCATCGATGATGATGACCTTTCCGGGTACGCGTCCAGGTCGGGCCTCGAACGCATGGGCCAGGTTGCGGCGTCGCCCAGCGCGATTCAGGCCGGACTGCGGACGGGTGGAACGTCGCCGGCGGACGGCGCGCGTGATGAGTCGCCAGCCGCCAAGGCGGGCCAGCTCCTCGGCGATCAGCGTGCTCTGGTTGAAGCCTCGCCGCCATTGCCGCCAAGGATGAAGGGGAACCGGGAGTAGCCAGGCGTCGGGGGGGAGCGAAGCGGCGGGCAGTCGCTCGTACATGACCTCGGCCATGACCTTGGCGGCGGCGCGCAGGCCGCCAAACTTCAACGCCTGCACGAGCAGGTCGGCGGGGTCCTCATAGCGCGCGGCCGCCTGCAGGGACAGATAGCGTGGAGGGCGCAGCAGGCAGGGACCGCAGGATCCGCTCACCCCCGGGGCCATGGGCAGGGCGCAGCGTGGACAGGGATCGATCACCCGCGGCAGGTCGGTCTCGCAGACGTCACATAGGTCCCGTTGGCGATGACTCGCCAAGCCGCACAGCACGCAGCGCCCGGGTGCAAGAAGCCAGGTCAGGCGGACCAGCAGGGAGGGCAGTGTGATCGACATGCAGCGAGCATGAAGCGCGAAAGTCGACTGTGCCCTGCGAGTTTCACCTTCGAAGTTGTGGGCAGAGTCCGCAATGGCTGTAGTCCTGCGCCCATGCTGGAGCAGGCGGCGCGCCATGGCTGTGGTGGGCTGTCTGTCGGCCCGGCGCTGGGCCTCAAGGGCCTGCGTTGGTTGCGCAGGGCGGCAAGCTCCGGCTTGGCACATTCGGATGACCCCCGGCTTCCGCCTGGATGCGGACTAACTGGCCTGCATCACAGCCGCCCCAGAAGTTGCCGATGCTATAATCCCTGCCCTGTGCTTCGCTGCCCGGGCGTCATGTCCGGTGGTCAGTCATCAAGGAAGTCGAGGTCCCTATGCCTGCCTATCGCACGCCGCTGCGCGACATGCGCTTTCTGCTCGATGACGTTTTCAACTTCGCTGCGCACTACCCGCGCCTTACTGGTGTGGAGCCCGTGGACCGAGCCCTGATCGACGGTGTCCTCGACGAGATGGCCCGCTTCACGGAACAGGAGCTGTTTCCGCTCAACCTCAGTGCAGACAAGGAGGGCTGCCGGCTCGAGAATGGTGTGGTGACGACGCCCCAGGGCTTCCGTGAAGCCTATGCGGAGTTCGTGGCCGGGGGTTGGACGGCCATCACCGGTGCACCTGAGTGGGGTGGTCAAGGTCTTCCGGCCAGCGTGGGCATGCTGGTCGAAGAGCTGACCATGACCACCAATCTGGCCTGGGGTATGTATCCGGCCCTGTCCCATGGGGCGATGAATGCGCTGGAAATCCACGGCACCGAAGAGCAGAAAGACATCTATCTGCGCCAGCTTCACTCGGGAGCCTGGACCGGGACCATGTGTCTGACGGAACCCCACTGTGGTTCCGACGTCGGCCTGGTAAGGACCCGTGCTGAACTGCAAGCCGACGGCAGTTATGCGATCAACGGCACCAAGATCTTCATATCGGCGGGTGAGCATGATCTGGCGGAGAATATCGTCCATCTGGTGCTCGCCCGGCTGCCGGATGCACCGGCCGGAACCAAGGGCATCTCCATGTTCATCGTGCCCAAGTATCTGCCCGAGAGAGGGGGCATCGGCGACCGCAATGGCGTCACCTGTGCCAGCCTCGAGGAGAAGATGGGCATCCATGGCAACGCCACCTGCGTGCTCAACTTCGATGCCGCCAAGGGCTGGCTGGTCGGCCAGGAAAACAAGGGCATGCGTTGCATGTTCACCATGATGAATGCGGCGCGTCTGGTGGTGGGACTGCAGGGTCTCGGTCAGGCCGAGGCCGCGTATCAGGCCAGTGCCGCCTATGCGCTGGAGCGCGAACAGATGCGGGCGCTGTCCGGCCCGGCGGCGCCGGATCGGCCGGCGGATCCGATCATCGTGCACCCGGACGTGCGGCGCATGCTGCTGACCCAGAAGGCGCTCACCGAGGGCTGCCGGGCGCTGGCCTACCATGCTGGTATGCAACAGGATCTCGGCCGCAACGCGGCGGATCCCGAGGTGAAGGCTGGCGGGCAGAAACAGATCGATCTGCTCACGCCCATCGTCAAGGGCTTCCTCACCGAGATGGCCATGGAGTGCACCAACCACGCCGTGCAGATCTTTGGCGGCCACGGATTCATACGCGAGCATGGCGTCGAGCAGTACGTCCGCGATACCCGCATTACCCTGATTTATGAAGGCACGACACAGATCCAGGCCTTGGACCTCATCGGTCGCAAGGTGCTGTTCGATGGCGGCGCGACGCTCACAGCGCTGATCACTGACATCAAGGGCACCTGCGCTGAGCTCGATGGTGAAGCCGAGCTGGCCACTTACGTGGCCGAGGTTTCCCGGCTGGCAGACGAATGGGGCGCACTGGCCATGGATCTCGGTCAGCGGGGCATGGAGAATCCGGACGAAGTCGGAGCTGGCGCGGTGGATTTCCTCATGTATTCGGGCTACGTACTGCTGGCTTGGTGTTGGCTGCGCATGATGGTCGCCGCCGGCCGTTCGGAGCACGCGGCGGACACTTTCCACACGGGCAAACTGCAGACGGGCGATTTCTTCTTCCGGCGTCTACTGCCGCGTACCGGATTGCTTGCGGCGACCATCCGCGATGGCTCGGATGCGCTGTTGAACATGCCGGCGGAAGCCTTTACCCGCTAATCCTTGTTGGAGTCGTTATGCCCGGTTACACCGCACCTCGGCGGGATCTGTCCTTCGTGCTCTTCGATCTGCTGGACGCCGAATCCCATTGGCGCACCATGGCGGCCACCGGAGAGGTGGACCGCTCCCTGGCAGAAGCCATCATCGACGCGGGCGGTACCCTGGCGGAGTCCGCCTTCCTGCCGCTGAATGCACCGGGTGACGCCGAAGGTTGTCGCTTCGAAGGCGGGGAGGTCACGACTCCTGCAGGTTTCGTCGACGCCTACCGCAGCTATGCCGAGGGGGGCTGGACCGGTCTCGGTGGTGAACCCGAGCATGGCGGTCAGGGCATGCCGAAGATGCTCACGGTGGCGGTCGAGGAGATGTTCTTCGCGGCCAACACCTCCCTCTACCTCTACCCGGCGTTGTCGGCGGGGGCGGCCCTGCTCATCGCCAGTCATGGTTCGGAGTCGATGCAGCGGCTTTGGTTGCCACAAATCTACGCTGGCCGTACCACCGGAACCATGTGTCTGACCGAGCCTCACGCGGGTTCCGATCTTGGACTGCTTCGCACCCGAGCCGAGCCGTTAGCGGACGGCGACTACAGTCTCACTGGAACCAAGATATTCATTACCGGTGGTGACCACGACCTCACCGACAACATCGTCCATCTGGTCCTGGCACGCCTGCCCGATGCACCGGAAGGCTCACGGGGTATCTCCCTGTTTCTGGTTCCCAAGGTGCTCGAAGACGGTAGCCGCAACAGGGTGGCCGTCGCTGCCATCGAGCACAAAATGGGCATACGCGGCAGCGCCACCTGCGTGCTGAACTTCGATGGGGCCCGGGGCTACCTTATTGGTGAGCCCCACCTCGGCCTGGCCTGCATGTTCACCATGATGAACTACGAACGGCTGTCCATCGGCCTGCAGGGACTCGGTGCCGGCGAGATCGCCTATCAGAATGCGCTCACCTACGCCCGGGAGCGTCTGCAGGGCCGGGCCCCGCGAGCCGAGGATCGAAGCGAGGGTGCTGCCGACAATCTGCTGGTGCACCCGGACGTTCGTCGTCTGCTGCTGACCCAGAAGGCCTACAACGAAGGTGGTCGAGCGTTCGCCGCTTTCGTGGGACTGCAGCTTGATATCGCCAAGTTCTCTGACGACGAAGCGGCGGCCCGTGATGCCGCCGATCTGGTGGCCCTGCTGACGCCGGTGGCCAAGGCCTACTTTACCGATCGCGGCTTCGAGGGCACGGTGCTGGCCCAGCAGGTGCTTGGGGGGCACGGCTACGTCAGCGAGTGGGGGCTCGAGCAGTTTGTGCGGGACGCGCGCATCGCGCAAATCTATGAAGGCACCAACGGCATCCAGGCCATGGACCTCACCGACCGCAAGACTGCCCGCGACGGTGGTCGCATGGCAGAGCTGTTCGCCGAACGGGTCTCGGCATTTCTCGCCGATGGTCACTGCCCCGAGCGTTTGCGACCCGGTCTCGACACTGCGCTCGAAGCCTTCCGTCGCAGCACGGCCTTCATCGTCGAGCACAGCACCGAAGATCCGGCCCTGGCCGGCAGTGCGGCCTGCGATTACCTGGAACTTACCGGCCTGCTGGCCTACGGCTGGCTCTGGGCCTGGATGGTCGGCGTGGCCGAAGTCGACGTCGATCAGGACGGTGCCGACGTCGACTTCCTGCAGGGGAAGGTGGCCACTGGGGACTTCTTCCACGCCCGCCTGCTGCCCCTGGCCGCGACGCTCGAGCAGCGCATCAGTAGCGGCAGCGCATCCATCATGGCCCTCGCCGACCAACAATTCTAAAGACAGGACATCCAGAAAAAGACAGGACATCCAGAAAAAGACAGGACATCCAGAAATCGACTTTGAGGGGGCAGGGCCGGCATGAGTTCGAATGATGACGCGCTTTGGCGCCGCAGCGCTTCCGAGCTGGCGGCATTGATCCGCTCGCGGGAAGTCAGCAGTCGTGAGGTGGTGACGGCGCATCTGGAGCGCATCGAGGCGGTTAACGGCACCATTAATGCCGTGACGCGGGTGCTTTCGGAATCGGCTCTGGTGGCGGCCGATACCGCGGATCGCAGAGACCCGTTGGGTCCGCTGCATGGCGTTCCCTTCACCATCAAGGAGAATATTGATGTCGCTGGGACAGCGACGACCCAGGGCGTCCCGGCACTGGCGGCTGCGGTGGCCAGCGTCGACGCGCCGGTGGTCGAGCGCATGAAGGCTGCCGGCGCCATTGCCCTGGCCCGCACCAACATGCCGGAATTCGGGCTGCGCATCAGCACGGTCAATCCGCTGCATGGTCGGACCTTGAATCCCTGGGACCAAAACCGGGTCGCGGGGGGCTCCAGCGGCGGCGAAGGTGCAGCGCTAGCCACCGGGATGTCCTGCATCGGTCTCGGCAACGATATCGGCGGTTCGCTGCGCAACCCTGCCTACTGCAATGGTGTTGCGTCGCTGAAGCCGAGCGCCGGCCGCATTCCTCACTTCATGTCCATGCCTCCTCAGGATGGCGGCATGGCGATCCAGGCCATGCTGGTGGAAGGTCCCATGGCGCGCTCGGTGGCCGACCTGCGCCTGGCGCTGACGATTCTGGCCGGCCGCGACATCCGCGATCCGGTATCCGTCGATGCGCCGCTCAGCGGTGCGCCGGTGGCCAAGCGGGCCGTGTTGGTCACTGAACTGCCCAATGGCCCCATCGAGCCGGCCACGGTGGCGGCGATTCGCGATGCCGGCAAGGCACTGGCCTCAGCCGGGTGGGAGGTCAGCGAAGGTATGCCGCCGGAGATCGAAACGATCAACGAGATCTGGGGCCGGACGCTGGCCCAGGACTTTGTCGTCAACATGCCGCTGATGGAGCAGGTGATCAGCCCGGAGTTGGCCGTGGGTCTGCGGCAGTTGTTCGAGCGCTTCGATCCTGACGGCATGCCCGGTGCCCTGGTGAATGCAGAGCGCTCGCGGCTGTCCCGACTCTGGTCGGCCTATTTTTCAGAGCATCCCGTGGTGATTGGCCCGACCTGGACGGGGCTGCCCTTCGCCCACGACGTGGACCTCGACCCCAAGACGGGTATGGCCCTGCTGACCAGTACGATACGGTTCATCACCCCGGGAAACCTGCTGGGTATTCCGTCGGTCTGCGTGCCCTGCGGCGTGGACGCCGGGCTGCCACGCGGCGTGCAGATCTACGCAGATCGCTGGCGTGAGGATCTCTGTCTGGACGTTGCCGAAATTGTCGAGTCAGCCATGCCGGCCGTCTGTCCCATCGATCCGCGCTGGTTGTGAAGCATCGGTGAGCTGCTGGCTGCTTTGCGGCCCTGCTCATGGGCGCTCATGATGAGGTTTTCGCATACCATGGCGATTAGAGGCGTGCGCGTCATGGTTGGGAGGCGATGATGCGAGCGGAGGGCGAAAGTTATTGCCAGGCAGTCCTGAACTACACCCTCGACGTGGCTGGTTCGGGCGACACGACCCCGGTCGAAGTGCCCATCTTCGATGCCCGCGGCCGTGATCTGGCCTTCGAGGACTGCGGCTTCAGGCTGCTCGAACATGCCTTGCCAGCGGTGAAGGCCATCGATGCTTCAGATCTGTCGGGCAGCCACGGGGCGGCCGTGCAGGCACTGGCACGGGAGCTTTCCGGCTGCGACCGCACGCTGCTGTATCCGCCCATCGTGCGCAGCCCGATGATGGCCCGGAAGGTGGCCGACTATGCGCCGATCACCTTCGTGCACTCGGACTTCACCGATGATTACCGCTGCATGTTGGAGGATCCCGCGCGGCCCTATGCAGCCTACATTCAGCCGCTGCTGGCGGCTGCGGGACTCAGTCAGCGTGATGTGACCCTTGCCAGGCGGGTTCTGCTGCTGCAGTTCTGGCGCAATCTCGGTGCCGAGCGGCCGGATTACCCACTGGCCATCTGCGATGCGCGCAGCGTTCCGCGGGCTGATCTGCTGCCGTTCGTGGTGCCAGAGTATGGCGGGCTGCACCTGGAGTTCGAGACCTTCAGCGTGCGCGCGCCGCGACCGCCGGATGTCCATCATTGGTACACGTTCCCGGGCATGAGTCACGATGAATTGCTGGTGTTTCGCACCTACGACAGCGCCTGTGTGGAGAGCGATCGACCATTCTGGACGCCCCACTCGGCCTTCCGGGACCCTCATGCCGGCGCCAATGCGCTGCAGCGGGAGAGTGTGGAAATGCGGGTGTTGTGCCTGTTCACAGGTGGCTGAGGCGACTCGTCAATGGGGTCACTCGACGTTGTGAAACACTCGCTGCACGTCGTCCACGTCATCGAGTAACTCAAGGAAGCGTTCTAGCAGCAGCTTTTCCTCGCCTTCGAGGCTGACGGTGTTCTGAGGCACGAACTGTATCTCATCGGCCTCGAAATCAATCTCGCCGAAGGCTTCGGTAAGGGCTTGCTTGGCGCGCGAGTAGTCCGTGCTTGCCGCGAAAACGGTTATGTGACCGCCTTCGCTCTCGATGTCGCTTACGTCCACGTCCCGCTCCATGAGTGCTTCGAGTACTTCGTCCTCGTTGTCGCGCTCGAAGGCGAGAATCGCGCAGTGATCGAACAAGTGGCTGACGCTGCCCTGCACGCCGATCTTGCACTTCACCTTGCCAAAGCAGTTGCGCACTTCCGCTGAGGTTCGGTTCGGATTATCCGTGAGGCACTCGATGATCACCGTGCAGCCGCCGGGGCCAAAACCCTCGTAGCGTGCCACTGCGAAGTCCTCGCCACCGCTACCTTTCGCCTTGTCTATGGCCTTCTCGATGACGTGGCTTGGCACCTGATCCTTGCGGGCGCGCTCGATCAGGCCGCGAAGGGTGAGGTTGCCGGACGGGTCCGTGCCGCCTGACTTGGCCGCCACGTAGATTTCACGGCCATAGCGGCTGTAGATCCGCGCCTTCTGGTTTGAGGTCTTGGCGATGGAATCCTTGCGGTTCTGATAGGCTCTGCCCATGGTGTCCTTCGCAGTCGAATGAAGTGGGCTTGGAGGAGTCGCGGATTGATCAGTGTCTCCTGCGGCGCCCGTATCCGGTCGCGATATTAGCCGACCGCTGGCAGAGAATCCTGCGTATTCGCGTTCAGGGATGCCAGTAGTGTCGCGTTTCCTGTGGCGTCCCGAAAGCAGACCTCAGAGCGCGCCACAGGTTTTCGGGTTGTCAGGCCACCATGCCGCCAAGTCGCGATCGTATGATGGTCTCGGCATCACTCATGATGCGATCGATGAGTTCCTTGACGGTGGGGATGTCGTCAATCAGGCCTTGAACCATCCCGGCGGACCAGATGCCGCCATCAGAGTCGCCATCGGCCATGGCCTTGCGGCCCCGCACGCCTGCCACCAGATCCTGAATGTCATCGAAGGTGGCGCCACCCTTGCGTTCAATGGCCACCACTTCGTCGCTGACGCCGTTCTTCATCACCCGTGCGGTATTCTTGAGTGTGCGGAAGATAAGGTTAGTCTGGCGCTCGTCGTTCTCGACCATCCGCTGCTTGAAGCTGGCGTGGATGGGGGCTTCTTGGGTGACGCAGAATCGGGTGCCCATGTTGATGCCGTCCGCGCCAAGCGCGAGTGCCGCCGCGAGTCCGCGCCCATCGGCAAAGCCGCCCGATGCCAGCATGGGGATCTTGACCTTGTTGGCTGCGGCGGGAATCAGGATGAGTCCTGGAATGTCGTCTTCTCCGGGATGGCCTGCGCATTCGAAGCCATCAATGGATATCGCGTCCACACCCATCCGCTCGGCTGAAAGGGCATGGCGGACCGCGGTGCACTTGTGAATCACCTTGATGCCGTGCTGCTTGAAGTGGTCCACATGCTCCTGCGGCTTGTAGCCGGCGGTTTCGACGATTTTGATCCCGCCCTGGATGATGGCGTCGCGGTACTCCGCATAGGGCGGTGGTTTGATGGCCGGCAGGATGGTGAGGTTGACGCCGAAGGGCTTGTCCGTCATTTCTCGTGTGCGGGCGATCTCCTTGGCGAGATCTTCTGGGGTGGGCTGGGTCAGTGCCGTCAGGAAACCAAGGCCTCCCGCATTAGCAACCGGCGCCACCATTTCGGCGTAGCCCACCCATTGCATTCCACCCTGCACGATGGGGTGTTCCACGCCGAACATTTCGGTGAATCGCGTCTTGATGGCCATCTCTGATTTCCTTGGGTCGCAGAATTTTGTCGCGTCAGGCCCGGGGCTCTGCTCGCTGGCGCGGGACGAGGGAGGGGGATTATACCGCCGGGGAAGGGTGCGGGGGTGTTCGGGCGAACGGAGTCCGTTTGGAGCTGCGGAGCAAAGCAGCCGGGTCCTGGGACACCCGGATCATTAGCGAGCAGGCGCGGGTTGGGCGGCCCCTTGGCTCAGCAGGCGGACTTCGGCGGGTTTCTTAATGGACTTTGCGGGAATAAGGTGCCCGCACCCGCGGGGGAAGCGAGTGCCGGCGACACGGCTAGACCGGAGCGGGGGTCGCTCCGGTCGGGCTCAGGCGGCTGCTTGCCGCCCTGCCTCACTTGTTTGGAAAAACAATTCCAGGTCCTCAGCGCCACCAATGACGGAACCGTTGATGAACACCTGAGGGCTGCTGCTGCGACCGCTCACGGCACGCAACGTGGACGTACGGACACCCTTGCTGAGCTGCACCTCCTCGAAGCCGATGCGGTGGTCGCGAAGTAGCGTCGCGGAGGGAAGGCTGCTTGCTTTTTCAAGCGACGCAACGTAGCCAGAGGGCGCCTGGCTCGGTGTTGCATCCGCTCGACGTGGTGGCAGTACCAAGCCTTCGTGACCGCCTTGATACAGACGTCCGCGGAAGGCCAGAGCGGGGCGAACGCAGTTCAGAGCCTCCATAGCTTTATTGCATGAGTTGGGCGACGCGTCACCCGTGCCGCCAGTGTTTTGTGCCGGCACGCCGGTTTCGCGCTCCGGTGTGCATTGACCCGGCGGCATGAGGGGGAAGGTTGCAGCCGGATGACCACTGCCATGCGCTGCTGCATAATGCGCGGCGTTTTGACGGGGTCTGATGTCCCTGCGTCCCCGCGCGCCGTCTGGCGCCGTGACCGGGAAAAATATGAGGAGGCCTGTATTCTGTCGGATTCGCCATCGACATCCATGCTCGAAGCGGGCGCCGTGATGGGCCTGCTGCCTGTGGCACTGGCGCAGAGCCTCTGGCTTCGGGTGGCTGGAGGGCGTTTGCCCGAGCCATTGGGTGCCCATGCGGGCTGGACGGGCGACCTTGCCGCCGAACCCTTACGGCTGCTGGTCACCGGAGACTCCTTGGCGCTTGGCGTTGGCTGCAGCGCCATGGAGCGCAGCTTGGCGCCTCGCCTCGCCTACAGTCTTGCACTCCGGTTGCGGCGTCGGGTTGAGTGGCAAGTCCTTGGGGGGCGTCACTGGACGGCTGCCGAGCTGCTGCGCAGCCTGTCGTTGCATGGTGTGCCGGCTCATGACATAGGCATCATTCTGCTCGGCGCCAACGACGCGCTCGGGCTCACTGGGATCGGACGCTGGCGACGTGAGTTCGGTCGTATTCTTGACCATCTCGAGGCGGCTGGCGGTCGCCTGATCATTAGTTCCGGAGTGCGTAACCAGCGACCGCATTCAGGGCTGCCGTGGCCCTTGAGTGCGCTGCTGGGCGAACGTGGCCGCAGGCTCGATCAGGCCGCTTTCGACGCTGTCAGGAGCCGGCCACCGTCCATGGGCCACACCTGCCTGCATCTGCCCATTGCCGCTGGCGAATTGATGCCGCACCTGCAGCGGGATGGCTTCCATCCCTCGGCTACGGGCTATGCTCGCTGGGCGCATTGGCTGGTCCAGCGCACGGCGGACGAGTGGCAGGCCTTGTCCTGCGCAATGCCAGGTATGGATCAGGCGTCCTGAGCGAATTGTTGTGTTGGCTTGCCGGCGGCTTCGGCGGATCACAACCGGAGGGATCGCAGTGTGCAGGGCGCCTGCGAAATGGGTTGGGCCGAGGATGCGTGCCACGCTTATTCCGCTGGCAGATGGCCCCTGGCGCTGAAGGTGAAGGCCGGGGCCAGGAGCTTGCGTTGGTTCAGGACGTTCCCCCCGGGCTTTTCTACTCTGTGGTTGCTGGTTTTGCCAGCGCTGCCTTGATCTTCTCATGCAGGCCGCCGAAGCTGCCGTTGCTCATGATTACGATGTGGCATGCGCTCGGCGTGCCTCCGGCATCCCGTGGCCGTCCTCCTATTTGTTTGACCAGAGTCGTCGTCAGGCGGTCGATGTCCTCGGCCATCTGTGCCGGCACGACGCTTGCGGCCACCACTTCGGCCAGGTCCCACGTGAGCTTGGGGCTGCGGAACCAGATCGATCGGTCGGCGGCCGCACAGCAAGTGGTGAGTTCATTACGCATGGTACCCAGGCTCATGGTGTGGGACCGCGGCTCGATTACGGCCACGATCTCGTCACTGCCGACCTGATCCCGAAGGCCCTGAAGGGTAGTACGTATGGCGGTCGGGTGGTGACCGAAGTCGTCATAGATGCGCACGCCATCGGCATCGTGAATCAGTTCCATGCGTCGCTTCACGCCGCGGAAACTCGACAATGCAGCTACGGCAACGCTGGGCTCGACGCCCGCGTGTTGGGCGGCCGCCAGCGCCGCCAAGGCATTACCCATGTTGTGGTCGCCGATCAGGGACCAATCCACTTCACCCATGGGATCTCCGTTTCGCTCCACCGTGAAACAACGGCCCTGGTTGCGGCGACTGCCTACCGACCATACGGTTCCGGTATCGCGCGGGTGCGGCCGCAGTTTGCGACGCGATCCGGGACGGACCGGCACGAAGCGTTCGATGGGTGTCCAACAGCCGCGGCCCAGGACTTCCTCGAGGTTCTCGTCTTGTCTCGGCATGATGATGCGGCCGACGTTTGGCACCGTGCGCAGGAGCAAATGGAACTGATTCTGGATGGCATTGAGGTCCGGAAAAATGTCGGCGTGGTCGTATTCCAGATTGTTCAGCACCAGTGTTCGCGGATGGTAGTGGACGAATTTGGAACGGCGGTCGAAGTAAGAGCAGTCGTACTCGTCAGCCTCCACCACGAAGAAGCGACCGCCACCAAGTCGGGCAGAGTGCGGAAAATCGATGGGCACACCGCCGACCAGGTAGCCGGGCTCGAGGCCGGCCTGATCCAGGATCCAGGCCAGCATGGCCGTGGTGGTGGTTTTGCCGTGGGTGCCGGCCACAGCCAAGACCCAGCGGTCGCGCATGAGCTGACTGCCGAGCCATTCGGCACCCGACATGAAGGGGATGCCCTCGTCCAGCACCCATTCGACGGCGGGATGGCCGCGGGGAAGATTGGCGTTGCCCATGATGACCAGGTCTGGCCGTGGCCGCATGAAGGCGCTATCGAAGCCCTCTGCCAGCGGAATCTTCGCGGCTTCCAGCACATCACTCATGGGCGGGTAGATGCCGGAATCCGAGCCCCGGACGCTATGCCCCTGCTCTGCTGCCAGCAGGGCCAGGTTGCCCATCAGCGTGCCGCCGATGCCCAGGAAAAAGAGATTCATAGCGGACTCCTGATCACGCTTGTGAAGCGGGAAGCGGTACGACAGAGGCCGTGACCATCAGGCTGGCCAGGATCACGAATACGGCCACGGCCACGCCCTGGGGCATGGGTACGGAAAGCGCCCGCGAAAAGATGAAGCCGGCAATGGTCACCCACCAGAATACAAGCGCGAGCTGCGCCACGATCAGGAGCCAGTCGAAACCGCTGGTCGGGCCGCCGGGAGTGGGGTCGGCGATCAGAAGCAGGGGCCAGGACAACGCCGTGATGATGATGTCGGCACCGAGCAGAGCGGTCATGGTGGCCGTGAAGCGGTGGCTCAAGTCTTTCAGGCGCAGGATCAGCAGCGTACTCCCGGCCAGCACAGCGGCAGCCACCACAGGGATGGACAGGGCCTGCAGCAGCGTTGGATCGGCGGGGGCAGACAGGGCCACCAGGGTTGAGACCAGGATATTGACCACCAGCACCAGACCGACGAAGAAACCGACGGTGGGCATGTGCTCGGGGCCGGTGCGCAGCAGACACAGATTCCAGAAAAGCGAGATGATGGATTGCATTGAACCAGCCATGTCCTCGTCGTGTGGAAAGGCAGACCACCACCTTCAGGCCCGTGGCAGCATTCTGCCCGCTGCCAGCCCCAATGGGTCAGCGCCGCAGGATTGTCGCACAGAGCGGGCCAGGGGAATGTGGATTAACAAGCGTTTCCTGCGGCACATGGATGTGCCGCTCGCGAAACTATGGCGTAAGCCTTTGTTTCGTCGGGAGCCGAGTCCGGGCCTGTGCCGGCCCAGGCGTGTGCTGCACCATTCAGGACGAATGGTGCAGCACTTCCGCAAGGCTTTCTGAATGGGGTGCGCCGCAGCTTTGCGGGGCGCCGCCGCTGTGACGGCGTAGCGCGTGACATCCGCTCCATGTGGCAGGGCCACGCCCTCGCCAATGGGCCTCGAGTCAGAAGCCCTCATAAGGCCAGAACCGCATGAACCCATTGCAGACTCTCCCCGGTAATCGTGCACTGTCGCGGGCGGGACGCTAATCTCTCACGGCAGGGATCCGTTCCGGCTTTCCCAGTGACGCCGATCGACTCAGGAGACATCATGGCAAGGTCCGAACCCATTCGTCCGCGCAACGCTTTCTATGCCCAGAGCGGGGGTGTCACCGCGGTGATCAATGCCAGTGCGGCGGGGGTCATCGAGACCGCGAGAGCCCACAAGGACCGGATCGGCAAGGTCTATGCCGGGCGCAATGGCATCCTCGGAGCCCTTCATGAGGAATTGATTGATACCAGCAAGGAGACTGCGGCGACCATAGCCGCGCTCAAGCACACACCGGGAGGTGCTTTCGGTTCCTGCCGCTACAAACTCCGTGCCATCGAAGACAGCCGCGCTGAGTACCAGCGTTTGCTGGAGGTCTTCCGTGCCCATGACATCGGTTTCTTCTTCTACAATGGCGGCGGCGATTCCCAGGATACGGCGTGGAAGGTATCCCAGCTGGCGAAACAGGTGGGCTACCCGCTGACCTGTATTGGCGTGCCGAAGACGGTCGACAACGATCTGCCGCTCACGGACTGCAGTCCGGGGTTCGGTTCGGTGGCCAAGTATGTGGCAGTGTCGACCCGGGAGGCGGGTCTTGACGTGGCCTCCATGTGCGCCACCTCCACCAAGGTGTTCATCCTCGAAGTGATGGGGCGCCACGCTGGCTGGATCGCGGCGGCGTCGGGCCTCGCGGCAGAGCGCGATGGCGATCCGCCGCATCTGATCGTGTTTCCTGAAATCGCCTTCGATCGTGTGAAGTTTTTGGCCGCCGTGAAGGCCACGGTGGATCGTCATGGTTACTGCGTCGTCGTGGCCAGCGAGGGGGCTCAGGATGCCGACGGCCGGTTCTTGGCCGAGGCTGGCACGCGGGATGCTTTCGGGCATGCCCAGCTAGGGGGCGTGGCGCCGACACTGGCGGCCATGGTCAAGGACGAGTTGGGGTACAAGTATCATTGGGCGTTGGCGGATTATCTTCAGCGGGCCGCCCGCCACGTGGCTTCTGGTACCGACGTGGCGCAGGCTTACGCCGTGGGTAAGGCTGCGGTAGAGCTTGCATTGGCGGGCAGGAATGCGGTGATGCCCATCATCGTCCGAGGCAAGGGCAAGCGTTACACCTGGAAGATTGGCGCAGCCCCCCTGTCGAAGGTTGCCAACGTCGAGCGGAAGATGCCCCGTAACTACATTACGCGGGATGGTTTCGGGATCACCTCCTCGGCCCGGGCCTATCTCGCTCCGCTGATTCAGGGCGAAGCCGATACGCCTTGGCGTTATGGCCTGCCGGTCATAGCACGGCTCAAAGGCGTGATGGTGGCGAAGAAGCTGCCGCCTTTCTCCGTGGCATGAGTTGAGACCAGGGTGCCGGTGGCAGGGAGTGGGCAGGTACTTCCTGAGTCCCCGCCGGCGGTCTTGTAAAAGCGCACTGGGCGGGCATAAGGCTTTCGCGTATGATCTGCGCCCGCAATTGACTGCCGCCCCATCAGGTAACCAGCTCATGAGTCTTTCCGCCGTACCCCCCGGCTATCGCCTGCCAGACGAGATCAACGTCATCATCGAGATCCCTGCCAATACCGGCCCCATCAAATACGAGGTGGACAAGGTCAGTGGCGCTGTCTTTGTGGACCGTTTCATGGCCACGCCAATGTTCTATCCCTGCAACTATGGCTATGTGCCTGACACCCTCGCCGATGATGGCGATCCCCTCGACGTGCTGGTGATAACACCTTTCCCCATCTTTTCCGGGGCGGTGGTTCCGGCGCGCCCCATCGGTGTCCTGAAAATGGCCGACGAGGCCGGGGATGACGCCAAAATTCTCGCTGTGCCCCTTGATCGTCTCACCACCGAGTATCGCGACGTGGTATCGCCGGAGACCGCGTCTCCGCAGCTCATTCGCCGTATCGAGCACTTCTTCGCTCACTACAAGGATCTCGAGCCTGGTAAGTGGGTGAAGCTCGAAGGCTGGGGTGACGCTGATGAAGCGCGGGATATGATCAGCCGCTCGCTGCAGCGTTTTCGCGATCATCAGTAACGAGCCCACAAGGCCTCCCTGTGGGAGCGCCTGCACAGCTCGCTTCGCTTGATTGAAGGTCGTGAGCCATTCTGCCTGGAGCTGAATGCGTCTTCCGCCATTTGGGATGAACTGCAGTCCGATCCGGCTCAGTGCTGATGCCCTGAGCCGGGCCGTCGGACGGGGAACCGGATCTCGATCTCCCAGCCGTCGTCGAAGGTCAGCGTTACGGGAACGTGGTTGCCGACCTTCGCAGTCTCGATGTCGAAGAGCATCAGGTGCAGGCCGCCGGGTTCGAGGCTGACGGTGCTCCTTGCGGGCATCTCGAGGCGGTCGACCTGGCGCATGCGCATCATGCCGTCCGTATGCTCCATGGTGTGTATTTCCATCCTCGATGCTTCCGGCGACTGGGCCTTAACCAGGGCGCGCTTGCTCTCGCTGTTGTTTTGGATCTCGAGGTAGCCGGCCGCCACCGTGCGTCCTGGCGGCGTTTCCCGTATCCATGGACCCTCGATGATGATTTCGGCTTCGCTCCCCTGGGGCGAGCAGGCGCTGATCATCACCAGGCACATCATCATTACCAAACGAATCACGAGGACTCCCGGTCGAGGTAGAGGCGGGGGTTGTGAAAATAACCCATCGGCTGTTCCCCTGCGATCAATTCTCCCTGCGCAGCGTGACCTGTGCCGGGCTGCCTGGCTCGCTGCGGGCGCGCAGACGGACATTGGGTGGCGCCGCGTTCATGCGCTGGTAGACCCAGCGCCCGAGATCGTCACGCGGGACCTGAATCACCACCAGGAGACCCTCTCGCTTGGCCTTGGCGCCGAGTTGCTCCAGCTGCTCTCCGAGCGCCGGATCTAGAGCCCGAAGCGCATCCGCATCCAGCACCAGGCGCTGCACAGGCGCGGCCAACAGGCGTTCGATGCTGCGCTCGACGGTGGCTGACGAAGCGTGTTCGGGAGCCACCTCGACACCGAGGTCGAAAAGGCGCCGGGCCTCGCGTTGATTGCGGTTCTCGGCCGCTGCCAGCGCCAGGCCGAAGTAGGCGTCGGCGATGCGATTGATGCCGGTCAGCGCACGGGAATCGTTGGGCAGGAAATCGAGCACCTGACGATAGCGATCATAGGCGTTGTCGTGGCCAGGAGTGGTCAGACGCATGGCGGCCAGCGCCACCTCGGCATCCGCCAGCAGGTTCTCGATGCGCAGCGCTGCGCGAGGGTCGAGCTCCAGGCTGCCTGGCGTGGCCAGAAGTGATTGAGGGCAGCAGGAAGCGGACAGCAGCAGGGTGATCAGGCTGAGTTTCAAAACATGACTGGGCATGCTGGATCGGGCCCGTTAGCGGGTAATCTGCTATTGTTGCGGCTGTTGGCCCCAACAGCAACGCGGTAAACAGGCGGGCGCTGGCGGGAACTCCTTCGGGCTGCTCCGGTCAAAGGCCGACGCCCCTTCAGTTACGATCCGGGGAACCGCGCCGATCCATGCCGACAGCCATGCGAATGTTCCTCAGCGTCATCCTCTTCCTCCTGGTGACCATCGCCTCGGTGCACGGCAATCCTTTTGCCCAGCAACCCGAGTTTCTGCCTGCCCATGAGGCCTTCGTCATGGGTGTCGAGCTCAATGAGCTGCGCGAGGGCGACGGGCCTGGCCGAGATGAGATCGAGGTGTTCTGGCAGGTCAGGGATGGCTACTACCTCTATCGCCATGCCCTCGGCTTCGAGTTGCTTGGCGGGGGCGAGGCAGAAGTCGAGGTGCGTCGTATTCCAGAGGGTCTGGCGACCACCGACGAGTACTTCGGTGACGTGGAGATCTATTACCACGACCTGACTGTGCGTCTGGCCATCGAAGGTTTCCTCCCAGCCGGAGCGGTGCTCGTCGCCCGCTATCAGGGTTGCGCCGAGGCTGGCCTGTGCTATCCGCCGGACGCGCGCTACATCACGCTGACGGGTCCTGATTCCGGAGCCATCAGCCGCAGCGCACCCGATGGGCGGGTGGCTGCCTCGCCGGCACTGCCAGTGGTGAGCGCGCCGGCCGCCGGTGGGGATGCTCCTGCGGTGACGCGGGAGGGGCGGCTGGCCGGCCTGCTGGCAGGCGATCGCCTCGGGCTGGCATTGCTGTTGTTCTTCCTCGCCGGTATCGGCCTCACGTTCACGCCCTGCGTCCTGCCGATGGTTCCCATTCTTGCCAGCATCATTGCCGGCCAGGGGGATATCGGCCGCGGTCGAGCAGGTCTCCTGTCGCTGGTCTATGTGCTGGCCATGGCGCTCACCTATGCCCTGATCGGCCTGCTGGTAGGCTTGTTCGGGGGCGCGCTGAACCTCCAGGGCTGGTTGCAAAGTGCGCCGGTACTTGCGGTTTTCGCCCTTCTTTTCGTGCTGCTGGCCCTGGCCATGTTCGGGGTCTACAACTTGGAGCTTCCGGCTGCGCTGCGCGCCCGCCTGGAGCGTAGCGGAGGCGGGGGGACCCTCGGCAGCGTCGCGGTGATGGGTGTCCTGTCGAGCATTCTGGTTTCGCCGTGCATATCAGCGCCCCTGGCCGGTGCCCTGATCTACCTCAGCGCCAGCGGTGACGCCGTGCTCGGTGCCGGCGCGTTGTTCGCACTCGGCCTGGGCATGGGCGTTCCGCTGCTGGTGGTGGGGATAGGGGGGGCGTCCCTGCTGCCGCGGGTGGGCCCCTGGATGAATGCGGTGAAGGCTGCGTTCGGGGTGCTGTTGCTTGCCGTGGCCGTCTGGTTGCTCGAGCGGGTGCTGCCCGGCTCCCTGGTGCTGGTGCTCTGGGCTGCTTTGGCCATCGGCAGCGGTGTGGCCTTGGGAGGATTGGATCTCAGTCCCCGATCTGGCATGGGCCAGGTCTGGAAGGCGGGTGGCTTGATGCTATGCGTCTACGGCATCCTGTTGCTGGTGGGTGCGGCCAGCGGAGGTGAGGATCCGCTGCGGCCGCTGGAACGGATGGTGCGGGGCACGGATGGGACAGCCGTGGAGCTGCGTGCCACCTTCATGCCGGTGGCGGACCTCGATGACCTGCGGGCGCGGGTGGCGGCCGTCGATGACGGTCGCCCGGTTCTGCTGAAGTTTGATGCGGACTGGTGTATCTCCTGCAAGGTCATGGAACGCAATCTGTACCCCCATCCCGAAGTGCGGCCGCTGCTCGACGACTTCGTACTGCTGCGTGCCGATATCACCGCCAATGATGCGGCCAATCGCCAGCTGCTCACTCACTTCGGACTGTTCGGCCCGCCAAGCATGGTCTTCTTCACGCCGGCGGCGGGCGGCGCTGATTCCGAACTGCGTGCCTACCGACTGCAGGGTGAGGTCGGCCGCGAGGCCTTCAAGAGCCACCTGCGGGCGGTTCTCGATGCGGCCAAGGGTTGACGCGCGAGCCTGACCGGGGAGCACTCCCGGCTACAATGACTGTTGGGATAGGACTCACGGGGAGACGACGGACATGGCCAAACTTCTGGTGCTTCACGGCCCCAACCTGAATTTGCTGGGTACTCGGGAGCCCGAGGTGTACGGTAAGGACAGCCTCGCGGATATCGACTTCCGATTGAAAATGCGGGCCGGCGAAGCGGATGTCGGGCTGTCGACCTTGCAGAGCAATTCTGAAGCAGCCCTGATCGACCGCATCCATGAAGCGCGCAGTGATGGCACCGATTTCATCCTCATCAACCCAGGCGCCTTCACCCACACCAGTGTGGCCCTCCGCGATGCGCTCACTGGCGTGGCTATTCCGTTCATCGAGGTCCACATCTCCAACGTCCACGCCCGGGAGCCGTTTCGCCGTCACTCCTATCTCTCTGACGTGGCCGTGGGCGTGATCTGCGGGCTCGGTGCCCAGGGCTACGAGTTGGCCCTCGAAGCGGCGCTGACGCGCCTGCGCAAAGGGAGCTGAGCCGTTGCCTGAGGTAGGCGCCGGCGCCGACCTGGGTTGGGTAAAGGTGCGCCTGGAAGTGCCGGCTCAGGGCGTTCTGGAGGTGGAAGCCCTGCTCGATGCGCTGGGTGCCGTGGCCGTCAGCCTCGAGGATGCCAGGGATCAACCTTTGCTGGAGCCCGACCCGGGCGCCATGCCGCTGTGGGCCCACGTGGTCGTTTCCGGACTGTTTCCTGCGGACCCTGAGTTCCCTGCACGGCTCGATGCCGCCCGCAGCGCATGGCTGGCCGAGGCGGGCTATGCCCTGCCGGAACTGCTGATCGAACCCCTGGCGGATGCCGACTGGACGTCGGCCTGGATGCAGCACGCAAAGCCCCTTCAATTTGGTGAGCGCCTGCGTATCGGGCCGGCAGAGCTCACAGACGTGACACCGTTCCCTGGCGCCTCGGTAATCCTGTCGCCCGGTCTCGCATTCGGCACGGGAAGTCATCCCACCACGCGAAGTTGTCTGGCGCGCTTGGCCGCGCTGCCGCCCGTGGGTGCGGCGGCGATCGATTTTGGCTGCGGCTCGGGCATTCTGGCATTGGCGGCACTGCTTCTAGGGGCGCGCAGCGTCGTCGGCGTTGATCACGATCCCCAGGCCCTGAGCGCCAGCGCCGATAATGCCGGCCGCAACGGCGTCTCTGAGCGTCTGGAACTGCATGCGGCGCTGCCAGATGCCGTTACCTGCGATCTGCTTCTGGCCAATGTGCTGGCCGGCCCTTTGATCGAGCTGGCCGGGCCACTTGCCGCCAGCGTCCGTCCTGGCGGCAGGGTGATCCTGTCCGGGATCCTCGCCGATCAGGTGGATGCTGTGCGGCGGGCGTGGCCCACGGTGGCCTTCGAGGTGTTTCTGGACGAGGGTTGGGCCTGTCTGGACGGCAGGATGTCGCAGTGAGCGAGTGGCTGGTCGCCTGTCCGGAATGCGCAACACGCTTTCGGGTGCTGTCGGGACAACTCACCGTTGCTGATGGCCGGGTTCGATGCGGGGCCTGCCTGGCGGTGTTTCGTGCTAGTGATCGCCTTGAGGCGACCGAGCAAGCACCGGCCGCGAGCGAGGAGGCGGCTCGCTCACATCGCCATCGTTCAGTTCTGGGTGCGCAGCCGGCTCTGCCCGAGGCACCCGAATCGCTGCCGGTCCTCCGCCCTCCGCCGCCAGACTTCGAGCTGTCTATTCCGCCGACGCTGAATGCGGAAGTGGCCGCGCCACGGCGTCGCTGGCCCTGGGTCATGGTCGCTGTCGGAGGGGTGATGCTGGCCATGGTGCAGACCGCCGTTTGGACCTTCGATGAAGCAGCGTTCGATCCTCGTTGGCGCCCCTATTATGCGACAGCCTGTAGCTGGCTCGGTTGCAGTCTGCCGGAGTTGCGCGATCCGAGGTTGATACGCAGTCAGCGACTGAGCATCCGCCCCCACCCGCAGCGCGCCAATGCCTTGCTGCTCGAAGCGGTGATCGAAAATCAGGCCGGCTTTGACCAGCCGTATCCCGCCATCGAGTTGCAGTTCGCCGACATTCGTGGCCAGCCGCTGGCTGCGCGCCGCTTTCGCCCCGAAGAATATCTGCGGGGAGAGGTGTCGGTGGGCAGCCTGATGCCGGTGGGGCAGCCGGTGCGGATCGCCTTGGCCATTGAGAGTCCAGGCGAGGCCGCCGTGAACTATCAGATGGCGTTCTGGTGAGTGTTTTCCAGGCAGTGGAGCATGAACAGTGACAAATGAGACTGCAGCCGGCTCCAGCGAAGAGCAGGCAGAAACCGTGCATTGCTTCGCCTGCAGTGAAGTCAATCCGGTCAGCCTTGGCATGCGGATTTGGATGGACGGTGAGGTCTGTCGCGGTACCTTCACGCCGCGCTCGGAGCACTGCGGATGGACGGGTGTCACCCATGGTGGCCTGCTGTTCACGGCGCTGGACGAAGTCATGGCGAACTGGCTCTGGCTGCAGCAGCTGCGGGGCTTCACGGCCCGCGCGGAAGTGCGCTACCGGGAGCAGGTGACTACGGGGACGCCGCTGCTGCTCGAAGCTCATGTTCTGGAGCGGCGCCGTCGCCTGATCACCCTGACGGCCACGGCTCGGCGCGAATCCGACGGAGTCGTCGTTGCGGAAAGCGAAGCCCGGTTCATGGTCGGCGCCTGATCTGCAGCCCTGACGATGGGCCGCGCAGAAGGCGTTGATGCCCCTTCGAGCGCTGCTGCGGCGATACATTCGGCTCCCAGCGGAATGCGCCCACCGTTTCTGATGCAACGAATGGCCAAGTGGGGGCGAGTGCGCGCGACGCGAGCTTCAAAGGGATGGGCTTACCCGGCGCTTGGTGGAGCAGGGGTGGATCTCGGAGCCTCAGGCGATACGGACGACGTTGCTGTCTTCCAATTCCAGCGTTACCGGTGCGGCCATGGTCAGGATGGTTGTCTTGGGAAGGGAGTTGAACGTGGTCGCGGTGGCGGCGGTATAGGCCCCCATCATGGGTGCGACGATGACATCGCCGATCTCCATTTCCCCGAGCATGATGTCCTCGGCGATGACGTCGATGCTGTCGCAGGTGGGGCCTGCGAGGACGCTCGGTCGCACCTCGCCCTTGGCGTCTGGCGCGATCAGCGGATAGCGGGTGTGATCGAAAATCTGGCCCGAGAAGGAGTTGTAGACGCCGTCGTCGAGGTAGTACCAGATGCGTGAGCCGCGCTGGGCGCGACCCACCACGGTGGTGACGCAGGTCATCGACGGTGCGGCGATGTAGCGGCCGGGCTCGGCCAGGATGCGCACACGGGGCGGCAGTTCGGCGAGGGCCTGGCGGATGGGCGCGCAGAACAACTCAATGTCGTCGACGTTGCCATCGTAGCTGACGGGGAAGCCGCCACCGATGTCGATGATGGACAGGGGAGCCACGGCATCCCTGCGGCGGGTCGCCATCACCTCCGCACAGCGCTCGATGGCGAGTACGTGGGCTGACGCGTCCGGCACCTGGGAGCCGACGTGGAACGATAGGCCCTTGACGTGGATGCGGCGGGCGTCGGCCGCTGCCAGGAGCTCATGGACATCTTCGATGGCGCAGCCGAACTTGCGCGACAGATCGACCCGTGCGCTCGGGTTCGGAAAGCTGACCCGAAGCAGCAACCCGACGCGATGGCGGTAGGGTAAGAACTTCTCGAGTTCATCGATGTTGTCCACCACGAAGGTGGTGCAGCCATAGCGCAGCGCCCTCCGGATGTCGGCGTCGCGCTTGATGGGGTGGGTGTGAATGGTTCGCCGTGCTCCGACGAAAAGCTCCTCTAGCAGCGTGATCTCACCGTTGGTGGCGATGTCGAAGCCGCAACCTTCCTCCGCCAGGGTCGCAATGACGGCCTTGCTGGGCAGTGCCTTGATGGCGTAGTGCAGGTCCACGTCAGGCAGCGCCTGGGCGAGTTTGCGGTACTGCCTGCGAATGACGTCACAGTCGAGCAGCAGCAGGGGCGAGCCGTACTGCTCCACGAGTGTATGCCAGTCGCTGCCGCTGCCACCCAGGGTCGGGTGGGCTGCCAGGGCGCGGTCGGCGGCAGGGCCGTCGAAGGCTGCTGGAGGACTCACTTTCCGATGGCCTCTTCGACAAAGCGTGGCAGGGCGAAGGCGCCGCGATGAATGGCCGGGGTGTAGTAGCGGGTGGCGATGGCCGCTGTCTTGAAGCGCTCTTCGAGCACCTCGAGGCTTTGCCCGCGCAGCCCTGCATCCTGGGTCGCCCAGCCCAGCGTCATCATCCCGCCGATGTAAGTCGGTACAGCGACGCCGTAAAAGTGCCAGTCGGCGAACAGGTCACGGAAGGCGCGGGAAGTCTTGCGCACTTCGTCGAGCTGCATGAATGGGACCCCGTTCTGGGTCACCATGATGCCGCCTGGCGCCAGGTTGCGTTCGCACTGACGGTAGAAGTCGTTGGTGAACAAGACCTCCCCCGGCCCGATCGGGTCGGTGGAGTCGATCATGATCACGTCGTAGGCTTCATTGGCCCTGCGCACGAACTCGGCTCCGTCGGCAATCACCAGATGGAAACGGGGATCGTCGAATGCACCCTGGGAGTGGTCCGGGAACCACGTCTTGGCCATGTCCACTACGGCGGCGTCGATCTCCACCTTGGTGACGTGCTCCACGGAGCGGTGCTTGACCACCTCCCGCAGCAGACCTCCGTCGCCGCCACCGATGATCAGGACGCGCCGCGGCTGCCCATGGGCGAACAGCGGCACGTGGGCCATCATCTCGTGGTAGTAGAATTCGTCCCGCTCCGTGGTTTGGACGACGCCGTCCAGGGCCATGACGCGGCCGAACTTGGCATTATGGAAGATCAGCAGATGCTGATGCCCGGTCCGACTCTCGAAGTAGACCTCGTCGATGGCGAAATGCTGTCCGTAGGAGTCGTAGAGGGTTTCTGCGAACTCGTTACGCGCCATCGATCACGCCACGCTTTTGCTCCAGGATTTCCATCCGGGAAGGCGTGAACTTTTCGCGTAGGACCTCGGCACCCAGTTCGGGGCGGGCATCGCCGCACATGAAGATGTCGAATGCCGCGTAGTCCCGTTCTGGCCAAGTGTGCACGGAGATGTGCGATTCGGCCAGTACGGCGACGCCAGAGATGCCGCCGTTCGGTGTGAAGTGATGCAGATGGATGTGCAGGAGCGTGGCACCTGCTGCTTCGACTGCGCCGCGAAGAGCGGCATCCATCAGGTCCAGGTCGTCCAGACGCTGAGCGCCGAAGAAGTCCAGGAGCAGGTGGGTACCAGCGAAACGGACACCGTCTCGCTCGATGAAATGATCGAGGCGGTCGTCGTCGCTGTGATGAACGGGGTGGACGGACCGAGGCCCTGGGTCGTGCGGGGCAGCATGGGGCTGCTCGGCAATGACGTATGCGTTTGCGCGCATTCGCTCACACTCCTTTCGTAACGGCTCTGCTTGCTGCTTAGCGGCGTCACGAAAGCGCGCCGCATCGTCAGGGGAACATAAAGCCTCGGCTGGGTAGTTAAAGTGCGGCGATTTTACGCAATCTGTACCCCGCTGCAAGAGCTGCCTTGGCCATTTCTGCCCGCCGTAACGACACCGTTCGTCGGCCAGAGGGCGGCCGTGTTCCAATAAGCAAATAAGGTCGCGGGCCATGGTCCTCCCGCCATGGTCCACTTTCCTTCGAGTTCGATCACAGAAAAAGCAAGAGAAACGGGGGCTTAGGGGAACCCCGGTCGCTGCAGACCGAGGCGATCGGCAACGTCAGGGCGCGACCGGGTCCTGTCTTGTCGTGCCGGCAACGGGTCTGTCCATTTGAACTCCTGGCTGGCACGGCTAAGATGTGGCTGCTTCAGCCCGATGCGTACTGACTTGAGTAGTACTGGCTTGAATTGATAGGGGTCAGTGATCTCTACGCAGCTTTCGGCGGAGACGACACCAATGCATGCCTGCCTGTTTCCGGTTTAAGCCGGAAGCGGGGCGTATTTCCCTTCGGTTTATTCGTCATCGACAGTTTTCAGCACTGGGTAGTTCAAGGTGAGGAGCGGGCGCGTTGATCAAGGCAGGGGCCAACGACATGTTCATCACAGGGGCATCAGCCGCTGCGGAGCATGGTACGCCTGAGGGAATGGCGCCTGCTCAGCTTCCACCTTGCATCGGTAGTCATCAACTCCGTAATCGGGTCGTACTCGCCCCCATGGCCGGGATCACGGACCTGCCGTTCCGCAGCCTTTGCTGGCGCCTGGGTGCAGGTATGGTGGTGGCGGAGATGGTGTCTGCGGATCCCTCCTTGCGCCAGACCCGAAAATCTCGACTGCGCCGTGCCCATGCGGAAGAGTCGGGGCCGCGCAGCGTGCAGATCGCAGGAGCCGATCCGGAGCTGATGGCCGATGCTGCTCGCTACAATCGCGACCAGGGCGCGCAGATCATAGACATCAACATGGGTTGTCCGGCCAAGAAAGTCTGCCAGCGGGCTGCCGGCTCCGCGCTTCTGCGTGACGAACGTCTGGTGGCGCAAATCCTTGAGGCCGTCGTGAATGCGGTGGATGTGCCGGTGACTCTGAAGATCAGGACAGGCTGGTCTCCTGAGCAGCGCAATGGTGTCACCATCGCCCGCATTGCCGAGCAGGCGGGCGTCTCGGCATTGACCGTTCATGGTCGGACCCGAGCGGATCGGTTCACCGGCGCTGCGGAATTCGCCACTGTGGCTGCCATCGTCGCCGCGGTGCGCATTCCGGTGCTGGCCAACGGTGACATCGACAGCCCTGAAAGGGCCGCGGCGGTTCTTGCCGAGACTGGAGCTGCTGGCGTCATGGTGGGCCGGGCGGCACAAGGCCGGCCGTGGTTGTGTGGGCAGATTGCGGCTTGGCTGGAACGCGGTGTGCGCCTGCCCGCCCCGGATCCGGCGAGCCAGCTGCGACTCATGCAGGAGCATGTGCAAGGCCTGCACGCTTTCCATGGTGTGGAGCGAGGCGTGCGAATCGCCCGCAAACATGTGGGATGGTATCTGCAGGCATCGGGCATGACCGAACAGCGGCGGCGGAGGTTCGCCCAGGTTTTCAACCACATCGAGGACGGTGCGGCTCAGCTCTCGAGTTTCTCGGAGCTGCACCGGATTGGGGAGGGGTTGCTTGCTGAAGGCAACTCGACGCAAGGGGATGCTGACTGGTCGCGGACCGCGATACAGGCAGCCTGAAGGGTTGGATGGCAAGTGAACGATAGTCGACACAATTCAGGTGGGCATGGGGCCGTGGCCGCCATGGCGCCGCTGGGCCGGTCACAGGAGGCCGTTGAGCCTCTCCGGGTTTGCGTCGAGCGGGCGCTGGAAGCCTATTTCGCGCGCCTCGATGGGGAGGTCGCCAAAGACCTCTACAGCATGGTGCTGGCGGAAATGGAGGCGCCTCTCCTCGAGGCCGTCATGCGCCATGCGGATGGCAATCAATGCCAGGCGGCCGCAATGCTTGGCATCAATCGCGGCACGCTGCGCAAGAAACTGAAACAATACGACCTTCTGGGCTGAGTCGCGGTTGCTGGTGCCCCATCCGACCCGATCGGGGCGGATGGCTGAGGCTTGGTACCGTGTCTTCCATAGTCCCAATCTCTTTGGTCCAGGTTCTGATCGAGGAAACCAGACGCTGATGAATGACGCGCAGATCCGGGTGCGGCGCGCCCTGCTTTCCGTGAGCGACAAGCGCGGGCTCGAGGCCTTCGGTCGCGGCCTCGCCGCAGCCGGCGTGACCTTGCTGTCCACTGGCGGCACCTGCGCCCAGCTTCGGAACGCCGGACTCGAAGTCACCGAGATTTCCACCCACACGGGTTTCCCGGAGATGATGGCGGGTCGGGTGAAGACCCTGCACCCCAAGGTTCATGGCGGCCTGCTTGGGCGGGAGGATGGCGCCGGTGGCGGTCCCGACGCGGAGGTGATGGCTGAGCACGACATTCCACCGATCGATCTGCTGGTGGTGAATC
>SLTB01000306.1 GCA_007130155.1 Pseudomonadales bacterium
CGCACAGCTTGGCGCGTGGCGCGTGGCGCCTGCCAGCAGGACATCCTTGTGGGAGCATTCCGCCAGGAAAGGAATGCGTCGCCCCGGCGCCCGTAAGGGTGCGGGCCAAGGATGGCCCGCAACAGCCCGCCGTGCGGGCGATGAATCCGTGCAGCGCCTGTCGGCGCTGATCGCCCCCACTGGGGGCTCCCACAAAAGCCTGCCACGTCCGTCACAGCACATGTTTCTTCCGCGAAAGCGCGAAAGCGCGAACGGGCGTCCATGGCAAACTCCCCCAAGGCCATCTCAATGGAACGGATCGATCACCCATGAAGAGACACTACTGGTTGATGAAATCCGAACCCGACGTGTTCGGCTACGACCATCTGCTCAGGGAACCTGACCAGACCGCGCTCTGGGACGGCGTGCGCAACTATCAGGCCCGCAATCTGATGCGCGAGATGAAGGTGGGCGATCAGGCACTGTTCTATCACTCCAGCACCAGGCCGCCCCACGTGGTCGGCGTCATGGAGATCGTTGGCGAGGCCATCCCGGATCCGACCCAGTTCGACCCGGAATCGCCCCACCACGATCCCCGCTCCGACCCGGAGGATCCGCGCTGGTGGGCCGTCAGCGTACGCGCCCTGGCCAGACTGCAGAACATCGTCACGCTCGACGAACTCAAGTCCAATCCCAAACTCGCGGACATGCGCATCAATCAGCGCAATCAGCGCCTGTCCATTCAGCCGGCGACCCGGGCCGAGTTCGACATCGTCCTGCGCATGGGCGGGGGCCTTGAGAAAGCCCACTAGTCAGCGCTGCACCTGTCCCCGCGCACGCTCTGCAAAGGCCTTGGCGGCCTCGACGTCCTTGTCCAGGTTCGGCACCGCCACCGGCACGGCGACGCCGCGCTGAGCCGACGGGCGCGTGCGGATGGCATCCCGCCAGCGCTTCAGGTGGACGAGGTCGTCCGCATCCACACCCGACCACTTGTAGGTGCGCACCCAGCACCAGTTGGCAATGTCGGCGATGGAATAATCTCCAGCCAGCCACTCGTGATGGGCAAGGTGGCTGTCCAGCACTTCGAACAGGCGCCGGCACTCGTTCTGATAGCGTGAAATCGCAGCAGGCAGTTTCTCGGGAAAGTAGCGATAAAAGACGTTGGCCTGACCCATCATGGGGCCGATGCCACCCATCTGGAACATTAGCCACTGAATGACCCGCGAGCGCCCCTTCGGATCCGTCGGCAGCAACCGGCCCGTCTTCTCAGCCAGATGGATCATGATGGCCCCGGACTCGAACACCGCGAAGTCATCCAAGTCGAGGTCGACGATCACCGGGATACGCCCGTTGGGATTGAGCGCCAGGAACTCCGGTTGCTTCTGGGCCTCGGCGGCAAAGTCCACCGCAATGACCCGGTAAGGCAGCTCCAGCTCTTCGAGGGTCACCGATGCCTTCCAGCCGTTGGGCGTGGACGCGGTGTAGAGATCGATCATGGAACAGGCCTCCCAGGGGCGGGCCACCGAGCATAACAGAGGCCGTTCACCGGGCCGGATCACCAGCTTGACGCGTGACCGGGCTGAACCACCCGAGCCAGTTGCTCCGAAATCGGCCAGCCTGTAGTTTTTCAGCCCTCACCCGTCAGCCGGTGTACCCCGTATGACCGCGCTCGATCCAGCCACACCCATTCCCGTCATCGTCCTCGAAGGCGACGCCCAGGCCCGCGGCCTCGCCCATGGCCGTGCCCGCCGCCAAGCCATCGAGCAGGCCATCGACATCTATGCGGGTGTGATCGGGCTGTCGGAATCGACCCTGACCGAACGCGCCGCGCACTTTGCCGCGGTCACCCGCGCCTGGTCTCACGAACTGGCCGACGAGATGGACGCCACCGCCGACGGCGCCGGCGTGCCGAGGCACTGGATTCATGCCCTAAACGCCCGAAGTGAGCTGGTTTCGAGCCTTGCCGCCGAAGCCGGTGAGTGCACCGCCGTGTTCTTCGCCGAGACGGGATTGCTGGGACAGACCTGGGACTGGCTCGAGGCACTGGAGCCGCTGATCGCGATCCTCGACGTGCGCCACCCTGACGGACACCGGGTCATGGCCCTCAGCGAACCCGGCATCGTCGGCAAGATCGGCTTGTCCAGTGCCGGCCTCGGCGTCTGCCTGAACTTCCTGCGCTCACCCCATCCCCTGGACGGGGTGCCGGTACACGCGCTACTGCGGGGCATTCTGGATCTGCGCCATCCTCAGGATCTCGAGGCGTGGCTCGATCGGGCCGGCAATGGACGCTCGGCCCACGTGCTCGTGGGCAGCGCCAGTGGCGAGGGCATCGGCCTCGAATTCACCGGAACCACCTGTCATCGCCTGCAGCCGGAGGCCGGCGTGCTGACCCACACCAACCATTTTCTGCGCGAGGACTTCGCAGCCGGCCCGGGCATGCCAAACTCCAAGGCCCGCCTGACCCGGGCCTGCCAGCTCACCGGCCGAGGCGACTGGTCATCCCTGCGAGGCATCCTTTCCGACCGCCAGGACCCGGAACATCCAGTCACGGTATCCTGGCGACACATGGCCGGCTGGGAATTCGGCCTGATGGGCACCGTCTGCGCCCTGGCCATGGATCTGCGCGACGGCGTACTCGAGGTGCGCCGGGGTCCCGATCCCCGTGCGCCCTGGCAACGCTTCAGCCTCACTGACCAGCGGCTGAAACTGGCTGTCGCTGACAGCTTCGGTACAGCTTGACTGATGCATCATGCGACATGGGCGCGCTAAACTGTTCGGACCATGCATAGGAGAACCAGATGGAACGCAAGCTGAGTCGTCGCCAACTGCTGCGGGGAGCCGTGACCGCCGCAGCCTTGATCCCCGTCGTCCACCTCGGAACCCGCCCCGCCATGGCGCAGCAGCGCGTTTCGGAAGACGACCCCATGGCCAAGGCCCTGAAGTACGTCCATGACATCGACGCCCATGACGATATCCCCCGGCCGGACAAGGCTGGCGTCGCGGGGGCGGACCAGTACTGCCATAACTGCGCGCTGTACATCGGCGACGACGAATGGGGCCCCTGCACCATCTTCCAGAACCGGCTGGTCGCGGGCGAGGGCTGGTGCACGGCCTGGGTTCCTCGCGCCTGAGCAGAGCCAGTCTCCACTGAAGTAACGTGAACAAAAGAGGGTGCCGAAAGGCACCCTCTTTCCTTCCGTACCCGAGTGCCCCGATCGGTCCCATGCCCAACATTCAGCGCTTGCATCCCCTCAAATTTATTTTATATTATTAAAAAATACGAGGAGAGGGGGACATGACTCAACGCGCCGCCAATGCAGCGACCAACAGCAAGAGTGACGAACGCCAGGCGCGCATCCTGAAGGCGTTCCACGACTGTGTGATCGAGCAGAGCTACAGCAGCACCACCCTGGCTGACATCGCCCGGACGGCAGAGATGGCACCAAGCCATCTGCTCTATTACTTCCGCGGCAAGGACGCGATTCTGGTGCGCTACTTCGAGGACGTAGCCAACCGCATTCTTGATCGTATTGCCTGCTTCAAGCCGGAATCTCCCGAGCGCCAGCTCGAACTCCTCGGGGAGTTGTTCTTCGCTGGCAAGACCGTGACCCAGTCTGAAATAGGCCTCATGCACGAATGCTTCGGTATCGCCGCTCACGATGAACGCATGCGGCGAATCAAGTGTGACTTCGACAGCCAGTGCAAGGCCTACCTCAGTTATCTGTTCGAACAACTTCAAGGGCGGTCACAACGGGATACCCGCGATACGGCCGAAGTGGCCTTCGCGGTGCTGTTCGGCCTGCGCACAGCTGTGTTTTTTGACGACGACGTCGATCTTCCAAGGGCCCTGGCCCTCTTCAAACGCACGATGTTGGACCTGTCCAACCAGACTTGAAGCACTACCGAACGAGGTGAGCCCGGGCGTCGTCAACGCCAGTAAACAGAGGCCACCATTACGAGGCAGCCCGCGCTGGAAGTCCCGCGCGAGGCGGCCCTTTTTGGGAGGGAGGAATAATGACCATGCCATCGCGCGGCTCTGCCGCTGCCAAGTCCACGCGCGCGCGTCGAGCGAGTCAAAGGTTGCGCAGACTCATGCTCACGGGATTCGGTGCCACGCTCATCCCATTATCCATCGGCACTTACGCCAGTGAAGCCGTCCTCGAAGAGGTGCTGGTGACGGCCACTCGCCGTGGCGACGTGGCACTTAGAACCACACCCGTGGCGGTAACCGCCCTCACCGGCCGCGAAGTGGACAACCTCGCGCCTCGCCACCTCGGTGACATGGCGGTCATGGTGCCAAACTTCTCCGCCGGCCAGCCCGCAGGCTTCAACGCTGCGTCCTTCGCCATGCGGGGCGTCGGCCAGACGGCCATCATCGTCTATGCCGATTCCCACGTGGGCGTCACCGTGGACGACTTCGTGGTCCCCCACGTCCAGACCCAACTGCTGGAAATGTTCGACATAGAACAAGTGGAAGTCCTGCGCGGCCCACAGGGCACCCTGTTCGGTAAGAACACCACCGGCGGAGTCGTCAACGTTCGGACCCGCAGGCCGGAACTCGACACCTTCGGCATCGATGCCCGCGCCAAGGTCGGCAGCTGGGGCCGCCGCGAAGGGCGCTTCGCCGTCAACGTTCCAGTCGGTGAGCAATGGGCGCTGCGCGCCTCCGGGGTCTACCTGAAATCCGATGGCTACTTCAGAAACGGCAAAGCCTTCGGCCCGGTGGTGGCATTCACCCCCAACCACCCGGACCTGGGCGCCACCGGTGCGGGCGACGGCAGCAAGGTGGGCGGCGATGACAGCTTCTCGGGCCGCATCAGGGCCCTGTGGGAACCGAACGAGAACCTGAGCGCGCTGCTGCAGTACGAGTACATTCGCGACCGTGGCGATTCGCCCCCGAGCGTGAACACCACGCCTGCAGACCCACGCATGGTCTTCAACACCCTCGGCTTCAGTGCGCCCATCAGCGGCGACGTCCGCAAGCAGACCGGCATCACCAACCGGGACGATCTGCTCATGGACATGTCCAAGGGCCACCGGGTGGACGTCGATGGCTTCTACCTCAACATCGACTGGCAAATTCCCGGCCATACCATCAGTTCCGTCACCGGTTACCGGGAGCAGAACTCACGCCTGCCAAGCACGTATCCCGGTGAAGCGGGCCCCATCTCACTGTTCGACGCCAATCGTGCTGACGACCGCGAGACCTTTCAGCAGGAAATCCGAATTGCCTCAGACAGCGCAGGCCCCCTGAGCTATGTTGGGGGTGTCTTCTACCAGGAGGACGACACCACATTTTGCGTCATCCAGGCTCTCGGATTTCTCGACCTGTTTGGACTCGGCGAGCAGTTTTTCGGCGACCCGACCTTCTTTGACAACAATCCGCAGATCCTCTGCAATCGTCAAAAGGCCGACAACTATGCCTTGTTCGGCGATGCCACCTACGACGTCAATGACCGCCTGAGCCTCGGTGCCGGCCTGCGTTGGACCAATGAGCGGAAGCGGTGGATCGGCCGCAATCAGGTGTTCATCCAAGCCCTCGACGGCGGCTTCGATCCCAATCTGACCTGGCAGACCCTCGGCAACGTCATGGCCGCCGCCGACTTTGACCGCTTTCCAACCGGCGTCGTGAGTGACTCCAAGCGCTGGAAGGAACTCACTTGGCGGGCCACCGCGAGCTATGTGGTCTCCGACGAGCTCTACACCTACTTCACCTACGCCCGCGGCTTCAAGAGCGGCGCCTATAACGACCAGACCGGCACCTCCGGCGTCGCGATCACGCCGGCCACCGCGGCACCGACCGATCCGGAAACGGCCGACTCCTTTGAGGTCGGACTCAAGTTCGATCTGCTCGGTGGCCGCATGCGACTCGATCTGACGGGCTTCTACGTGATCTACGACGACGCCCAACGGGATCTCGTCGCCCAGTTCCAGAACCCCTTCGGCGGCACCTTCCAGGAGACCCGCTTCTTCAACGCGGCCGAGGTGACTGCCGGCGGCATGGAGGCCGAAATCACCGCCCTGCTCACCGAGAACCTCATGCTGCGGGCCAACATGGGCTGGCTGAGGAGTAAATACGATTCCTTCGAGGCCGACACCAACTTCGATGGCAATATCGATACCGATCTCTCGGACCGCGACGTTAATCGGGCGCCGAAGATCCAGGGCGGCGTCGACGTCCGCTACACCTGGCCGCTGCGTCAGGGAGACATCGAGCTCGGCGTGAACGTCAGCTACGAGGACAAGTCCATTTTCATCTACTCGCCCGTCGCCGAGGAACTCGACGGCTTCAGCGACAGCCGCACGCTCATGAATGCGAGCCTGACCTATACCGACGCCCAGGATCGTTACTTCATCCGCGCCTTCGGTCTCAATCTCACCGACAAGCGTTATCGCATCGGTGAACTGCCGGTGGCCGATCTCTGGTCCTTTGCGACCTACGGTCAGCCACGCACCCTGGGGCTGGAGTTCGGCGTGCTGTTCAGTCGATGATGGAGGCCGCTGCAGCGTGCTTCGACCTTCGCTGTGGGAGCGGATTTAGAGGGTGTCGCAAAAGGTTGGCAAGACTCCGTGGGAGCGGCTTCAGCCGCGAATGGACTGCCAGAAATCAATGACTTGCGGGGACATTCGCGGATAAATCCGCTCCCACAGGGGCGCCACGCTGAGTTTTGCGACACCCTCTTTATCCGCGAAGAGCCTTCGCAGATGCTGGCAGGACCTCAGCCTCTTTCGCGGCTGAAGCCCCTCCCACAGAAGATGGACTGCCCGACAACCGGTGCACCAGAGGACCATCGTCATGAACATCGGCAGGATTCCCGCCAAGTACGCCATGCTCGACCCCGGCCGTGAGGCCGTGATCGACGTGGCCCTGGACCGGCGGCTGACCTTCAGTGAACTCGATGCCCGCATCCGGAGACTGGCCAACGGGCTGACGGGGGAACTGGGACTCGGCAAGGGTGACCGGGTCGCGGTGCTGTCGAAGAACAGCATCGAGTATCTGGAGACCATGTACGCCTGCGCCCGCGTCGGTCTGATCGCTCAGCCCCTGAACTGGCGCCTGGCACCGGCAGCACTGGAATGCATCGTCGCCGACGGCGAACCCAGGGCCCTGGTCACGTCAGGAGAGTACCTGCCCCTGGCGAAGAGCCTCGCCGACGCCACGAGCAAACCCCACGTCCTGGCCTACGGTCACGACGCCGATGGTTCCTACGACGCCCTGCTGGCAGGGGCTGCCGACACGGAACCGCAGGCCTCGGCCACCACCGGCGGCCATGACCCCGCCCTGATTCTTTACACCGGCGGCACCACCGGCGAATCCAAGGGTGCGGTGCACTCCCACCACAGCCTCTTCATGGGCATGCTGAACCAGACCGTGGCCGAGCGTATCGTCCCCACCGATGTCTACATGCTCACCGGCCAGATGTTCCACATACCCGTAGCGCTGGCCATGAACTACATGGCCCACGGCTGTCCCCTGGTGCTGATCAATTTCGACGCCCGTCTGGCGCTGGAAGTCATCGAGCGGGAGAAAGTCTCGGCCTTCCTTGGCATCACTACCATGCTCAACTGGATGATGGCGGCGGACGGCTTTGCGAACTTCGATCTCTCGAGCCTGCGCAACATTCAATACGGCGGCGGCCCCATGCCCGCCGACGTGGTGAAGGCGGCCCTGGATGCCTTTCCCTGCACCCTGATTCAGGGCTACGGCCAGACCGAAGGCATGACCATGACCTTCCTGTCCCAGGAAGACCACGCCCGGGCCGTGGCCGGCGATCACCCGGAGCGACTGCGCTCCTGCGGCCGGGAAGGCTTCGTCACCAGCGTCCGGGTGGTAGACCCCGGCGGCCACCCGGTGCCTCGCGACGGCAGTACCCACGGCGAGATCATCGTTCGCTCCGAGGCCAACATGCAGGGCTACTGGCGTCGTCCGGAACTGACCGCAGAAACCCTGCGCGACGGCTGGCTGTGGACCGGGGACATCGCCACCTGGGATGCCGAGGGCTATCTCACCATCGTCGACCGCGCCAAGGACATGATCATCTCCGGCGGCGAGAACATTTACTCGACCCAGGTGGAGGATGCCATCTACCGCCATCCCGCCGTCCTCGAAGCGGCGGTGATCGGCATTCCGGATGACGAGTGGGGTGAAGCGGTGAAGGCCGTAGTGGTACTGAAGCCGGGCACCGAAGCTAGTGAAGCCGACATCATCGCCACCTGCCGTGAGCACTTGGCGTCCTATCAGAAGCCCCGTTCGGTAGACTTCATGGACGCGCTGCCGAAGGCGCCCACGGGCAAGATTCTCAAGCGCGAACTGCGGGACCGCTATTGGCAGAACCGGGAACGCCAGGTATGACCGCTTTATTGACGCCGGAGTTGAAGGCCTGCATCGGCCGTCAGGCACCGCCGCGAACCGAGGTGGTGACCCGCCGCGACATCCGCAAGTACGCCATCAGCACCGGCACCCGTATCCGCAAGCACCTCGACGGCGACGAGGCACCGCCGCTGTACCACGTCGCGCTGTTCTGGGACGTGGTGGAGCTCGATCAGCTCACCCCGGACGGCGTCTCCGTCGATACCCTGCTGCCCCAGCTGCCGCTGGAGCGCGCCATGGCCGGCGGCCTGGAGATCACCTATCACCGGCCCATCGTCCCGGGTGATGTCCTCGTTGCCCGCCGGACGCTGACCGATCTGTATGAAAAGTCGGGCCGCAGCGGCCCGCTGATCTTCTATGAAATCACCCTGGACGTGCGCACCGAGGAAGGTACACCTGTCCTGGAGGAAGTCACCACACGGATCCTGCGCTGATGAGCACACCGCGACTGGCCGACATCGAGGTAGGCAGCGAGCTTCCCGACAGGGAGCACTGCCCCGACAACATTCAGCTCTTTTTCTACAACGCTGCACTGTGGAACGCCCACCGCATACACTTCGATGCGCCCTACGCCACAGAAGTGGAAGGCTATCCCGGACTTGTCATCGCCGGACCGCTAATGGGCGACTGGCTCAGTCAGTGCGTGCAGGAGTGGATCGGCGACGACGGCCACTTAGCCAAGCTGTCCTACTCCAACCGTCAGGCCGCCTACATTGGCGAAACCCTGCGCGCAGGCGGCAAGGTGACCGCGGTGGACCCGAACAGCGGACGGGTGGAGGTCGCGCTGCATGTGCACAACGCCGAGGGCGAGAACATCACGCCCGGCACGGCCGTGGTGATGCTCGAACCCGCTTCTACCCAGTACAGCAAAGGGCACTAACGCTATGACAAAGGGGCGAGGACAGGTCGCGATCGTCGGTGCCGCAGACACGGCAGTGGGCAAGATCACCGATCTCGACTGCCAGGCTCTGTGCGCTGTTGCTGCAGAGAAGGCCCTGGCCGATGCCGGATTGAACTTCGCCGACGTGGATGGCCTGGTCACCTGCAATGCCATGTCCCAGCCCTTTCTCTATCCCGCGGAGGCACTGGCGGAGTATCTGCAGATCTTTCCCAACTACTGCGTTGGGCTCGGCGCTGGCGGTGCCGCCGCCGTCTCCGTCATTCAGCATGCCGCCCTGGCCATTGAGGCGGGCCTGTGCGAAACCGTCCTCATCACCATGGCCGACCGCCTGCGATCCGGGCTGACCCGGGAGCAGGCGCGGCAGATGCAATCCGCCGCCGGCCATCCAGAATTCGAGACGCCCTACGGCCCCAGCGCTCCGGCACTCTACGCCCTGGTGGCCCAGGCCCACATGCACGCCTATGGGACCTCCCGGGAAGCGCTGGCCGCTGTGGCAGTCACCATGCGCGAACACGCCGGCCTGCATCCGGGCGCCCAGAAGCGGGACCCCATCAGCATCGAAGACGTACTGTCCTCAAGGCCCGTAGCCACGCCGTTGAATGTACTCGACTGCTCCCTGGTTTCCGACGGGGGCGCAGCCATCGTGCTGACATCGGCGGAGCGCGCCCGCAACCTGCGACAACCGGCGGTATTCCTGCTCGGTTCAGGAGAAGGGCACAGCCACGAGCATTTGAGCGCTGCTCACGACCTGACCCGCTCCGCCGCGGTCGAGTCGGGTCGTCAGGCCTATGCCCGCGCCGGCCTCGGCCCCAAGGACATCGACGTCGCCGGCCTCTACGATTGCTTCACTCCCGTCGTCTTGGTCCTGCTCGAAGATCTCGGCCTGTGTCCGCGGGGCGAATCCGGCGCCTTCGTCCTCGATGGCGGTATCCGCCTCGGCGGTGCACTGCCAGTGAATCCCCACGGCGGTCTGCTGTCCCACTGCCATCCCGGCAACCCTGGTTCCATGTTCCACGTCACCGAGATGGTCACGCAGCTGCGTGGCCAGGCTGGCAAGCGGCAGGTGCCGAACGCCGAAGTGGCCCTGGTGCATGCCCAGGGCGGCACCCTGTCCAGCCACAGCACGCTGATCCTGGGTTCGGAGGCGACCCGATGAGCGCGAACGACTACATCCTTCCGCGCGTGACGCCCCTGAGCGCAGCCTACTGGGAGGGTTGCCGCATCGGCGAGCTGCGCCTGCAGCATTGCCTGGACTGCGGTCATGTCCAGTTGCCACCCCGCTTCCACTGCACGCGCTGCCGCGGCAGCCGACTCGAATGGCGCGCCAGCAGCGGAAGGGGCCGGGTGGAAAGCTTCACCTGGATCCACATCCCACTCGCCGAGGCGTGGGCCCATGAGGTGCCCTACGCCGTAGCCCTGATTCGACTCGAAGAGGGCCCGATGATGATGTCCAACCTGCGCGAGTGCAGCGAATCGCAACTCAGCGTGGGGCTCGAAGTCACGGTGACCTTCGAAGCCCGCAACGAGACCATCCACCTGCCCCAGTTCCGCCCTGCCGGCGAAGAGGAGGTGACACCATGACCACGCAACCGAAGTTCGCCGTCATCGATCCCGATGCTCCGGCGGGCAGCCTGGAAGCCAAGCAGCCCCACGTCGACAACGGCACCGCCGTCCTCGACAAGGACCGCTACTTCAGCCAGGACCTCAAGCGGCTGGAGTGGGAGCGTCTGTGGACCCGGGCCTGGCTGCTGGCCGGCGTCAGCGCCGATGTCCAAGAGGTGGGCGACTACTTCCTGTTCGAAATTGGCGA
>SLTB01000173.1 GCA_007130155.1 Pseudomonadales bacterium
CATGACAGGTAGGCCGCTTTTTGTTTATACCGATTTGATGAACCGTCAAAACCAACCGGCGGAACGCCGGTTACACCTTACATTCCGCACATCGGAAAGTACATAACTCGGAATTTAAACCCGGCGGCTAACTTTTTCGACCGTAGTTGGCGGCGTCACTGCCGAAGAGTTTGATCAGCTGGAGCTGTAGCGGCGTTGGGTCCGTATACAGATCCTGATGCATCCCGTCGTCAGTGACCAGTCGATGGCGACTGATGCTTTCCATCGCATCGATCACCCGACGAGCTGTTGGACGTCGGCAGTCTCGTGCTTCAGGATAGAGTGGCAACGACTCGATTTCTCTCGACGCCATCGTACGACGCAGCTCCCTCTCCAGCAGCGTCTGAAGTAGCAACGCGATGAAGTAAACGCACAGAAGCGATTCGATCCGGCTTACCTCCTTCAAGTACACCGGCGCGACATGAAAGTCACTCTTAAATTGGCTGAATCGCTTTTCAATGATCGGCTGCCGCTTGTATGCCCGGAGAACTTCCTCGGCCGTCAAGCTCCGATCGTTCGTGATCAGCGGGAAGACTCCGTCGCACCGACGGGCTCGTTCAAGTTGCTCCGCATCCACCTGCCAAGTCAGATCGAACCGAAGCTTCACTTCACGAATGAATTGTGTGTCTTCTGTGCGCCGGCCAGGCGTTGTCTGCTTCAGCTTGACTTCTTCCTGCTGAAGTATTTCGACTGCCACCAGATTGCCCGTCCCTCGTCGCTCCATAATTTTCTCCACTTCGCCGGCCACACGCTGGCGATCTCGCATTCGTGAACGCGGCGATTGAAGACGGTCGCGAAGCTGACTCAGGTCATCGAACGTCTTTCGAATCGCCTTCATCCGTGATGCGTCATCGGAAACCGACTTGCTCAGCGAATGGATCCACAACAGGCGATAGCCATCGGCGGTGACTTGCTCTTCTCGAAGCGTCTGGAACTGCTGCCGAAGTACACCGTCTTCGTCTTCCACCTCGTAAAGAAGTACCCAGCGCAACGAATCGGGGCTTTCCAGTAGCGTCTTGATCATTGCCCGTGGCTCGCTGCGATTCTTCGGTAGGATCGTGATGAACCGACCGCCTTCGCGATCAATGTGACCAAGATTCTCAGAACTGGCCAGCTTGCAATCAGCTATGTAGAGGAAGTCCGGCCTGCCTGTTAGCTGATGGAGCAGATCCCACGTCGGGACATGCGTTACGTCGTCAGACCTGTCTCCATCATCGGTTGTAAAGTAGATCGGCACGCCTCCATCGTCGGTTACCGTAAGGATGTACAGCAACTGCTTCAGGTCAGGACGGTGGTCTTTACTGTGCCCATGCCGCATCGCGACCGTGGTCTTACCGCGACGCTTTTGTGGTTGCTCGAATGCGTCGTAATCGCCGAAGAACCGGATCGTGGTTGAGTCGTTGTGTAGCTCTGATAAATCCAGCTTGAACTCGTGGATGACATTGCGAGTGATGTCCATGACGAGGTCTGGAAAATTGGCGTCAAAGAGGCGGTCAAGGGCACGCCCAACGCGATCATCGTTGAGGCTTTTCAGCTGATCCTCCCGCAACTGGAGCAGTTCGGGGACGAACCCAGCAGCCCACTGTCCTACACCGTAGAGCGGTTCTCGGCTGATCAGGATATTTCGCACCAGCAACAGGATCGCATTGGATGTTTCGATTCGATTTCTGCCGTCTTCAGCCGGGAGGTGTCGCGAAAGGATTTCGCGAAGGCCACAGCGCTGAATCAGTCGATTGATAATCGGCAGTGCTCCGATGGTGCGTGAGTGGAGCACAAGATCACTTCCCGATGCTTTTGGCGCCAAGGTGGCGGGATCGGGAGCACGGTGCTTTGGTTTTCGTTTGCGTTTCATGCCGCAATGGTACAGCTCACCGGTATCGGGAAATCAGCGGTGCATCAAAAAAATATATTTCTGAAAAAACTTATGAAAACCTCCATTGACGTAAATCGAGAAAAACTCAACTTACGTAAATGGCGATCGTCGCAAGTACCAAATCAACGATTTTATTTTGATATCGCGCGCAGCCTGGACAGCTGGATCCGGATAGAGTGGCCCTCGTTCGAAACGCGGCCTCGAATCGAATCCCGGAGATATCGACTTTCAGAAGTGCGGAAAAGAAGGTTCACGCGATGGTTCGTCGCTTCGTAGCAGGCCCATGGTTGGCTCGCCAACATTGGCAGCCTGAACATTGTTAACAGCGGGACGATTGCCGACGCCCGGCGCGCCCAAAGCCATTGGTTCAACGCTCCGAGCAGTCCAGAGAAACCCAGTGAAGCCCAGTAAAAGCAAAACAGCATGCGAATAGGCTGACGTCCAGCGGCTACTTCTACGAGCAAGGCGAAAGACAATGAAGATATCAACGGCAATCACGATCAATACGATCGGCGTGCTCGCCGCAACAAAATGAGACATTACCGTGATCCTTTCGAACTCGGGTGTAAGCTTTGCGTCCATAAGCCTGTAGAAATCTTGGAACGACCAATGCATCTGGACGACCACAAGATAGAGCATGCCAAAGGCAAGCAAGTGAATGACCGAAAGCAAGAACGCGGAAAGCCAATTTCCCTTTCGCACTGGTTTAATGTTGGATTCGTCACTCATGTCTTGCGTCCAAGTAAAAGTGTGGGGACAGTGAAAAGTAGATCGTGTCGACGAACCTGTGATTATCCGCCGGGTCGTTCCACGGATAATAATTATCGGCCCACTTATCCTCAGTTGCGGGACTCCGAGGACCCTGATTTAGCCA
>SLTB01000189.1 GCA_007130155.1 Pseudomonadales bacterium
CTGTGCCGACCTGTGCCGACCTGTGCCGACCTGTGCCGACCTGTGCCGACCTGTGCCGATCCGTGCCCACCACGGCTCCTTCGGGTGTCGCCGTCTGCTAACCTTGGCCCATGAGTACTGCGCGCCACCTTCTCATCGTCTGGCACTCCAAGACCGGCAACACGGAACGTCTGAAGGATGCGGTGCTGCAGGGCGCCCACCATGCAGACATCACCGGCGTGGAGGTCCGCTGCCTGCATACCTCCGAAGCCGGTCCCGATGACCTGCGCTGGGCCCACGCCATTCTCCTTGGTACCCCGGAAAACTTCGGCTACATGTCCGGGCAAATGAAGGACTTCTTCGACCGCACCTACTACGAGGTGGAAGGCGAACTCGATCCCCTGCCCTTCGCCATTTTCATCAGCTGTGGCAACGACGGCAGGGGGGCGATCAGGGAGATCCGCCGTATCGTCAAGGGCTATCCCTTCAAGGAAGTCCAGGAAGCGGTGATCGTCCGTGGCGAAGTGACTGACGAGGGACTCGCCGCCTGCAAGGAACTCGGCATGGCCTTGGCCGCAGGACTCGACGCCGGCATCTACTGAGCAACGCGTCGGGCTGACCCGCGGAGTCCGGAGCACGTTACTGCATCGGTCCACCAACCGTCTTGGCAGGAATGCGAAATGAACTGTCGAGCTCGGCCGGCGTTGTCTATAGCCCGCACTGCGGGCGATCGGTGCATTCAGGCGCATTCCAAGTTCATGGCCTGCCGCTTGTTCCCAAAAGGGAAGAAAACATTAGTCTCGCCCCGTCGTTGCCGACTATCCTGCACTCATGAATGTTTCCCATCACCTGCACGGGCGATGGTCACTCATTTCGGGGAGAGGGGATGCAGCAGACCACCGGCACGGCAGCTACGGAAGCGCCCTGGCCCAATCAGGTCTACGCCTGGTACGTGGTCGTCGTCCTCTACATCGCCGCGATCATTTCCTTCGTGGACCGCCAGATCATTGCCCTGGTGGTGGAGGACATCAAGATCGACCTCGGCCTGACCGATCTGCAGATCGGGCTGCTGCAGGGACCACCCTTCGGCATCTTTTACGCGCTGATGTCCATTCCCATCGCCCTGCTCGCGGACAAGCGCAGCCGCCGCAACATCATCATGGCAGGCGTCACGTTCTGGAGTCTGGCGACCGCCGCCTGCGGCCTCGCGGGTTCCTTCTGGCACCTGTTTATGGCCCGCGTCGGCGTCGGTGTGGGCGAAGCCACCCTGAGCCCATCGGCCTACTCCATGATCAGCGACTACTTCCCGAAACACCGGCTGCCTTTGGCCATGGCCGTGTTCACCATGGGAAACCTCACCGGCGTGGGTCTCGCCATGGTCCTTGGCGGCGCTCTGATCGTCTGGCTCAAGGCCATTGGGCCGGTGGATCTTCCCATCGTAGGCACGCTGCAGCCCTGGCAGTTCACCTTCGTGATCGTCGCCATTCCCGGATTGTTCTTAGCCCTGCTGATGTTCACGATCCGGGAACCCATCCGTCGCGGCATGGCCGCCAGTGCCGGCCTCGAAGACAAATCCCAGCTGAAAGCGTTCTGGGGCTTCCTCCACGATCACCGCCGCACCTTCCTGACCCTGTTTGCCACCTTCACCGTGCTGGTTCTGATTGCCTACGGTAACTTCGCCTGGATGATCGTGTTCTTCGTCCGCACCTTCGGCTGGTCAGCCGGCGAGGCGGGGCTGGTCTACGGCATGGTGGTGCTCTTCTTCGGGACATCAGGGGCCTTCTTTGGTGGCTGGCTGGCCAGTTTTCTCGCCCGCCGTGGCTACACCGACGCGCCCTATCGCGCCACGCTGCTCTGCACCCTGCCGCTGGCGCCCTTCGCCGCCCTCACCTTCCTCTGGGCCCCCGACGGCTGGTGGGCCGCCGCCATGTTCGCCCCCTGGCAGTTCTTCGGCGCAGTGCCCGCAGGTCTCGCCGGTGCAGCCATGATGGCCCTCACCCCCAACGAGATGCGCGCGAAGATCTCCGCCGTCTACCTCTTCTTCAGCAACATCATCGGACTGAGCCTCGGCCCCACCATCGTCGGCTTCCTGACCACCTACGTCTTCCGCGACGACATGATGATCCGCTACTCCCTGAATCTGGTGAACTGCGTCGGGCCACCCATTGCCATCGTCCTGATCTGGCTGGGCATGGGGTCCTACCGGGACAGTCTCAAGCGCGTCGAAGGCAAGGTCTGACCCGTCCTGCCCTGACCGCAGGCCTGAGATCAGTGAGAGCGCAGATGAGCACGTAGACCCGGGTAGTAGAAGCCAAGCCCCAAAGCTCGCGCCAGGACGTAGATGATGAAAGCGAACCAGAGGCCGTGAACCCCGATCAGGGGCATGAGCAGCCAGGCCCCAGGCAGGAAAATCGCTACCGAAAACGCGGAGGCATTGCGCATGGCACGGGTCCGGGTCGCACCGATGAAAATGCCATCGAGCTGAAAGGCAGGAAACGACAGCAGAACGTAAAGTGCAGCCCAGGGCAAAGCCGATGCGGAAGCGACACGCACCGGTTCGTGGACGGTCAGGGCCGCAATCGCCAGCCCACCGAACAGCATGATACCCAGCGCCAGCAGACACGCTGTAGCAGCGGCCAGTTCCGTCGAACGCCTCACCGCAAGATCGAAGGCAGCGCCATCCTTCGCTCCGACGGCCTCCCCCACCAGGGCTTCCACCACGAAGGCATAGCCGTCGAGAAAGAACGCTGCAAAGGAGATGAACTGCAGCAGGATATGGTTGGCAGCCAGCACGTCGTCGCCGAACACCGCGCTCTGACGGACGAACCAGGCGAAGCTGAACACCAGCAGCAGGGTGCGCAGCATGATGTCCAGGTTGGCCGAGAACAGACCTCGCAACCGCGCAGGATCCAGAATGCGCAGGATCGGGAAGAAGGGTTCGGCATCTGCATGACGCTGTCGAAGCAGGCGCAGCACGATGACGCCCACCACGACCAGCGTGATCCACTCCGCCAGCGCAGTCCCCAGCGCGACGCCCTCGGCGCCCCAGCCGAGTACGCCCGCAAACCAGACATCGAGCAGGATGTTCAGTCCATTCAGAAAGACCTGGGCGAACAACAGAAGCCGGGTTCGGCGCAGCCCGATCAATGCACCCATGAGCGCGAACAGGGCCAATGCCGCCGGAGCACCCCAGATGCGGATACGGAAATAGTTCGCCGTAACCACTTCCACGTCGGGACTGCCATCGAGCAGCCACAGCGCGGTATGGCCGATGGGCCACTGCAGCATCAGCAGCCCGATGCCAAGCAGGCCACCCGTCAGCAACGCGCGCCACAGGGTCGCCCGCACCTCGGCTTCGTCGCGGGCGCCGGCCGCCTGCGCAATAAAGCCCGTGGTGCTCATGCGCAGGAAGCCGAAGGTCCAGTAGACGAAGCTGAAGATCACGGCACCGAAGGCGATGGCCCCGAGATCCTCCAGGCTGCCGAAGTTACCGATCACGGCGGTGTCAGCGAGCCCGAGCAACGGCACCGCTGCATTGGCCAGAATCACCGGCCAGGCGAGAACGAGGAGTTCGCGTCGCGTCAGGGTCCGCGCCGGCCGGGACATGCCGCTGCGCTCAGCAGATGACCACCTCGGCTTCGATCTCCACGGGTACGCCAAAAGGCAACGCGGCCACGCCGATGGCGGAACGGGTGTGGCTGCCGATCTCGGGACCAAAGACCTCGAGGATCACTTCGGAGGCAGCGTTGATCACTGGCGTGGTGGCGACGAAGTTCTCGGCCACATTGACCATGCCGAAGAGGCGCAGCCAGCCCCCCACCCGATCGAGATCGCCGAGGGCCTGCTTCAGGCTCGCCATCAATCCAAGCGCGACATGCCGGGCAGCCAGGGCACCCTGTTCGGGCGTGACCTCGGCACCCACCTTGCCCAACGGCTGCAGCAGCCGGCCGTCCACGTCGAAGGGGACATGACCTGACAGCAGTACCCGGTTGCCCTCGATACGCGTGAGTTCAAAAGGCAGCTTGCTCGTATCCATGGGTGGCGGCAGGACGATGCCGAGTTCCTGCAAACGCTGTTCAATGCGACTCATGTTCGCCTCCATTCGGTCGGATTGGGGTTCCGGTCGGAACGATTCTGCGTCACGCTGACCGTCCTTGTCAGCGACCCGTCCCTCGCCATGCGCATCGCCACCTGGAACATCAATGGCCTTCGGGCCCGGCTCGACTACCTCTGCCTGTGGCTCGCCTCCCGCGCGCCGGACGTGGTCGGTCTGCAGGAACTCAAGCTCGAAGCGGATGCGTTTCCCCACGAACGCTTCGCCGAACTCGGCTACCGTGCCGTCGTGCACAGCGAGAAGAGCTGGAACGGCGTCGCCGTGCTCAGCCGCGAGCCGGCCCGCATCATCGGCGAAGGGTTGCCCGGCCAGGAGCATTTCGGGGCCCGCCTGATCGATGTGGACGTCGCCGGCCTGCGCTTCGCGACGGTCTACTGCCCTAATGGCAAATCCCTCGATCACGCGGACTACGAGCGCAAACTGATCTGGTTCGATGCCCTGACCGCCTACGTCGCCAGGCACTGGAAGCCGGATCAGCCCGCCGTGCTCTGCGGCGATTTCAATATTGCGCCTGCCTCACTCGACAGCTGGCAGGGCGGCAAGGGGGACGGTTCGCTGTTCCATACCGAAGCCGAGCGCCGGCGCTTCGGGGCCCTGCTCGATACCGGACTCGTCGACCTCTATCGTCAGCGACATCCTGACGGCAGCGATTTCTCCTGGTGGGACTACCGGGGCGGTGCCTTTCATCGCGGTCACGGCCTCCGGATCGATACCCTTCTGGCCACGGCAAGGGTATACGGACGGCTGCAGGACGTCGTGATCGATCGGGACTTCCGCAAGAAGCAGGACGGACTCACCGCCTCCGACCATGCCCCCGTCTATGCGGATCTCTCCCATGACTGAGCGCCTGCCCGAGATTCGCCTGCTGGCCCTGGCCGTGGACGGTACCCTGGCGGTTCGCGGCCACGAAGTGAGCCGGGCCACCCGCGACGCCCTGCATGCGGTGACCGAAGCCGGCATAGTCCTGGCCATCGCCACCGGTCGTCGCTATCGGACCACCCGGGCCGTGATCGATGCCCTGGAACTGCCCCTGTCGGCCGTCCGCCTCGGCGGCGCCCTGGTGAAGCAGCACGATCACCTCACGTTGCATCGCGAGACCTTCGAAGCCAGTCTGCATCGGCAACTCGTCGAGGAGATCCGCCGCGCAGGCCAGACCGTGATCATCCAGCAGGATGCGGACATCAAGGAAGCGCTGACCAATTCGCCCCCCCTCTGGCCTTCTCGCTGCGTTCGCGTCAAGGCGCGTTCCCGCAGGCGTAGTGGTGCTAAGTCAAGGGGCCGCAACGCAGAGGCGGGCGCAGCCAGAAGGCCCCGAAGGGCGTGCGGCGAATTGGTCAGCGCTTCCTTAACGGCCATCGGGACGTGGTCGTCGACGACGCCGTGGTCTGGAACGACCGCACCCGGGCCTACTTCGACAACAGCCAGCCCTGGGCCCAGAAGGGGGGCGCCGCCACCGAGGACCATGCCCTGGCGTTCAGCCTCTGGAATGACCTCGACCACATGGCCAGACTCCAGCAGCGGGTGCAGAGACAGTTTCCGCTGCGCTGCATGACGGTTCTGGTGCCGTACCCGGACGGCAGCGATCAGGCCTACCTGGAGATCTTGCCCGCCGCCGTGGACAAGTGGACCGGGCTGACGCGCCTGGCCACCCATCTCGGTCTACCGCTGCAGGCCATCTGCGCCGTCGGCGACGCTGCCAATGACCTGCCCATGATTCGACAAGCCGCCTGGGGGGGTGGCGATGGGCAACGCCAGCGCGGCAGTGCAGGCGGCCGCACACTGGGTGACGGGCCGCAACGACGAGGACGGACTCGTGGCGGTGGTGGAACGCATCCTCGATCGCTGACGGCCCTCGCCCGGATCAAAAGGCTGCTGCAACAGTCGGAGCCGAAGCTCGTTGGGAGCGGATTTATCCGGGATCGGCAATCCGCCCCCACAGGCGCTCATCGCTGAGGTTTGCGACACCCGCTCAACCGGGAAACTTGCCCGGAAATTCGCCGGTCACATGCTTTTGCGGCCACAGGAACTGCAGGGAGCTGCGCTGAATCTTCCAGGCGCCGTCGATCTTCCGATAGGCCTCGTCATACACCGCCAGCCAGATGAACGGATGCTCCTCGGCAGCCCGGTTCGTCAGCAGATCCAGCAGGTAGCGGCGGCCCACGGCCGTATCCGGCCCCGTCAGCTCCACCCAGTGATTGACGCTGGCGTGCATGGCCTGGAACGGCTTGGAACCGGGATTGTCACCGGAGGTGCGCTCCACTTCCACGTAGTTCTCGTAAATCGTCTTGCGCCCCTTCCAGACCCCATAAGGACCAAATTCGCACTCAGCGTCCTCGGCAAACAGCTCGACGAGCTGTTCCAGATAATCGTGATCGAGGTACTGCGAGTACAGCACGCCGAGCTGACGAATCTCTTCGACCTCTAACAGGTCGCGCAGCTTGCGAAGCTCTTGGGTGGAAAGCTGCTCGCTCATGATGTCTCTCCCCTTGTTGACCAGCACTCATGAATGGACCGTGGAGTTTCGCCGATTGGTATCGTATTGCAAGTCCGCAGCGCCACTTCCCGGGCAGGCCTTTTCCGGTCTATGGTGGAGGCGGGAGAGAGGAGTGCCAGTATGTCTAAACAGGACGCATCGAACGATCCTTTGGACTCACTACGCAAGCTGGTCGATGACTGGGAGAAACGCATCGACGGCGTGGCCAACAAGGTCATGGGCACGGATGGCTTCAGCCAGGCCATGAACCAGACCCAAAAGCTCGGCCTGCGGATGCAGCAGGGCTTCCAGGACGCCATGGCCGCCCACCTGAAAAACATCAACATGCCCAGTCGCGGCGACGTAACGCGGCTCGCCGAATCCGTACAGGCGCTCAATCAGCGCATGGCACGCATGGAACTCCTGCTCGAGGACGTGCTCCGCAACACAGGTGCCGGCACCCCCACCGCCCGCTCCGGCCCACCGCGGACACGCCAGCCACCCAGCCAGCGCAAAGGAGAGCCAACATGAGCAGCACAGCCGGCAGCGAACAGCTGCCGCTTGGCGACCGCGTCCGGGCAGAAGTCAATCGCACCATCGCACGCAGCATCAAGGGGCTGGACTTCGTCATTTCCAGCGACCCGGACGTCGGCCTCACGCCCAAGGACATCATTTATGAGCGTGGCACGCTTCGCCTCTACCACTACCATCCCATGGCGGACGAGGTGTATCGGGTCCCGGTCCTCCTGGTCATGGCCACCACCAACCGCAGCTACGTCTTCGATCTCGCACCAGGCCAGAGCATGGTCGAGTATCTGCTGCGCGAGGGCTTCGACGTCTTCGTCATCGATTGGGAAAAGCCCGGGCCGGAAGAGCGCCATCTGGACCTGGACGACTACACCTTCGATTTCATTCCCACTTGCATCCGCCGTGTCGCGGAGCATTCAGGGGAACCCGACGTATCGCTGATCGGCTACTGCATGGGCGGTGTGCTGTCGCTGATCTATGCCGCCGGCCACACGGACGGCCCGTTGAAGAACCTGGTCTGCCTGACAACGCCGGTGAACTGGCACGAAATGGGCCTGATGCGCCGCTGGACGGACCCGAACCACTTCGACGTCGACCGCATCGTCGACACCCTCGGGGTGGTTCCCACCGAGTTCATTCTCGCCGGCTTCACCATGCTGCGCCCGGCCCAACGCACCGCCAGTCGCATCCGCGCCTGGGACAACATGTGGAACGATGCCTACGTACGCTCTTACCGCTCCTTCGACCGCTGGTCGAACGAGACCATACCGCTGGCCGGCGCCTACTTCCGGACCACGATGCGTGACCTGATGTGGGGCAATAAGCTGCACACGGGTGAATTGCGTGTGGCAGGCCGAAGCATCGACTTGGCGAACATCACGGTTCCTGTCATGCACGCCATCGCTGAGCATGATCACATCGTGCCACTCCCAGCCAGCAAACCTTTGCTGGAGCGGGTGGGCTCGACGGACAAGAATGAAGTGGTCCTGAAAGGCGGCCATGTCAGCCTCATCGCCGGCCCGAGCGCCGTACGTCGGATGTGGCCCGCCGTTTCCAACTGGCTAGCGGAGCGTTCAACATGAATGGGCATGAGCAGCGTTACCCTCTAACGGTGGACCTCAAGGGCATGGCCATCGACATCGATTACATGCGACCCGCCGACGCACAGGAGGTGCTTGTATTCGCACGCACCCTGCCGCCCCACGACCTGCTGTTCCTGCGCCGCGACATCACCCACCCCAAAGTAATGCAGGCCTGGGTGCGACAGATCGAGGATAGCTCCATCCACAGCCTGCTGGCCCGCCGAGACGGTCAATTGTTGGGATGCTCCGCCGTGGTCAGGGACGAAATGTCCTGGTCACACCACGTCGGTGATCTGCGCGTACTGGTGGCCCCAGGCGGCCGTGCCCAGGGACTCGGCCGGCTGTTGATCCAGGAGAGTTTCCGGGTCGCACTCGGCCTCGGTCTCGAGAAGATCACGGCCCAAATGACCGTGGATCAAAAAGGGGCCATCGCCGCCTTCGAAGGCCTCGGATTCAAACCCGAAGCCCTGCTGCGGGACCACGTCCGGGACAGCGCCGGTCAGAAGCACGACATTGCCACCTTCAGCCACGACGTGACCCAGTTCCACGCCCAGATGGAGGCCTACGGGTTGGCCGATGCTTTCTGAGCGCCAGCCTACTCCTCCGCCTGCTCGCGCAGCTTCCGGACGACTCCCACCGCACGATCGGGGTGATCGGTAAAGACGCCGTCGACACCGACCTGCGCGAACAGCAGCGCGAGCAGCGTCTCGAAATCGACACCCTCTGGCAGGCTGTCCACACGCAGGGTGTAGGGGTGAACCTCCAGGCCCACAGCCTTGGCATCCCGCACCAGGGTGCTGATACCGGCCCTCCCATCGGCTCCGAAGCCCGTGAAAATGCGGTTGATCGGTGGTCCGATACCATCCGCATAGCTGGCAATGGTCGCCAGCCCTTCCGGGGTGTACATGGCGTCATAGTCGACGTCATTCATGCCCCAGGCATTCTCACCGAGCAGCTGAACCAAGGGCAGATCGCTGGCGAACTCCTCGCGCAGGCGCATCAGTGGTTCGGGTTCAAAGGACTGAATGATGCAGCGGGTGTCAGCGCCCTGATAGCCGTAGCGGTCGAGCACCGCCATCAGGATGGCCACGAAATCAAAACCTTCAGCCTCGTGGAAAGCGTTGAACTTGAGCTCTGGATAGATACCGACGTTGCGACCCGTGACCGCGTTCAGCCCCTGAGTGAGGTCGATCAACTCCTCGAGGGTCACTACTGCGAAGCTGCCGCGATCAGCTGGAAACCGACGCGGGTAGCGCAGCTCGCCGGTTGCAGGCTCGATGCGCTCGTGGATGCGCAACTGACGCAGCTCCGCCAGCGTGAAATCCACCACATAGTACTGGCCGTCTTCCCGGACACGGCCCGGGAAGCGTACCCGAACGTCGCTTACCGCATCCAAGGTAAGGTCGTGCAGCGCCACCACATGGCCGTCCGCACTCAGCACCAGATCCGGCTCGAGATAGTCCGCGCCCTGGGCATAGGCCATGACGTAGGCCGCGAGCGTGTGCTCTGGCAGGTAGCCCGAGGCACCGCGATGGGCGATGACGATGGGGTCGCCGGCAATGGGGTCGGCCGCTGCGGCGGCTGCCAGCCAGATCAGAAGAGTTACCGCCAATGTTTTCATGGAATGCCACCCAGATATTCGGAGGACGCTCGCCAAGGATCGCCAAAGAAAATGACAGCCCTACGACTTCCTTGCGGATTGCGGAGCACGCCGGTCTGGGGTGCCTTCAATCAATGACCTTCTCTCCGGTGGCAAAGAGCAGCCACACCGCGAGGCCGAACAGGTAGACCGCTGCAGCCGTGCCAAACACGATGGCCCAGGAACCGGTGACATCAAGAATGAATCCGGTCGCCACCACCCCGATGATCCCAGGCAGCGTACCCGCGGTATTGGAAATACCCATGAGCACTCCGGCATAGCGTGGCGCCACGTCGAGATGATTGACCCCGAAGCCGCCCATGGCAAACGCAGCCAGCCCCATCACGCAGGCCATCAGGGCGATGGCTCCCTCAGCCGAAGAAACGGTGCTGATCAGCACCAGGAACAGCGCCGGCCCGGCACAGCCGATGGTCTGCATGATCTTGCGAACCGCCGTGACCGAAAGATTGGTCTGCAATAGGCGGTCGGCGACGTAGCCGCCAAGATTGATGCAGACGAATGACGCCATGAACGGGATCACCGTGTAGAGACCGACTGCAGCAATGTCTACCCCGAGCGCCATGACGACATAGGTCGGTAGCCAGCTGAGGATGACGTAGTTGCCCCAGTTGACGCAGAAGTGGTTGATGATGATCGCCCAGATCGGCGCCTTGGAGAGCAGGCGACGCCAGGGGATTTCCACTGGCTCTGGCGGCGCGCCAAGATCGGCCTGGATGTGCTTGAGCTCCTGATCGGAGATGGTCGGATGGGTCTCTGGTGAGCGCGACACCGAGAAGTGCCAGAAGGCGTACCAGACGAAGCCCAGCAATCCGAACAGGTAGAACGCCCACTCCCAGCCCATGTAAGCCACGATCAGCGGCGTGAGCAGCAAAGCCGCCACTGTTCCAAGCGGCACCCCGCTGAAGTTCAATCCGATGGCCCGGGTACGCTCGGAACTGGGCACCCAGCGCGCAAACAGGGTGTAGATCGAGGGAAACGCCACACCCTCCCCAAGGCCCATGCCAATGCGGGCAATGATGAGCATGGTCAGGCCTAGCATGGCCGCAGGCGGTGTGATCAGGGTGAAGGCGGACCACAGCAGCACACTGACGCCCAGCACCACCTTGCCGCCGAAGCGATCCGACAACCAGCC
>SLTB01000279.1 GCA_007130155.1 Pseudomonadales bacterium
ACTCTGGCTGGCCAGCGACGAGTCCGGTTACACTCACGGCCACGTTCTGACCACCGATGCCGGCACCACCACCGGCTCCACCGCCGGAGAGCCTGCCTTCGCCGAGTACCAGCCCATGTTCCGGGAAGCCGGCCGGAAAGGCGTTTAAGTACCCATTGATCTGAAGGATTGCTGAAAAAGCCCCGTCAAGGGGCTTTTTCAGCCCTGCCCGACTCAACGACATGACACCTGCCGCAAGGGGCTTGCCCTGACGCGAGCAAGGAGGGGCTCACGGTATGCGGTTGAAGAGATCCACCCTGTTCGCCTACAGCCTGACCGACATGCCAGTACTCATGTCGATCTTCCCAGTCATGGTATTCGTACCCCGCTTCTACGCCAACGACCAGGCCGTGCCGTTGGCGGTGGTGGGTACCATCATGCTCATGGTGCGGATGTTCGACGTCATCACCGACCCCCTCATGGGCTACTTGAGCGACCACACCCGCAGCCGCTTCGGACGGAGGCGGCCTTGGATCGCCCTGGCCACCCCGATCATGATGCTGTCGATCTACCAGCTGTTCATGCCGCCTGACGGCGCCGGCGCGACGCACCTGTTGGTTTGGAGCATGCTGCTGTCCATCGCCACCACCATGATGCTGATTCCCTACTACGCCTGGGGCGCGGAATTGTCACCGGACTACAACGAGCGCTCGCGGATCACCGGTGCGCGAGCCATGATGGGCGTGCTGGGTCAGTTCACCGCCCAGGCCATCCCTGCCCTCGCCCTGATCCTGTTTGCCATCGGTGGCAGCGCCGCGGTATTGCAGATCGTCGGCATTACCATGCTGGTGATCATGCCCCTGTGCGTAGGCATCACCCTGGCCGGAACGCCTGAGGGCCAGGTCGCGGTAAGGTCGGTGGTACCCATCAAGGAAGGGCTCAAGTTGATGTGGGGCAACGGCCCGTTCAAGCAGCTGGTGGCGACCTTCATGATCGGCTCCCTCGGCCTGAGCATCACCACACCGCTGTATCTGTTCTTTATCGCAGACGTTCTGAAGGCCGAGGATCAGGCCATCTTCATGCTGGCTTTCTTCTACATCACCACCCTCGCCGCAGTGCCATTCTGGGTCTGGCTGGCCGGACGCATCGGCAAGCACAAAGCCTACATAGCCTCCTTCGTACTGATCGGCTTCGCCCACCCCTTCTACATGCTGCTCGGCGAAGGCGACTTCTGGTGGATGCTGCCGATCACCATCGCCACAGGTTTTGCGGCAGGAGGCTTCTCACAGGCGCTGCCCAACTCCATGAAGGCCGATGTGATCGATCTCGACACCTTGGAGAGCGGCGAAAGCCGCGCCGGAACCTACTTCTCGGCGTGGTCTTTCGCGCAGAAGGCAACTGCGTCCATCGGGGCTTCCGTGGCGATCTTCGGTCTGGCCCTGTTCGGCTTCGAAGCCTCACCCACCGCCAACAACAGCCCCGAGGAGCTTTGGGGGCTGCGCTTCCTGTTCTCGACCTTCCCGTCGCTGTTCTTCCTGACCGGCGCCGCCATCATCTGGAAGTATCCCATCACCCCGGAGCGTCACGCGGAGATCCGACGCGCCCTCGATCTCAAGTTCGCCGGGACGGGAGGCCCCTGACGCCACCGGACCGCTGTACTGTGGGGGAGCCCGCCCTGCGGGTGTGATCCGCGCCGCCAGGCGCTGCACGGATTCATCGCCCGCAATGCGGGCTTCCACGGGGACGTCGCACGAGCAGGCCCTACCCCGAAAAGCTCACCGATTCACGGCTGCGGACGCGGAGCTACCGGCAAATCCTGCCGGTCCGCCGCTGCGCTTGCGCTGGTGCGCACCATCCATGGTGCGCACCCTCCGGGCCCACTCCGTGCGACTCGATTCGCTCCCGGCGAATCGGTCGACGTACTGTCAAGTACGCCTGCGCGCCCAAACTGTCGCGCGCCTTGTCTTTACCGGCATCTCCACGCCTTCGCTTCGCGCATCGGTGAGACATGCGGGCTAAACGCTTTCCGAATCGTTCAGCTGAATCGCTTTCCTGTTCCAAAGGTCCTACCGCGGGTGATCGGACGTAAAAAGGACTCCTCAGCGCAGGTGTTCGTAAAGCGGATCCTCCGGATGCCGACCACCTCGGGTGAGGCCATCAAAGGGCGGCCCGTTCAGAACCGCCGTGACGATGGCATTCTGGTTCCAGTCCATCACCACCCGACGATGAATGATCTTCCAGACATTGCCGCGCTTTTCCATACGATCAAGGTAACGACCGATGTAGGTCATCTCCTGATCCGGCCCCTTGTCATTGGCTGAATAGTGGAAGGCGGTGACGTAGGTCTCCACTCGCGCATCGTTGCCGCGCAAGTCGATGTTGACGTTGCCGATACAGTGCTGGGTCTGCGCATAGCCGCGAATCGCCGTGGGTAGAAAAGCGCAGAATTCATGGGCGTTCCCGTTGAATCCGCCGTAGGCGACTTCGGCTTCCGGCCAGTAGCAGGTCGTGAGCACTTCGCCGTCAGCACGGTCGACACCACGGCTGTGCTGGGCGAGCACATCCTGGATGGCGAGGCGATCCGCCACTTCCTCCGCGCTCGGAACCGCACCCGTTTCTCTTGTCATCATTCCTACTCCCTATACCTGCAAGCGTGACTTTAGGACCTGGAGGCAGTATACGGGGGCGGACGGATGGAACAACTGTCGGGGACCCCGTCCGCCACGATCGATCAGACTATCGGACTCACGAGGAGGGAACAGATGGCAAGGCTTGAAGGCAAGAGGGTAGTGATCACGGGATCATCGAGGGGGCTCGGCCGCGCGTTCGCCATGCAGATGGCAGCCGAAGGCGCCAGTGTCGTGATCAATGGCACCAACGCTGATGCCCTGACGGAAGTGGAAGGCGCGATCTCCAAGGCCGGAGGTCAGGTGGTCGCTGTGCGCGGTTCGGTGGCTGAAGAGTCCATCTGCCAGTCGCTGGTCAATACCTGCGTGGAAGCTTTCGGGGGCATCGACATCATGGTCAACAATGCCGGCATCGTGCGCGACCGCACCATCCTGAAGATGACCATGCAGGAATGGGATGACGTCATCGCCGTTCACCTGCGTGGCGCATTCGCCTGCACCCGGGCCGCGGCCACCGCCATGCGGGAAGCAGGCAGCGGACACATTGTCCAGATCATATCAGCCTCCGGGCTGGCCGGTGGATTCGGCCAGGCCAACTATGCCGCAGCCAAGGCAGGCATGATGGGACTGCTGCGCACCTCCGTCCTGGAGCTGTCTCGTTTTGGTATTCGCAATAACGCCTTCTGGCCCATCGCGGAAACCGACATGACCCAGGTCGTCTTCGACCGCGCGAAAGCCCAGGCTGACGACAAGGGAGAACAGGCACCGGATCCTGTTGAACTGGGGTTCGGCAAGCCCGAGGAGGTGGCTCAGGGCCTGGTATGGTTGACCAGTGACGACGCCCAACGCTTCGATGGCCAATGCATGACCTGTAATGGACGCAAGATCGCACTCTGGACCCACCCCGAGGAGCGTTACGTCAAGTTCAGCGACAAGGCCCTCTCCGTGGATGCCATTGCTGAGCATTTCCGGGACGCGACCCCGCTGCCCATCAATCGCCCACAGCGACAACCGGACTGAGTCGGGCGAGACGCATGAGCGGGCCGGGATCAGCCGCTTCGATGACCCTGCCGACGACGGCGGCGTGCACGAAGCCGGCTGATCTCAGCGCATCGACACAAGCCTGTGCCTGCTGCTCCGGAACTGCTGCCAACAGCCCTCCGCAGGTCTGGGGGTCACACAGAAGCCGAACCAACGGATCGGCCGGCCGCAGCCCTGCGCCCAGTTCGACCCTCGCCAGCACGTCCTCGTTGGCTCCCTGCAGGCTCGATACGGTTCCCGCAGCCAGCGCGTTCAGGACAGCCGGCAGGGGCACGACCCGGTCGACGTAGATCTCCACGCCACAACCCGACGCCTCAGCCATTTCCATGGCATGCCCAAGCAGACCAAAGCCCGTGACGTCCGTACAGGCTGTCGCCCCCAGCGCACGCAGGGGCAGGACGGCGGGGCCGTTGGACAGCAGCATGCCATCCAACGCAACCTGCAGATGACGCGAAGCCACCCTCCCCACCGCTGCACCAGCCAGCAAGGCTCCCGTGCCCAATGGTTTTGTCAGAATCAGACATTGCCCCGGTCGCATCCTGTCCTTGCCGAGCACGTCCTCGTCGCGATCCGAGGCCATGCGCCCGGTGAGTGCGAGGCCCAGGCTCAGGGATTCGTTCTCACAGGAGTGGCCACCGAGCAGAGGTGATCCCGCCGCCTGCAGCTCGCGCTCCGCCCCGGCCATCATCTGGGCAAGATCCTGCTCCATTTGTGCTCTTCCAGCATAGGGCACACCCGCCAGAGCCAATGCAGCCACCGGATCCGCCCCCATGGCATGCAGATCACCGAGGGCATGAAGTGCAGCAAGCCGGCCGCCAAGGTAGGGATCGCTGACCGGAAGCGTAAAACCGTCAATGGTCTGTTCCAGCAAAATGCCGGCAATGGGCAGCGCAGCGGCATCTTCGATATGAGAGCGCCCCGCTCCGCTGGCATTCCGCAGGCCCGCCAGGGCACGGCCCAGAGGCGCTGCAGCGATCTTCCCGCCACAACCTCGGCAACGCATGCCCGATGCCAGGCCCTGCCCGCCTCGGGCCACTGCCACCACGGAGGCCGGCGCTGGGTTCGCCATCACCGGCAGATCAGAGAAGCGGGCCATGAAACGACGGTCGATCCAATCCTTCCAGCGCCAGATGAACGCCCCACTCCAAGCCGGCAGGCCGGCGCGTGCCACCACTGCGCGCCTGTCACCGCCGGAGATCAGATACAGCGCGCGCCGCTGAGGGCGAAACCGTCGCAGACTTCGACCGCGAATCCAGGCGCTGAGATTTTTGGCAAGAATCCTGCCGGCGCGCACCGCATAGACACCGGACTTCGGCCGCGGCGCATGCGTCAGCGCGGCCACATCGCCGGCGGCAAAGACCTCCGGATGAGAAAGACTCTGCAACGTGGAACCCACCGCCAGGAAACCGTCATCCGCAAGCGCAAGCCCGGACTGTTCAAGCCATGTCGGCGCCACAGCCCCGGTGGCCCAGATCACCTCATGGGCCGGCAGCCGGGAGCCGTCCTCCAACTGCAGATGGTCGTCGCCGACCGCAACAACCCGTGTCCCAAGGCTGAGCTCCACTCCCGCCTTCATCAGCTCGTTAGTGAGGACGCGCGCCACCGCCGCACCCTGCTCCGCCAAAAGGCGCGCACCCGCGTTCACCAGCCTGAGCCGCGCCTGCTTACGAATGCCATCCTGCCGCAGGCGATGGGCGAGAGCGAGGACGAGCTCCAAGCCGCCCGGACCACCACCGACGACCACAACATCCAGGGGAGTGGGCGTGCTCATCAGCCGGGAGAGAAGCTCTTCCAGCGCCGGAAGAAACAGCGAGATGGGCTTGACCCGGCGCAGGCGATCCAAGCGGCCACTGACACCAGCGAGAGAAGGCGTCGCTCCGGAGTTGATGGACAGCGTGTCGTAGCGCAAGGCCGGACGATCCACGAATTGCAGCATCCGCCCAGTCGCGTCAAGACCAGCGAGCTCCGCGTGAATCAAGCGGGCTCCGGCTGCAGCAGCCAGGGGACCCAGGTCCACATGTGCCGCATCAAAACCGTAGTGCCCCGCCACCAGACCGGGCAGCATCCCCGAATAAGGCGTATGCAGCTCCCTGGCCACCAGCGTCAAGCGGACCCCAGGCAGAGCTCGCATGGCAAAGTACCTCAGCACAGCCAGATGGCTGTGCCCACCGCCCACCAGGACCAGATCGTGCTCGTGTGGTGTTGCAGTCAGCATTTGCACCCTCCGAGCCGTCGCGCGCCAGTCAACGGGCCGCAGTGCTTGCATGCGTCGTTAGCTCCTGCTCATGGTCGTCGGTTGCGCACCTTACGCCGGCACAACCCTGCTGCCAACGCAAACAGAGTGAAGTGCCGGCTGACAGCGCCACCTACAGCAGGCCAGGCGTCCTGCTCGAAGACAGGGGTGCATATTTATTTATCGTCGTGACTGCGGGGACGCAGCCAGGCGCGCCTTACAGACGCCTGTATGGGGGCAGGCAGGCGATAATGGCGACCTATTCCTCGTCTTCGAAATCGAGCTCGAGGTAGTTCAACATCCGATCCATGCGGCGTTGCTCCATACGCAGCTCGATTTCCCGACGCACGGATAATGTCTGGGCAGGCGAGACAACGCGGGTCGCTGTATCGCCCTCCTCCTCGTCCGCACCAACACCCTCGAAATCATCATCGATCAGCACGTCGAAATCATCGTCATCGTTGGCCATGCTTGATGCCCTCAATCGTGACATCCAAGGATAAAAGGTGGCCCTGAAACCACCTCGGACCACGTGGTGGAGCCTCATCAGGCTTCCACACTCCGCTTCAGCGCCCTTGTATTCTCCGACGCCAAGAGATGTCAAGCAGGTTTTTGATGTCTGATTCACCTGGCGGCACGGCAGGCTACGAACGGTGCCATGCTGACGACGAAAGGCCCATCCAGGGCAGCCAGGGCTTCCGGTCCTGCACGTCGCCAGGACCATCGCAGGAGAGCAAATCCTGCACGCAAAGGCCTTCGATCCCCACCTGCGAAACGTCTATACTCCAGCCACGGTGCGAGCCAAGGCCAGGAACCAGCGATGACCGAGAATGAAAGCAAGGAAGACCTCCGAGCCGTACCTGCAGACCAGCGCTCGCAAGGGCCCAACGAAACCATGATGATCAGCAGCGCCGAACTGGCCGGCAAGGTGGCGCCGGGTGGAGCGGAGAAAGCCAAAAAGATCGAAGGCACCCCAAAGCTGATAGGACGCAGTGAGGCCGTGGCCGGCCGCGTCTACGAACTGACCAAGACCAAGACCATGATCGGTCGCCAGGACAGCAACGACATCGTCATCATTGATGGCACCGTTTCTGCGCGCCACGCACAGATCGTCAACGACGACGGCATCTGGCGGGTCGTCAACCTGATCTCGACCAACGGCACTTCAGTCAACGGGCGGACCAACGTCATCAGCTATCTGGCGCCCGGTGACCTCATTGCCTTCGGCCGGGTCGAGATGGTGTTCGATGCACCTGAGAGCGAACCAACGGTTACCGCCAGAACGGCGCGCCGACTCGCGCCCGGCAGGGGCGGATCCGATACGAGCAAGGCCATTCTGTGGGTGGCCGTGGGTGCAGGTCTGCTGATCGTGGTGGGTGTCGCCGCGCGTTTGCTGGGGCTAATCTGAAAGGCTGGCGAGGCCTGAGCAGCGACAACCGGTAACCATGTTCAGAAACGACAACCTTTCCCGAAACGAAAAGGGGCCGCGATGCGGCCCCTCTCGTCTTACAGCAGCTTTGATCGCTGTGCCATTTTTGGTGGAGCTAGGCGGGATCGAACCGCCGACCTCCTGCATGCCATGCAGGCGCTCTCCCAGCTGAGCTATAGCCCCGTTGTTACGCCTGGATATCCTATCCGAATACCGAACTCTGCGACCCGCTGATCCTGCGGACGGCTGGCGAGGTCGCGAATCTTAGTGAGCCCTCCTGTGGGTGTCAACCAACTACATCAACTAAGCAACAACAAGGCAAACTCGTCCATCTGCTTCAGAACGACCACCCCTTCCGTCCTGAAGCTGCGCCAATATCGCTGTCACTCGGCAGCAGCCAACCCCCGATAGCGCTTCTCCAGCCGCTTGGCCTGCTTCTTGGAAACGCCACCAAGAACGTCGATGGCATCGCGCAATCGTGCCCGCGTCACATCGGAACCAAGAATCACCATGGAATCGTAAAGCGGCAACGCCACCGGACGTCCCGAAAGGGCGATGAAAAGCGGCCCTAACAGAGCACGGATCTTGACGCCCAGCGCGCCAGCGAGTGATGTCATACAGTCCACCAGGGTCGCCCGCTCCCAATCCGGCACCTGCTCTAGCCGCCACAGGGTGAACTGCAGCACTTCCAGCACAGCCTCCTGCTCCATGGAGAGCTCTGCAAAGGAATCGGAAGTCAGCTCACGGTTGTCACCGAGCAGGTAGCCCGTCATGCCAATCAGATCCGCGAACCGCTCGGTGCGCTCGCGCACCAGCGGCACGATAGGCATGAGCTGATCGCGGTTCAACGCCCACTGCACCACCCTGTCGGCGAACGCCCCATCGGAGAGACCGCGCAGCCAATTGCCGTTCAGCCAGTTCAGTTTCTCCAGATCAAACACCGGCGCGCCCAGTGAGATGCGCTCGAAGCTGAACGCAGCGATGAAGTCCGAAAGCTCGAACTGCTCACGTCCGTCCGCCATGGAGTAGCCCATCAGGCCGAGGAAGTTCACCAAAGCCTCGGGCAAATAGCCCATGCGACGGTAATACTGGATGCTGGTGGGATTCTTGCGCTTGGACAGCTTGCTGCGATCGGGATTGCGCAGCAGCGGCAAGTGCGCGAGCACAGGCGGCGCCCAGCCGAAATAGTCATACAGCAGACGGTGCTTGGGCGCAGAGTTGATCCATTCCTCACCTCGGATGACATGGCTGATCTCCATCAGGTGATCGTCCACGACGTTGGCCAGATGGTAGGTCGGCATGCCATCGGACTTCAGCAGGACCTGCATGTCCACCTGCTGATAGTCGATTTCAATGACGCCGCGGAACAGATCGTCGATGCGGCAGACGCCGGATTCCGGCACCTTCATCCGAACCACAGAAGGCTCACCAGCGGCAAGTCGCCGTTGCACTTCGCCGGGTTCGAGAGCGAGGCAGTGGCCATCGTAGCGCTGAGTCTCACCTCGCTGCTGCTGCGCCTGCCGCAGCTCGTCGAGGCGTTCGCCACTGCAGAAGCAATGGAATGCATGTCGCGCCTCGATCAGGATCTCCACATGACTGCGGTAGATTTCACTGCGCTCGCTCTGCCGATAGGGGCCGAACGCACCACCCCGATCCGGGCCTTCGTCCCAATCGAGGCCGAGCCAGCGCAGACTGTCGAGAATCATCTGCTCCGAGGCTTTCGTGGAACGAACCTGATCGGTATCTTCGATGCGCAGGACGAAAGTACCGCCCTGGCTGCGGGCAAAGGCCAGATTGAACAGGGCGACATAGGCGGTACCCACGTGGGGGTCACCGGTGGGCGACGGCGCAATGCGCGTACGCACGGTCATCTCGAGCTCCGCTTTTGGCAAGGCCCGCGATTATACGGCCCGTGAGCCTGCCCTCAAGCAGCTCTGCATGGGTGTCTGTTATCATTTGCAAGTCCACGGTGAACCGGCCAGAGCAGGGCCGACAGATTTCGGACCACAGCATGAAGGCAGACTCGACCATGGCTGATGCCCATCGTCACGGCAGCGGCCCGCTCGGCCCGCGCGGTCGCCATCGGCTCTGCGTGGCCCCCATGATGGACTGGACCGACCGCCACGCCCGGACCTTCCTGCGCGGTTTCGGCCCCGACATCGTGCTCTATACGGAAATGGTGACGGCGGCAGCCCTGCTTCACGGTGACAGCGAGCGCCTGCTGGCCTTCGATCCCTGCGAACACCCGCTGGCCCTGCAGCTTGGCGGCAGCCACCCTGAAGAACTTGCCCGCGCTGCAGCCATGGGGGCCACCGCCGGTTATGACGAGATCAACCTCAACGTGGGTTGTCCGAGCGACCGCGTACAATCCGGCCGTTTTGGCGCCTGCCTGATGCGCGAACCCGGGCGCGTGGCCGACTGCGTGGCGGCCATGAGTCGTGCCGTGGACCTGCCGGTGAGCGTCAAGTGCCGACTCGGCGTCGACGACCAGGACAGTACCGAGCACCTCGATGCCTTTATTGACGCCGTGGCCGCAGCAGGCTGCTCCCTGTTCATCATCCATGCCCGCAAGGCCATCCTCGGTGGCTTGTCGCCCAAGCAGAATCGCGACATCCCACCCCTGCAATACCCCCGCGTGCACGCGCTCGCCCGTCGTCGAGCGGACCTGGAGATCATCATCAATGGCGGACTGTGCACGCTGGCCGATGCGACCCGGCAGCTCGCCCACGTTGACGGAGTGATGCTGGGCCGCGAAGCCTATGGCAACCCTGCCATCCTGGGCATCCTTGATGCTGCCCTGATGCGCCCGGGCGTTGCCGCCGTCACAGCTAGCGAAGCTCTCAGTCGCTACCGCCCCTACCTCGAGGCGCGGCTGGCCGAAGGCGTTCCGCTGCACGCCATGACCCGCCATCTGCTCGGTCTGTTCCAGGGTCAGCCCGGCGCCCGCCGTTTCCGCCGCATTCTCTCCGAGCAGGGCTGCCGGTCAACTGCCGGCATCGACGTGCTCGATGCGGCCGTGGCGGCCGTCAACATCACTCAAGCTGCAGCCTGAGTCCTGGCATGCTTACAGCCATTCGCCGCTTTTTCGAGGAAAGTCTCGATCCCAGCGCCAAGGACAGCAGGCACAGCCGCGCCAGGCGCAGCGATCCCCTGGCCCTGGCCACCGCCGCGCTCATGATCGAGGTCATGCGGGTGGAGTCAGGTGACGACCCCACGGCCTTCGCCCGCATCACCGCCGCACTCGAAGAGATCTTCGGATTGCCCCACGCCGAGATCGAGGAACTGATTGGACTGGCCGAACAGGAACTCGCTGACGCGACCGACCTCTACCAGTTCACCCGGCTCATCAATCAACATTGGGGACAGACTGAGCGCATCAAACTGATCCGCAACATGTGGCAGGTGGCCTGGGCTGACGGCACCGTGCATCACTACGAAGAGCACCTGATCCGCCGCATCGCCGATTTGATCCACGTCAGGCACTCGGACTTCATTGCGGCCAAGCGGGCCACCCGCGACTCCTGAGACCTTAGCCCGGAAATCTCACCAGTATCCCGAGAGCTGGCGAGGTTCGCAGCCGTTCTGGCGCCGCTCTGGACTGAAAGTCGTAGCCGTAGCTACGGGTTGAAGGAAGAGCAAGCCAGGGCGAGC
>SLTB01000102.1 GCA_007130155.1 Pseudomonadales bacterium
CCCACTTGCGGCCCACTTGCGGCCCACTTGCGATTGTTCGAGCAACAGGCAAGCATCGGACACCCGAAGCGCAGGAGCCATGACTCCGAGCCGGCATCGCTCGCTGTCCTGCTGCAAGCCAGAGAACACGACACCATGACCGAGACCATTCAGGTGCGAACGAGACCACGCGGCAGCATCCTGGCCGGGATGATCTGGATGGCGATCATCTCGATCCTGCTGTTCTGGCTGCCCGGCATAGGCTCGCTCATTGCCGGCTTTGTCGGAGGTATGAAGGCCGGCGGCGTGTGGAACGGCATTATGGCGGTCTTCCTGCCAGCGCTTTTACTGGCAGGGCTGCTGTTCTTCTTCGGCTCAGCGCTGACCGGCATCCCCATCATCGGTGCCATCGCCGGTATGGGCGTGTTCGTGCTGATCGTCGCTGGGATCGGCCCACTCCTGGTGGGCGCGATCATTGGAGGCGTGCTGGCCTAGCCCGGTCAGTAACCTAGAATCCGGGCGTAACGCTCCCGGTGAAACGCCTGATTGCCATAAATGGCTTCCAGCGCGCGGGCCCGTTTCAGGTAGAAGCCGGCGTCGTATTCGTCGGTCATGCCGATACCGCCGTGCATCTGAATCAGCTCGTTGGACACCAGATGCAGGTGATCGCCCATCTTGCACTTGGCCAGCGAACACAGTTCGGCGACATTATCAGCGTCTGAATCGATCGCCTGCAGCGCAGCTTCCACGCAGGAACGCGCCAGCTCCATGCCCGAGTACATGTCCGCTGCCCGATGGCCCAGGGCCTGGAAGGAACCGATCACCCGCCCGAACTGCTTGCGGGTCTTAAGGTACTCCAGCGTCATGTCGAAGGCCTGACTGGCCGTACCGAGCATCTCCGCGGCAAGGCCTGCCCGACCGCGGTCGAGGATGGCATCGAGCAGAGGATAACCGGCATCCAGCTTGCCGAGCAGGGCGTCGCTTCCCACTTCCACCTTGGCGAAGGTCACGTCGGCGTAGCCGCGGCTGTCGGCTGTGGAACGCGTCGACCGGGACACGCCTTTGGCCTCTGCCGGCACCAGAAACAGCGACAACCCGTCATCGCTTCCCGCTTCGCCGCCAGTCCGGGCAACCACGACAAAAAACGTCGCGGCCATGCCCTCCAGCACCATGGTCTTGCTGCCGTCCAGGACGAAGCCACCGCCACTCTTAACGGCCGTCAGGGCCGCCTTCGTCGGTGCATGACGGGGACCTTCGTCCACCGCCAGCGTGAGAATGGCGGAGCCGTCCACCAGCTTCGGCAACCAGGCCTGTTTCTGCTCCTCACTGCCGCCGAGCAGCAGCGCCGAGGTGCCCACCAGGCCAGAAGCCAACAGCGGCGAAGCGGTCAACTGCCGACCGAGCTCCTCGAGAATGAGGCCAAAGGTCAGATAACCGAGGTCCGAACCGCCGTAGGCTTCGGGTACCAGAATGCCCGTCCAGCCCATATCGACCATCGCCGCAAAGGCTTCCGGTGCGTAGGCCTGCTCAATCTGCGTGTCGCGCATTTCCCGGAACTGGCGTACCGGCGCCTGTTCCGTCACCCAGGATTTGGCCTGATCACGAATCAGGGTCTGTTCTTCGTTCAGTGCTGCCATGGCGCGTATGCCTCTAAGTTCTGTTGGCACTCAACCCTTCTGGGTGGTCTCGGGGAGTCCCAGGATGTTCTTGGAAATGATGTTCCGCTGGACTTCGGCAGAACCGCCATAGATCGAGATCGCCTTACCCCACAACCATTCGCGGACTGTAGAGAGTTCCTCACTGTCGTAGGCGTCGCCCTCCCAGCCGAAGCCCTGCTGCCCCATGATCTCCAGCAGAAGTTCGGAACGGGCCTGAGTGATGCCGGTGGCGGAATTCTTCATGATCGACGCTGCCGCACCCACCTGCGGATTGCCCTTGGCCTCCGCAGCGATGCGCTCAGCCGTGAGCTTGTGTGCCGCCGCATCCATCAGGTGACGGGTGAGCCGCGACCGCAGATCGGGATCATCGAGGCGTCCGGCGCCATCCACGCCCACATAACGCTTAGCTACATCCTGCAGCGCGCCGGCCTTCTTCCTGCCACCTGGGCTACCGGCGCTGGTCTGGCTGGCACGTTCGTGCTGCAGCAGACGCTTGATGACGTTCCAGCCGTCATTGAGTTCACCGAGCAGATCGTCCTTTTCGGCACGGGCATCATCAAAGAAGGTCTCACAGAACGGCGAAGCCCCAGAGATCAGCTTGATGGGCCGGGTCCGCACACCGGGCTGATCCATGGGCAGCATGAGAAAGCTGATGCCCTTGTGCTTGGCCACGGTCTTGTCCGTGCGCACCAGCGCGCCACACCACTGAGAAATGTCAGCACCGGAAGTCCAGATCTTCTGGCCGTTGACCACGAAATGATCGCCGCGATCCTCAGCCAGCGTCCCCAGGGAGGCCAGGTCCGAACCGGCATTGGGCTCCGACAAGCCCAGGCACCAGCGCACCTTGCCACTGGCAATGCCGGGCAGGTGACGCTTCTTCTGCTCCTCCGAGCCATACTCGAGAATCGTCGGCCCGACCATGGTCACGCCCATGCCCGCCAGTAACGGTATCGGGTTGATGGCGCCGACACGCCCCATCTCCTGGGCCAGCGCCCGGACGTGAGCATGGTCGAGTCCGGCGCCGCCGTAAGCCTTGGGCCAGTGGGGCGCACCCCAACCACGCTCGGCCAGATGATCCCGCCAGGCCGTCATATCAGCGGCGTGCTTGCCGTCAGCACCCCCTTCCATCATCGGCACGACGCCTTCGAGCGCCGGCGGGAAATGGGCGTCCAGCCAGGCGCGGACCTCAGCCCGGAAGCCCTCGAGACCGCTCCCCTGTTCAGTTTTCGTTGCACTCGCAGTCATGGCTCTCGCTTCCTGTTGACCTGCAGGTAGATCTGCATGTTCTCGCGCACGACAGAACCCACTGCCGTCGCCAGCCCTAAAGCACGAAGCTTAACTCGACGGCAATGCGGAGGACACTTCTGCAGCCCCAACTTTAGTCCCAACTGCAGTCCCAACAAGCGCGAGCCTGCATCCGCAGCAGCACTGGAGTAGCCTTGCACCTTATTGTCGCCATCGATATGGAAAAGCAGCATGGAGGACCGGACCATCACGCAGCAGATGCAGCGTTTCGCGCCGCTGGGGCTCACCGTGGCGGCACTGCTTGCCCTGCTGCTTGCCATGGCGATCCGCGGCACTTCCGCGATGTGGTTCCTGACTCTGTTCGCGGTACTGCTGCCGGCAGCCATTACCGCGGCCCTGATTCGCTGGTGGCCCGGAGGCCCGAAGGCCGACGCTGACATCAACTGGAATCGCAACCTGATTCTCGCCGGCGTGGGTCTGCTGCTTGGCGCCGCGCTCACCGTGCTGCTGGGGGTGGCATGGACCGGCGGCCGGCTCGGCAACATGCTGCTGGTCGCGGGCGCCATAATGCTTCCGCCCGCCGCCCTGGTGGCCGCCCTCGGCTGGCTGCTTGGACGCTCAAGCCACATCGAGGACGGCCTTGCCGAGGGCGAAGTGGTCATCCATCGCGCCGCAGAGCACTGGGGCGTCCTGTTGCCGCCGCTCCTGGTCCTGATCCTGGCAGCGGCGATGGCCATCGGTCCGCTGGGTGTGATCGGCTTCACAGCAGCCACAGTCCTCTACCTGCTCGTTCTACCCGGCATGGGCGTCGCCGCACTGGCGGCCTATCTCAACACCCGTCTAGCGGTCACCAGCGACCATCTTCTGATTGAGCAGGGCCTGTTCCGCCGTCGCGTGAAGCGTCTGCCACTGGCCCGCATCGACGCCTGCGGCGTCAAGCAGGGCTGGTTCGCCAGACTGCTCGGCTACGGCAAGGTGACGTTCGTCTTCATCGACGGCAGCAGTCTGGCCGTGCGCGGCCTCAAGGATCCAGGCACGCTCCGCTCGCGCATCCGCCCTGCCAAGGGTCGCTGATAGCCTGTGCTGAACACCGCCTGAGCCTGCGCTCAACTGTCGCCTACCCGCAAGCCTATCTCAGCATCGAGGGCATCGCTTCGACGCTGTTCGAGGATGCTGCGGTTGCGGCGCTGGGCCGCCTCATCGAGGGGGAAGAACCAGAACAGCACCGCCACCAGGACGCTGATGATCAGTGCGGGCCAGACGTACACGGCCCGCAGGGCATCCAGCGTTGCTTCGGAGTTTTCTCCCCTCGGCGTGAAGCCAATCATGTCCAGAGCGATGTAACCCACGCCGATGGCAAGGGCGGCGCCAATCTTGCTGGTACTGGTGAGCATGGCGTAGAAAAGCCCGGTCCGCTGCTGACCAGTAATCACTGCGTCGTGATCCGCCACGTCCGCCATCACCGAGCGGAACAGGAACGGACCGGCCGCCATGTTGACCCCAAGGAATATCCACACTGTCAGCGCGAAGGGAACATTGCCCATCGGAACCAACAGGATCAGCGGCAGCGTCACCGCGTTGAAAAGCGAGGATCCTGCTGCAGTCACATGCTTGCCGAAGCGACGAGCGCAGAACAGTATGAAGGGAATGAAACTCACCCCCGACACGAAATAGCACAGCAGCAGCAGGCTCGAGACTTTGCCGAGGCCGAGGGCGTCCTCGGCCAGGAACAGGAACATGCTGGCCACCAGACCGCCACCTATCCCGCCCAGAAGATCCGCTGCCAGCACCATGCGCAGAGGCCTGCTTTCGATCAAGGCGCTCACCGCCGCGCGCAGACCGAGGGGCGTGGGCCTGGGCGTCGGTAGCTCGGGAACCCGGGTGACCGCCAGCAGCACAGCAAGTGGCAGCATGATCAGGACGAACCAACCCATGACCGCCACCCGCGCCGCAGGCACGTCGTCGGGCCCGCTCCATTCCATCAGGACCGGCAGGGTCAGAACGGTGATCATGCCGAGAATCAATGCCACTTCCCGTGCACCATGGACACGGGAGCGTTCGTGGTAGTCAGGGGTCAGTTCCGCACCCCAGGACATGTGCGAGATGGTCAAGAGCGTCCAGCCCACGTAAAGGACAAACAGCCAGAACAGCAGATAACCCCCGGTCACCTGACCTGTGGGCATGAAGACCATGACCACAGACAACAACATGATGGGCACCGCCAACACGATCCAGTGCCGACGCCGACCGAAGCGGGTGCTATAACGATCCGACAGGAGCCCCAGTACAGGATCGGTGAACACGTCCCAGAACCGCGCCAGCAGAAAGATACCGCCCACCACGGAAAGGCTCAGGCCCAACGACCCGGCATAAAATGGCGGCAGGTGCACCGCCAAGGGCAAGCCCATGGCGGCAATGGGCGCAGCGGGCAGCGCATAGGCGAACAACTGGCCCCGACTCAACTGCTGGCGATCCGAGGTCGCGGGTGGCGTCATACGTGGAACCCTCAAGGCCATCCCGACCGGCGTCAGGAACAGACGACCGAAGAGCGTACGGCAGATGGCAAAAGGTGAGCTTCGGCTCGCGAGTATGAACCAGCCCTCAGCTCGGCGTCATCCCGGGCCCTGGCGACTTCGAAGCGCGACGCGGAGGGGTAGTGGTCCGCTCCTGCAATGGTCTTCTCTGTTCCTGCGACGCCTGCTGGGTGCCTGCAGGACTCCCGTATCAGGAGGGAGCCATTCGTCAGCTCACCGGTTCGAGCACCACAACTGGAATCAATCGCTTCCCCGCCCGCTCCTGGTACGCGTCGTAGGGCGGGTAGATCAAGGCCATCCGCCTCCACAACCGCGCGCGCTCACTGCCCTCGGCGAAACGGGCCAGGGCCTTCACCTGCCTGGCGCCAACCCTGAGCTCGCAGTCCGGAGTGGCTTCAAGATTGTGATACCACAACGGATGCTCGGGCATCCCACCCTTGGACGCGATCACGACGAAGTTGCCTTCGAGCTCACCGTAGATCAGCGGCAGGGGTCGCGGCGCGCCGGTCTTGCGACCCCGCGTCGTAAGCAGCAGGGTCGGCAGGATGCCTGGCCCGCCCACTGCACTGGAGTCCCACATGTGAGCCTTCTCAGGATCACGCTGATAGAGCTCGATATGTGCCTTGATCCAGGGGACTTCACTGAAATTCGTCATGCGCGGCTTCCTCCCGGTCGGTTTCGCGGTGCGTCACTGCGCAGACCCGTCCATCAGACAGAGTACGCCCTATCTAACTCCTGCATAGCACAACGGACGCCCTACTGCGGGTTGACGCCCCTACGCTGCCAACACATCCTGGGTTCTGAACAGGGGCGTGCTGCCCACCGCCCTCACCGGAGGCCCAACTGCCGGGCAGCCTGGATCGTCATTCGGAGATCATCATGCGCGGGAAGCTGTTCATCGTCGTGAGTATGCTGCTTGCCAGCGAAGTCCTGAGCCATGCCCGTCTCACCGAAAGCATGCCTGCCGAGGGCGGAACCCTGTCTGCCGACAACGCCACCATCACCCTGAGCTTCTCCGAAGCGCTGCAACCACGCTTCAGCGATTTCGCCGTGCATTTCCTTGGTGAACATGCCGATGCTGCAGGGACCCGAGACAACCGCTTGCCGCGTCAGGCGCCCGAGGTGGATTCGTCACGCAGCCTGATCGAGCTGTCGCTGCCACCCACCTCCGAACCGGGCTGGTACCTGCTCGACTGGGAAGTGCTGGCCGAAGATGGTCATACCACGAGCGGCAAGCTGCGCTTTCAGCTCCGACCCTGATGACCTTCGGCCTCGACGTACTCGCTGAACTCACACGCCTGTCCGGCGTGGTCGTCGTGGCCACCACAACAACGCTGGGTCTGCTCGATGACCGGCGCCGCAATCCCTTCGTCCCCATCCTCATCGGCACACTGCTCCTGGCCTCGGGCTGCGTCCTCGTGCTGATCACCACCGTCGCTCCCATCGCATCCCGCCTTGAGGAACCGCTGCTTGCGCTGGCACTGGAGTACTTCCAGACCACCACCCACGGCCCGCAACTGCTGACGCCGATCCTCCCCGCCATCTATGCCCTGCTGTTGGCGGAAGGCCTGCGCATCGCAGACGCTCCGGGATTCCGGCAGGGACTTTACTGGATGCTGGGCGCCACGGTGGTGGCGATGCTGGCGCTGATGGCCGCCAGCGGACATGTGGCCATCACAGAATGGGACCACATCGGCATGTTCCTGCAGATCGTCCACATGTCCACTGCTGTCGCCTGGGTGGCCATCGTACTGGCCCTGCTGCCGCGGCTGTGGACGGGGCAGCCGCTGACGGGCGCATTGACGAAAGTCGGCAATGTTGCCCTGACTCTTGTGATCATCCTGATCGTCACCGGCATTGCCAGCGCCTGGCTGCATGGCGCAAGACTGCCCTGGCCGCTGGCCGAAGACTACGGCAGGCTGCTGCTGCTCAAGACAAGCGTCCTGCTGCTGGCGATCGCGGCGGCCGGCTGGAACCGGTTTATCGAAGTACCCGCTGCAGTCAACCGCGAAGCACGCATCCGCGCCGTGCTGGGCTTCGAAGCCTTCATTCTGCTGATGGCTCTGTTGCTGGCCGCCTGGCTGACCCGAACCCCTCCACCCTGATCGCTGCCGTGCTGGCAATTCAGCACCGAAGCCGGTAAAGCTTGAAACAAGGTGGCAGTGAACTGGGTGCGCCGCAGCTCTGCGGGTCTCCGACTGTGTGATAAGAAGGCGCTCTGCGCAGGAAAGACTGGACGGACGACGAGGAACATACCGATGATTCGCATTACCCGACGCTGCAGGCTTGCAGGTCTTGCCTGTGTGTCATGGATTGCGCTCGTCGCCTGCGGCGAACCCGAGTTGCCTTCGCAGTCTGGTCATCTCGTCATCATCGGTGGCGGACTTTCAGCCGACAACGCCGAGATCTACGGCCGCCTTGTAGAACTCGTCAGCCCGGATGATCACTGGGCAATCCTGCCGACCGCGAGCGGGGCACCCGAAACCGCCGGGCCTCGCGCAGCAGAACGGCTGCGTGAGGCAGGCGCCAAGGCCCAGGTCATCGAGATCCGCGCTGGAGAGGTAGACAAGGCCAGGGATCCGGACTACGTGCAGGCGATAACCTCAGCCAGAGGCCTGTTCTTTACCGGCGGCTCCCAGGACCGCATCGTCGAGGTGTTTCGCCCGGAAGTGGGCGACACTCCCGCCTACCAGACCATGCGCAGCCTGCTGACCAGCGGCGGAGTGATCGCCGGCACTTCGGCAGGCGCGGCCGTGATGAGCAATCCCATGATCGAGCGCGGCGATGCCGCCGCCGCCCTGACCCTGGGGCGTGCCTACGGCTCTAACCGTGTCGCAGAGGATGGCGTCACCATCGACAAGGGCATGGGCTTTTTTCCCTATGGCATGACCGATCAGCACTTCCTGACCCGCGGTCGGCTCGGTCGCTTGATCGTTGCACTTCAGGCCACCCCCTTCACACGCGGTTACGGCATCGACGACGACCGCGCCATCCATGTCAACCTCGGCAGCGCCCGCATCGAGGTGCTTGGTGGCCCCCAGGGTTTACTTGTGCTCGACTCCAGTGACGTCCGGCGCGATCGCGAAGGTCAGCGTGGGCTGCGTGTCGCCCTGCTCGGTAGCGGCGATGTCGTCGATGGTTTGAGCGGTCGCGTCACTCCGGCGCGAGGCAAAGTCCCAGCCGGACGACCGCCAGGATACCTGCAGGACCTTCCAGCGTTCGAGGATGCCTGGGCCGCCAACGTCATTCGAGAGTTGATCCTGCTGCTCGCCCAGAACCCTGCCAGGGAAGCAGTCGCCCTCGACCCCGGCTTCGAACTACGCTTCGAGGAAGACGATGCGACCCAGTACTGGCTGGCACCGGATTCAGATGCCGCCACCCTGACCGTCATTGGCCTGCGACTCGACGTGCTGCGACGCCATGACCGCTGACTCCAGTCTTACTCTGCGCCGCAGCCAATCTCTCGGCGAAGAGATCGCCAACGCTGTCAGTCATGGCCTCGGTGCACTGGCGGCCGCGCTGCTGCTGCCTGTGCTGCTGCTCCAGCCCATCCTGGCGAACCGGGACCTGGTGACGATCTTCGCCTTCGGTCTGTTCGGCGTCACCCTGCTGTTGTTGTATCTGGCCTCCACCTTGTATCACGCCCTGCCCCTGGGCCAGGGCGCAGGACGTGGCCGCGCCAAACGTCTCTTCCACCTCTTCGACCACTGCGCGATTTACCTGCTGATCGCCGGCAGCTACACGCCGTTCGCGCTGGGGGTATTCCGCGACAGCTGGGGCTGGCCCATGTTCGCCGCCATCTGGGGGCTGGCTACGGCGGGGGTGGTGACCAAGACTCTCGGGCTGGCCAGGCACCCGGCGGTGTCCGCAAGCATCTATCTCGGCATGGGCTGGTGTGCCCTGTTCACGCTGGACCCGCTGCTCATCGAACTGCCGCGGGCCGGCCTGTACTGGCTCATCGCCGGCGGCGTGGCCTACACCCTCGGCGTGATTCCCTTCATCCTCGATGAACGCGTCCGCTACGGCCACTTCGGCTGGCACCTCTTCGTGCTGGCGGGCAGTGCCTGTCACGTGGTTGCCGTTCTACGCTACGCCTGAGCTCTACGTCACCACCTCAACCGGCCACGTCGCGCTGATCGCCCACATCCTGGGATATCTCGTCGAGGCGCTCCGGTTCCTCACCGCTGGTGAGCAGTTCAACAGCCCGGTCCGCCGCATCCTGGAACGGCTCGATGATGAGATCCGCACCGGCCTCCCGCAGCTGGCCCGCATTTGCCGGCACATGGCTGGTGACAGCAATCCTGCCGTCATAACCCGCCGCCAGCAGGGACTGAATGAGGGTCAGGCGATGGTCGTCATGGGTGACGCCCGGTGCCAGGGACGGCACCGTGGACACCGCCCAGCGGATGCGCGTCAGCGGCAGGCTGGCGAGGAACTCCGGATCCGTAGCATCACCATACTCACAATCGAGGCCCCACTGCCGCCAGCGCTCCACCGCTGCCGGGTTGAAGTCCACCCCGAGGACTTTGAGTCCGGCGCGGTGCAGACGAAAGCCCAGTGCACTGCCGAAGCGGCCGGTGCCAAAAATCAGTACGTCGATCCTTTCCTTGAGCACCGGTCCGGATTGCTCAAGCGGGGTCTGGGATCGCTCGAAAACCCCCAGCCAGCGCTCGAAGAAGGCGAACAGCTCGTGGGACCAGGTGATCATGTAGGTGGACACCGCAATGGTGACCAGCCCCACCAGAGTCACCAGACTGAGAACGTCATTGCCCACATGGCCGATGGTCACGCCCATGGCAATGAAGATCAGCGAGAACTCGCTGATCTGTGCCACCGTCAGGCCGGCGAGAAAACCGGTGCGCTTGCGGAAGCCCATGACGCCCATGATGACCATGACAATGAGCGGATTGCCCACGAGCACGAACAGCGAAAACACCAGTGCTCCGCCCACCTGATCGCCGAGGTTGCCAAGGTCCAGGGAGATGCCCAGGGAAATGAAAAAGAACAGCAGCAGAAAGTCACGCAGCGGCGCCAGCCGGGCGGCGATGGCTTCCCGATAGCGGGTGGAGGCCAGGGCGACCCCTGCCAGCAGGCCACCGAGCTCCTTGCCGAAGCCCACCAGATCACCGAGGGCGGCAAACAGCGCAGCGAGGGCAATGGCGAAGGTGATCAAAAGCTCCGGCGAGTGGGCCAGCCGATCGGTGAGCGGCACGGCCACCCACTTGACGAAGCAACCCACGGCCACGAGCAGCGCGCCGCTGTAGAGGAACAACCGCAGGATCTCTGCACTGGCCGCATCTTCACTGCCGGCACCGATGCCGATGGCGGACAGCACCACCATGGCGAACACCACCACCAGGTCCTGAACAATCAGAAAGCCCAGCGCCACCTGCCCGTGGAGGGCATCGATCTCACGTTTGTCCGACAGCAGCTTGACGATGATGATGGTACTCGAGAACGTCAAAGCCACCGCGATGTAAACGCTTTCCTGGGCCGAAAACCCCAGCGCCATGCCAATCAGGAATCCGAACACGGAGGTGAACA
>SLTB01000225.1 GCA_007130155.1 Pseudomonadales bacterium
CCTTCAGCAACTCTGCCGCCGGCATGTAGCCGGGAAGATAACGTCCATCCTCCAGGAAGATTGCCGGAGTGCCGCGCACACCCAGCTGCTGTGACAGAGCGTGATGATCGGCCACGGGATTGACACAGGTTCGCGGTTCCACCGACTGGCCGTTCTTCAGGCGGGTGATGGCGGTTCGGGGATCGCTCCCGCACCAGGCCCAGACGTGCTTGTCATAGGATCCCGAACCGACTCCCGCCCGCGGGAAGGCCAGGTAACGCACTTCCACGCCCTTGCGGTTCAGCTCCGGCACCTCGAGGTGGAGCCTGCGGCAGAAGCCGCAGTCGATGTCGGTGAAGACGCTGATGATGGCTTTGCGATCGCCATTGGCAGCAAAAACGATCATTTCGTCGGTATCGAGGCCGGCGAGGGTGTCGGCTCTACGGCGGGCCCGGACGTCCTCGGAGCGATTCACGAAGCGGCCATCCGTCACCTCGTAGAGGTCTCCGGTAATGAGAAAGCTGCCGTCCTCCGTGGCATAGAAGATGGTGCCGTCTTCGAATTCCACCGCATAGAACCCATCCAGGGCCGCCGGCACCACCGCCACCAGCGGCAAATCGGGCCGGACTGCCTTGAGCTTCTCCCGGATCATGGCTGCCGCCTCGCCCTCGAGCAGGACGCTCGCGCCAGCTTCCTCCTGGGACTGGGCACAAGACGCGACGGCAAACAGCAACAGACCAAAAGCGGGCAGAGCAAGATGACGCATGGAAATCTCCAGGGATGGGATCAACGCTACAGCTTATTGTCGCATAAATGATCATCAGCGCTGAGGCAGGCGTCGTCCTTGGAACACCGCCTGTCCGACGAGTTCGTCACTCATCCACGGGGATGGTGTTCGGCGTGCAGTTCCCGCAGTCGATGGCGCGCCACGTGGGTATAGATCTGTGTCGTCGACAGATCCGCATGACCGAGCAGCAACTGCACCACACGCAGGTCGGCGCCATGATTGAGCAGATGAGTGGCAAAGGCATGGCGCAGGGTATGTGGCGACAGTGACTTGTGAATGTCTGCTGTCGCTGCGTGGGCGCGGATGCGATGCCAGAACGTCTGCCGGGTCATCATCACGCCGCGACGGCTCGGAAACAGCACGTCGTCATCAGCCCGGGCGATCATCTCCCGGCGCCCTTGATCCAACCAGCGCTGATTCCAGTTCATGGCCTCATCGCCCAGGGGGACGAGGCGCTCCTTACTACCCTTGCCAAACACCCGGACCACGCCCTGGCGGAGGTTGAGCTGGCCGAGCCTGAGCCCCACCAGCTCCGACACGCGCAGCCCACAGGCATAGAGAGTCTCAAGCATGGCGCGATCGCGCAGGCCCAGCGGCGTGGCGACATCGGGCGCGTCCAGCAAGGCCTCCACCTCCGCCTCGGTGAGGGTTCCTGGCAGGGGCCGACCGAGCTTAGGCGAGGCCAGATCGAGGGTGGGATCCTCCGTACGATGGCCACGTTCGAGCTGCCAGCGGTAGAAACTGCGCAGGCAGGACAGCAGCCTCGCCGTGGAGCGTGGTTTGTAACCCTGCTGATAGCGGTGGGAAAGAAATTCGAAAAGATCGGGCCGGCCCGTGGTCGAGAGGCGTCTCGATGGACCCAGCCAGCGAGCCAGTCCTTCGAGGTCCCGCCGATAGGCTTCAAGGGTATGCCGTGACAATCCCTTCTCCAACCACTGGTCGTCGAGAAAGCTGTCGATGAGACCGACATCCGCACAAGCAGTCGAGTCTGCAGATTCCGTGGGCACCTTAGCTCTCGCGTCGGTTGCAACACCGACAAGTGTACGCGCCTCGGGGTCCGGCAGACGATGACGCGTTGTGGCAGGACAGCCTGAGGGGCAGGTCAGGCGGGGCGATGATCATTTCCACGCAGTGGCCAGGCACCATCAGAGTGCGCGAGATGCGCTTTGCGCCAGTTTGGGTCGCGCAAACATGGCAGCGTAACGGCCAGGGGAGCCGTGCATCGGCGCTTCGGCGCCTGGCAAGGCCACGAATCATGGGGACTGGACAAGGGACGGAGCAGTATCACGAAAAGTTGGCACGAGTGATGCAAAGCCTAAGGTGCGATCGGTTCTCCTCTGCGTCCCCTCGGTGGACCGATCGAAGCAACCTGAATCCAGCCTCTCTCCCTGGCTTCAGGAACTGGAACCGATCTGTCGTGGGGTGTCTACTCTCTCTCCCTCCCCGGTTGTCCTGCGGCAGATCGGCTCCACCCAAAACCAAAGCCCCCACCTAACAATATCCCGACACCAGCCTGGTGACCCAACCTCAAGTCGTCTGCATACGCCAACAAGCGCCATTCTGCCTAAGCGGCTTCCCGGATACTGCCAATCTTGCCTGTTTTACAGCCTCATGGGAGCGCAAGCGCGCCCGCTCCCATGAGGACGCCAGTCTCAGCTCTTGGCGTCGTCGCCCGCAGCGTCTTCAGAGGCTGCAGGAAGATCCTCAGCGGCCAAGACATCCTCAACGAGGACCTCCTCGGCCACTGCTTCGGCAGCCACAGCGACAGCTGCCGCCCCCTGCACCTGGCGGACGGCGCCCTTGCCGATCTTCTCGCGAATGCGCGCAGCACGGCCGGACAGATCACGCAGGTAGTAGAGCTTGGCCTGACGCACATCCCCGCGGCGCTTGATGCTGATCGACTCGATCTGCGGGCTGTAGGTCTGGAAGGTCCGCTCCACGCCAACACCGTGACTGATCTTGCGCACGGTAAAGGCCGAGTTGATGCCCCGGCTACGAATGCCGATGACGACGCCTTCGAAGGCCTGCAGACGTTCGCGGTTACCCTCGGTGACGCGCACCTGCACCACCACGGTGTCACCGGGACGGAAGTCCGGGACTTCGCGGCTCATCTGCTCCGCCTCGAGCTCGGCGATGATCCTGTTCTTGCTCATGTTCCGCTTCTCCGTCCTCGACTCCGATCGACGTTCAGTCGCGATCGGTCAGAAATGCATCCAACAGGCGCTGCGCTTCTGCGTCCAGCTCCTGGCCCTCGAGCAGGTCGGGCCGCCGTAAATGGGTTCGCCCGAGCGCCTGCTGCCGCCGCCAACGGCGGATCTCTTCATGGTTTCCGGACAACAGCACGTCCGGAACCCGCTGATCGCCGACCACTTCCGGTCGGGTGTAGTGCGGATGATCGAGCAGGCCCGCGACAAACGAATCCGCCCGGGCCGACTCCGGATCACCGAGCGCTTCCGGCAAGAGCCGACATGTCGCATCGATAATGACCATCGCCGCGAGCTCGCCACCGGACAGCACAAAGTCTCCGATAGACCACTCCTCATCCACGTCGCGGGCGATGACCCGCTCGTCGATGCCTTCATAACGTCCGGCCAGCAGGATCAACTCCTGCCGCGCCGCCAGTTCCGCCGCACCGGCCTGATCGAGCCGCCGCCCCTGGGGTGACAGGTAGATCACCCGCGCCGCTGGCAACGCCTCTCTGGCCGCATTGATGGCCGACCGCACCGGCTCGACCTTCATCACCATGCCCGGGCCACCGCCGTAGGGCTTGTCGTCCACGGTGCGATGGCGGTCGCGCGTCCAATCACGGGGATCGTAGGTTCGAACCTCCAGCAGGCCGTCGCTTACTGCCCTGCCCGTGATGCCATGGCGGGTCACCGCTTCCAACATCTCTGGAAACAGCGTCACCACGCCGACCTTCACAGTTCGGGGTCCCAATCGACCCGTATCAACCCTTCGCTGCGATCCACTTCGACGACGACGTCGGCGATGAAGGGCAGCAGCCGCTCCCGCGTTCCATCCTTCACCACCATGACGTCATTGCCGCCGGTGGCAAAGAGATGATCGACCATGCCGAGTTCGATGCCATCGGTGGTCGCCACCTTCAGCCCTTCGAGCTCGAACCAGTAATACTCGTCTTCCTCCGCCTGCGGCAAGCGGTCTACCGGCACGCAAAGATCGTAGCCAGCGAACCGGACAGCCTCGTCACGGTCGTCACAGCCCTCGATCCGTGCCACGAAGCCCTTGCCCTGGCGCCGGACGTCGTGAATCGGCAGTTCACGCCAGACACCACACTCTTCAATCAGCCAGGGGCGATAGGCCAGCAGGTTATCCGTAGGGTCGGTGAACGACGCCAATCGCACCCAGCCCCGCACACCGTAAACCCCGGTGATGCGGCCGACGATGATCAACGCCTGCCCGGCGTCTGCGTCGGCCTTGGCAACCACCGGCAAGCGGACGCCGCTCAGGCCTTACTGCTGTCTTCTCCGGCGCTTTCTTCCGCTGCCGGCTCCGCTGCTTCAGCCGCCGGTTCCGCGGCCTCAGAAGCAGCCTGTTCCGCATCCGGCTCAACAGCCGGAACGTCTTCGACGACGGGGGCCGAGGCAGGCTTGGCTTTCTTGGGTGCGGGCGGACGGGCGCCCACGACACCATCGGTGCCGACCTTGCGGGCCTCACGAACCAGATCCAGGACACGCTCGCTCGGACGCGCGCCTACAGAAAGCCAATATTCGACCCGCTCCAGATCCACCTTCAGGCGATCGGCTTTGCCCGTGGCGATGGGGTTGAAAAAACCGACCCGTTCGATGAACCGGCCATCGCGCTTGGACGACGCCTCGGCAACGGTCAGGTGGTAGAACGGACGCTTCTTAGCGCCGGTGCGCGCAAGACGAATGGTTACCATGAATACTGGTTCCGTAACTTATTGCTGTCCCTCGGAAAATTCCAAGGCGCCACAGTGAAGGCCGCGTATTCTACGTCAAGGTGATCAGCTTGGGAACAGCAAGACAGCCTGCGATCGAGGCCGTTGCTGAGGGCGCGAAGAAAGAGGGTGTCGCAGAACGCGTGCAAGACTCCCTGGGAGCGGCTTCAGCCGCGAGCGTGACAAGCCAAATCAAAGACTTGCCTGCGATTCGCGGATGGCCGATCCCGGATAAATCCGCTCCCACAGGGGCGCGGCGCTAAACCTTGCTGCAGCCTCCGAAGGCGAAGCCGCAGTGCGCAATCAGCGCCGGAATCCACCCGGTGGCAGACCGCCCGGCATGCCACCTGATCCTCCGGGGCCACCCTGACCGCCGAGCATGCCGCCCATGCCGCGCATCATTTTTTGCATGCCGCCCTTCTTGGTCAGCTTCTTCATCATCTTTTGCATCTGCTTGTGCTGCTTGAGCAGGCGATTCACGTCCTGAATTTGCGAGCCTGAACCTGCGGCGATGCGCTGCTTGCGAGAACCGTTGATCACGTCGGGATACCGGCGTTCGTGGACAGTCATGGAGTTGATGATGGCCTCCATGCGACTGAACATCTTCTCGTTGGCGCCGACCTGGGCGAGCTTTCCGGCATTGCCCATACCCGGCAGCTTGTCGAGCATGCCGCTGACACCACCTAAGTTGTTCATCTGCTGAAGCTGGTCGCGGAAGTCTTCGAGATCGAACTTGCGCCCCTTGTCCATCTTGCGGGCGAGCTTGTCGGCCTTTTTCCGGTCCAGTTTGCGCTCGGCCTCCTCGATCAGGCTGAGGACGTCGCCCATGCCGAGGATGCGCGACGCCATGCGCTCGGGATGGAAGGGCTCCAGCGCGTCGGACTTCTCACCGACGCCAAGGAACTTGATGGGTTTGCCCGTGATGTGGCGAACCGACAGGGCGGCGCCGCCGCGGGAGTCACCGTCGGCCTTGGCCAGGATGACGCCGGTCAGGGGCAGCGCCTGACCAAAGGCCTTGGCCGTGTTGGCCGCATCCTGGCCGGTCATGGCGTCGACCACGAACAGGGTTTCCGAAGGCGACACGGCACGATGGATGCGACCCACTTCGTCCATCATGTCCGTGTCCACGTGCAGGCGACCGGCGGTATCGACGATGAGCACGTCGACGACGCTGTTACGGGCAGCCTTCAACGCCGCCTCGCAGATCGCCACCGGGTCCTGATCAGCACTGCTCAGGAAGAACTCCACACCGACCTGACCGGCGAGGGTCTGCAGCTGGGCAATGGCGGCCGGGCGATAGACGTCGGCCGACACCACCATCACGCGCTTCTTGTGGCGCTCCTTCAGCAGCCGCGCAAGCTTGGCGGCCGAGGTGGTCTTGCCGGCACCCTGCAGACCTGCGAGCAGAATTACCGCCGGTGGCTTGACGCTGAGCTCGAGCTCACTGTGGGTGTCGCCCATGACGTGGACGAGTTCATCCTTCACCACCTTGATGAAGGCCTGCCCCGGGTTCAGGCCGGAGCCGACGTCCATGCCGATGGAGCGCTCCCGGACCCGGTCGATGAATGCCTTGACCACGGGCAGGGCCACGTCCGCCTCGAGGAGCGCCATACGCACCGCCCGGAGGGTATCGCCGATATTGTCCTCGGTGAGGCGCGCCTTGCCGCCGATGGCCTTAAGGGCCTCGGTCAAGCGCTCCGAGAGATTGTCGAACATGGGCTTAGCCCCTTCGGCTGGCTGATAAACAATCAGTGATTATAACGCGGCGCCGCTTGCATTGCGGCTTCTGTCCGCCGACCTCCCTGTGGCAGACTGCTGTTTTACGCTCCGGATCGGCCATGGACAGCATCATGCAGTGGGACAGCGTCCTGGGCATTGCCCCCGTTACCGGCCTCGCTCCCAACGACAGCCAAGCGGCAACAGTGTGATCACCGCCTCAGCCGCCGTATTCGCACTCGGCGTCTATCTTGTTGCGTCGGGCATGCAGATCGTGGGCTTGTCCCGCGGCGCGCCCGCACACCGCCCGCTGCTGCTGGCCCTGACCGGCAGCGCCGCTATCGCTCATGCCATTGCGGTATCGGGCCTGCTGGTGACACCGGAAGGCCTCAACCTGGGCCTGTTCCGGGTGGCCACCCTGGTAGCCCTGGCAAGCGTCCTGCTGATTCTGGCCCTGGCACTGTCACGGCCGCTGGAGAACATGCTGGTGGTGGTCATGCCTCTGGCCATCCTGACGCTGCTCGGCGCGCTGCTCTTCGACAGCGGATTCGATCCCATCGCCACGCCGGATACCGGCTTCACGGTGCACGTCATCCTCGCCATTCTCGCCTATGCGGTCCTGGCCATGGCCGTCGGTCAGGCGCTGGTGACAGGCTGGCAGGAGCGCCAGTTGCGCAACCACCGGGCCATCGCCTTGCTGGGCAATCTACCGCCGCTGCAGACCATGGAGAAGGTCCTGTTCGAGCTCTTGTGGGTGGGTCTGCTGTTGCTGACCCTGACCATCGGTGCCGGTTTCTACTTTCTCGATAACCTGTTCGAGCAGCGGGTGGTCCACCACACTGTACTGTCAATGAGCTCCTGGATGGTGTTCGCCGTTTTGCTGTGGGGGCGCTACCGGCTCGGCTGGCGCGGTCGCACGGCCATACGCTGGACGCTTACGGGATTCGCACTATTACTGCTGGCCTACTTCGGCAGCAAACTCGTGATCGAGGTCATCCTCGGCGCCTGACCGAACCTCCGGGATCTCATGGAAAACCTTCCGCTCCCCTATCTTTACGGCCTCGTCGCCATTCTCGTCGTCCTATCGGCCTACTTCTCGAGCTCCGAGACGGCCATGATGGCTTTGAACCGCTATCGCCTGCTGCACCTGGCCAAGCAGGGCCACCGCGGTGCCCTTCGGGCCAGCCGGCTGCTCGAGCGTCCCGATCGCCTGCTCGGGACCATCCTGCTCGGCAACAACGCCGTGAACTTCTTTGCCGCCACCGTAGGGACCCTGATCGCCCTGCGCCAGTTCGGCGAGATCGGCGTGCTGCTCGCTCCCTTCGTGCTGACGTTCATCTTTCTGGTGCTGGCGGAAGTCGCACCCAAGACCATCGCCGCCTACGCGCCCGAGCGCATCGCCTACCCATCGTCGTTAGTCTTAAGTCCAATGTTGCGCGCGCTCTATCCGCTGGTCTGGGTCCTCAATGGACTGGCCAACACCCTGGCCCGCCCCTTCCTGAAATCAGAACAATATGGCGACAGCAGCGAGAAGCTGAGCATGGACGAACTTCGCACTCTGGTGCACGAGGGCGCCACCCTTCCCGTGCGCCGGCAGGACATGCTCTTGTCCATCCTGGATCTGGAGAAGGTCACGGTGGAGGACATCATGGTCCCCCGGGCGGAAATCAACGGCATCGACATCGAGGATGACTTGAGCGAGATCATCGAGCAGATCTGCGCGACCACCCACACCCGCCTGCCGGTGTTCAAGGGCAACATCAACGAAGTCCTCGGCATCCTGCACATGCGCAACGCCGCCCGCTTCCTGCGGACACCCGAATTGACCAAGGCGGCGCTCATGCAGGAAACCCAGGAACCCTACTTCGTTCCGGAAGGCACGCCGCTGCACGTGCAGCTGCTGAAGTTCCAGAATGCGGAACGGCGCATCGGCCTGGTGGTGGACGAATACGGCGACGTCCAGGGGATTGTCACCCTGGAGGACATCCTCGAGGAGATCGTCGGCGAGTTCACCAGCGACCTGGCGGCGCGTATTCCTGAAGTGCATCCTCAGGACGACGGCTCCCACATCATCGATGGCACTGCCCTGCTGCGGGACATCAACCGGGCGCTGAACTGGGATCTGCCGCTGACCGGACCGCGGACGCTCAACGGCCTGATTCTGGAACACCTCGAGATCATTCCGGACTCACCCTGCTGCCTGGAGCTCGGCAGATTCCGGATCGAGGTGCTGCAGATCAAGGACAACATGGTGCGCACCGCGCGGGTCACGACAGCCGTCGATATCACCGAAGTGCCCAGCGACGACGGCTGACGCAGCCGGGGTTTACGCGCCCAGCCAGCGCCGATTGAGCGCTGCCAGCACAGCTTCGAAGGAAGCCGTCAGTGTATTGCGGCTGGCACCGGCACCCCAGCAGATTCCGCCCTCGGCATCCTTCAGGCCCACCAGGCAAAGCGCACGCGCCGCACTGCCCGTCTCTTCAGCCTGCTCATGGAAATGCTCGACGCCAAAGCCTTCGTTGATGGCCCGCTCGACGGCATGCACGAAGGCTTCGACTGGTCCTGAGCCCTCGCCGGTGCTAGGCAGCTCCTGGCCCGAGATGCTCAGCACCACATCGCAGCGCGTCCCTTCAGTACCATCGTCAAGGGTGAGGTTGGCGATGTCGTAACGCTTCAACTTGTACGGGCCATCTACGTCCAGGTAGGTGGCATCGAAGATGTTGCGCAGCGCGGTCGGATTCAACTCACCGCCGTCGCGATCAGCCACGCCTTGCACCACCTTGGCAAACTCCACCAGCAGTGGCCGCGGCAACGTCAGCTCGAAATGGTTCTCGAGCACGAAGGCCACGCCACCCTTGCCGGACTGGCTGTTGACCCGCACCGTCTCCCGATAGTGGCTGCCCACATCCGCTGGATCGATGGGTAGATAGGGCACCGCCCAGCGGTCCTCGTCCACCCGCGCCATGCCCTTGCGGATGGCGTCCTGATGGGAGCCGGAAAACGCCGTGAACACGAGATCTCCCGCATAGGGGTGCCGTACCGGTACCGGAATCTTGTTGCAGGACTCGGCCACACTGCGGATGTGGCGCATGTCCGACAGATCGAGCTCCGGATCCACCCCCTGGGAGAACAGGTTCATGGCCAAGGTCACCAGACAGACGTTGCCGGTACGCTCACCGTTGCCGAACAGGGTGCCCTCGACCCGATCCGCACCCGCCAGCACGCCAAGCTCGCTGGCTGCCACGCCGGTACCGCGGTCGTTGTGGGTATGCAGGCTGACGATGCAGTGCTCCCGCTCGGGAAAGTGGCGACAGAACCACTCGATCTGATCGGCATAAATATTGGGGGTGGACATCTCCACCGTAGCCGGCAGATTGACGATCATCGGCCTACCAGGGCCGACGCCCCAGCGCTGCGCCACGGCCGAACAGACCTCTACTGCAAAGTCGAGTTCGGTGCCGGTGAAGCTCTCCGGGGAATACTCCAGCGTAACGTCCGTGCCCGGAATGCGTTCGATCTCCCGCAGCACGTTGTCAACGCCATCGAGGGCGAGCTGAATGATCTCCTGCCGGCTCATGCCGAAGACCACCTGCCGCTGCAGCGTCGAGGTGGAGTTGTAGAGATGGAAAATGGCCTGCTTCGCCCCGGCGATCGCGTCCACCGTGCGGCTGATCAGCTCCGGCCGGGCCTGACACAGGGTCTGGATCAGCACATCGTCGGGAATGCGGTCCTCTTCGATGATGCGGCGGACGAAGTCGAAGTCGGTCTGGGAAGCGGCCGGAAAGCCCACCTCGATCTCCTCGAGACCGATCTCGAGCAGCAGATCCCAGAACCGCAGTTTCTCGTCGGGCCGCATGGGATCGATCAGCGCCTGATTGCCATCCCGCAGATCGACGCTGCACCAGCGCGGCGCCTTGGTCAGGGTTCGGCTCGGCCACTGCCGATCGGGCAGATCCACCGGCTGGAACGGTCGGTATTTGGCGTGGGGCATGGCATTGGCGCGGGCAGCGGCGCGCTCGATTCGGTATCGACTCATGACTCTTCCTCGGAATATTCCTCGCTTCGGCACGGCACGCGGCCATGACCGGGGAAATCGGTTCGGTAAGCAGGTTCTGGTAGCGATTCGCTCAGGGCCATCTGGGCCCCTGCGGAGAAGTCAGAATGCCGGCAAGGCCGGCAGTCGCAGGGATAGCGAGGCGGGCTCCAGGGCGGCGCGCAGGCGCAGAGCAACGACCATCGCCAACCGCAGGGCTGCGGGGCGAACGTCGAATGCACTATGAGCGACACTGCGGATCACGCGATTCTCCTAGAAACTTCCGCGAACTCTAACTTCATGGGGTCGGCTTGCGCAAGACGCAAGGCTTGGCCGCACTGTATCCGCTGTTGATCATCGCCCTGTGCATTGTCGTGTTCCTGGAGATCCATCCCTTCCAAGACGGCAACGGGCGACTTTCCCGCGTCTTGACCACGCTGCTGCTTCTGCAGGCCGGTTATGC
>SLTB01000099.1 GCA_007130155.1 Pseudomonadales bacterium
GATTCTGGCGGGTTCTCGCTCGCCCTGGCTTGCTCTTCCTTCAACCCGTAGCTACGGCTACGACTTTCAGTCCAGAGCGGCGCCAGAACGGCTGCGAACCTCGCCAGCTCTCGGGATACTGCTGCGATTTCCGGGCTAGGTGATCAGTTGGCCGCGAGCAGGTCGGAACGCTCGGCCGGGGTGATGCTCAGGCTGCCGTTGGGGCGGATGCGACAGGTTGCACTGGCGAGCACCTCTCCCGACTCGGGATGGGTAGCGGTCAGGTCGATCACGGTGGTGCGCTTGCGGCCGAGGGAGACATGTACGCTAGGCTGCAGGCCGGGCAGAACTTCGAGGGAAACGGTCGGTCCAGCTGGAAGATGCTCGGCGGAGAAGGCTTCGAAGCAGGCCTTCATGTCCGAGTTGGCCTGGGCGAAAACAGGCACAGAGGTCAGCGTGGCGAGTGCGAGTGCGATGGTGGAAGTGCGAATCATCTTGCTCATGGCTATGGACTCCTGGGGGTTCAGATAGTGGCTTGACCCCTCCTTCCCGAAGAAAATAAAGCATTGTCCGTGCCAACAAATAAAAGCGTTTTAAAACATAAATTTGCTGAGTTTTTTGAATTCAGGCGCGAGTTTTGCGTGCACCATATGTCACCTTGGGTAACAAAGTGCACCAATGCGGTTCCCGTCCCTGGGGGCGGCTTGGCCAAAGACTTTGTGGGCTCAGTCCGCGGTTGGATTCACCACCCACTCGGCGTCCTCGAACTCGCCGATGACCCGGACCTCTACGAATTCAGCCTGCTCCTGGATGATGCTGCGTACCGCCTCGGGCTGCTGCGACTCCATGGCATCGCGGGCATGCTTGGATTCCCAGGTGGCGATGGCCAGCAGCACGTCAGGATCGCCGATCTTGCGGTGCAGGCGGGTGCCTCTGGCGCCGGGAGCCTGCTGAATGATGGCGCTGGCGCGCAGCCAGGCGTCGGCATACTGCTCTGCGGTGTATCCGGGACGGATGTGGACTTCGAAGATGAAGTGCATGTCCCACCTCCTGGTTTCGCGGCGATCGATGGCATCCGGCGACGGATGACGGGTCTGCGCCGGCGGCTGCGGTTTGCCATTCTGAATGCCTAGAATGGGTGATGAACTTCGGGGTACGCGGCCAGGACGACGCCTATGACAGATGTTATGGCAATTCCGGACCTCCTGCTCAGGCCACCGCTGCTGGCCGACGCCAGCGCTCTCGCTGCGGCCGTTCAGGTATCTCATGCCGAGCTAGCGGCTTGGATGGACTGGTGTGCGCCGGACTATGGTCTGATGGCTGCTGCGAAATGGATCGAGTCCACCGTCGAGACCCGGGAGCGAGGCGAAGCCTTCGAGTTCATCATCGTCGGCAGGGGTGGCGAGCTGCTCGGCTGCTGCGGACTCAATGCAGTGGATGCCGTCAATCGTCGAGCCAATCTCGGCTACTGGGTGCGTTCGGACGTCACCGGGCGCGGTGTGGCCCGGGCAGCCGTCAGGCAACTGCTGGACATGGCGTTCTCGACCACTGATATGGAGCGCCTGGAGATCGTCGTCGCCGTCGGCAATGCCCCGAGTCTCGCGGTGGCTGCGTCTGTGGGTGCACAGAAGGAAGGGCTGCAGCGGCGCCGCTTGCGGATTCATGGTGTGCTCCATGATGCGGTCATGTTCGCCATGCTGCGCCCAGCTCCTCAGATCTGAGGCGCTGGGCCACTAAGAACATGGTCATGGAGATCCTCACTGTGAAAGTGAAGCTGGCCCGCTTCCTGCACACCCTTGGTGCACATGATGTTTGCCCCCACGAAGCGCGACCGGTTGGTCGCCTTTGGGCTTTGTCGGCGCGCGGTTATGAGGCGTTGCCGGCCGGGCGCGCTCTATTCGGGCGCTGTTCGTTCGATTGTCATGGGTCACTGTTCACTCCTAGCGGATCGAGGTCTGTCATGTTCCGAGTCCTATTGCCACTGGCGCTTCTGATTTCCCCCATGCTGGCGCAAGCCCATGAAGTCACTGATATGGGACGGGGGTTCACGACCGGCTTCATGCATCCGCTGCTCGGTCTCGACCATGTTCTGGCCATGCTGGCGGTCGGCATCTGGGGGGCACAACTCGGGCGGCCGGCCATCTGGGTTCTGCCGGTAACCTTTCCGCTGGTGATGGCCTTCGGCGGCGTCGCCGGGGTGTTGGGTCTGCCCTTTCCTGGGGTCGAAGTTGGCATTGCGTTGTCCGCGCTGGTGCTCGGTGTACTGGTAGCCTGGCGCAAGGAGATTCCACTGGTGGCAGCCATGGGCGTGGTTGCGGTGTTCGCCCTCTGCCACGGCCATGCCCATGGCACAGAGGTGCCGCATGCGGCTAATCCGGCGACCTTCGCTCTGGGCTTCGTACTGGCCACGGGCCTGCTGCATACCGCGGGCATCGCCCTTGGCGCACTCAATGCCCTTGATCGCGGCGTGCAGATTCTGCGTGCAGGCGGAGGGTTGATTGCTCTCGGTGGATGCTACTACCTGCTGCTTCTGGTTCGCTGATCCGTGTGGCGTGGGCTCGGGGCGATCGGCCTTTTCGTCTGTGCGGCGGAAGCCCGCGCCCACGCCTTCAGTCCTGACGCCAGCCACTTCTATAATGGCCTGCTGCATGCCTTCGTCGATCCCGGTCAGATCCTGCTGCTGCTGGCTCTGGCCTTGCTGGCTGCCCAGCGTGGATTGATGCTGGCGCGAGGGGTTGCCGTTGGGGTGCCACTGCTGGCGCTGGGGGTATCCCTGCTGCCAGCGCGGCCGGAATGGCTGGCCTTGGCTGAAACCTGGGTGCTGATCGCCGCGGCGGCGGTTGCCTTGCTGGTGGCCTGGGGACGCACCCTGCCGTCATGGCTGCTGCAACTTCCGGTCTACCTCGCGGCCGTCGGGCCGGGGCTGGTCAATGGGGCAGAGCTGGCGCGGGAGAGCTGGTTGATTCCCCGGCTCTACCTCTCAGGCGCCGCCATGGGCATCTTCTTCCTGTTGATGGCGCTGTTTGTGTTCGCAGCCAAACTCAAGCTCCACTTCGAGAGTGTCGCTGCCATTGGCATGCGGGTGCTGGCAAGCTGGGTGGTGGCGGGCTCGGCCATGCTGCTGGCGTTGCGCTGGGCCTGAGCTTCGCCGCAGCCAGGCTTCTTTCTGGCACACCATGATGCCCTGCAAAATACCCGAGAGTCATCAAGTCCGGTGGGAGCGAAGGTCGGCCGCGACCCTGACGCCATCGGCCACCCGGTCACCCGGGTGGGTAATGACGATTTCGCCGGCATCGAGGCCGGAGCGGATCTGGGTCCACAAACCGCTGCGGCGGCCCAGCTCTACACTGCGCATCTCGGCGCGACCATTGCGAATCACGTAGACCGTCCAGCGATCGTCGTCGCGGAACAGGGCGCTGGTGGGGACCTGCAGCACGCTGTCATCGGACCAGAGGATGAAGCGGCCTTCGACCCGGTAGCCCTCGCCGAGTTGGCTCCAGGCATTGCGTGGTGAAATGATGCGGACCAGCACAGGTACACGCTGTTCCTCGACGCCGAGTGCGGAGATACGCATGAATCCGGAAGGCTCCACCCGGCGCACTTCACCTTCGAGATCCTCGCCGCCGCCCCAGCGCTCGAGGATCACCCGCATCCCTGAGCGTACGCGCACCGCATCCATGGACAGCAGGTCCACCTGAATCTCGAGGTCATCGAGGTTCCCGAGTTCGAGAATGGGCTCCCCGGCTGCCACCGGGCCTTCGCAGCAGCGGTGGCGGCGGGTCACGGTTCCGTCGATGGGGGCGCGAACTTCGAGTCTGGGCTGATCGCCGGGGGAACGTTCGCCATCGGCGATCTCGAGGACGGCGCGGGAGGACTCGAGTTCGAAGCGGGCCACTTCCACGGCATGTTGTGCAGCACGCTCAGCGGTTCGCGCGCTGTCACGCAGCGCCCGACGCCGGTCCCGCTCTTCTTCAGAAATCAGCTTGCGTTCATGCAGCTGGTCGCTGCGTTCGAACTCTGTTTGGGCCAGCGTGAACTGGGTCTGGCGGGTTTCGAGTTCCGCTTCTGCAGCCTGCAGTCTGGCCCGGGCGGCAGCGACGGCTTCCCGCGCCTGTTCCCGGGAGCGGGCATCCAGCGCCGGCGCGGGCATGGACTCCATCTCGAACACCGCCATGCCGATGGCGACCGTGTCGCCCGGTTCGAGTTCCACCCGCCGCAGGTAGCCGCCGATGGGTGCCGACACCGTGTAGGTATCACGAAGGCGTGTTCGCCCCTCGTCTTCCACGTACTCGGCGAAGTAACCGCTTCTGACTTCGGTGGCACTCACCGGAATGGGTGAGGGGCGGAGGACGAGGGCCAGCAGCAGCACGACGGCGATGGCGATGACGGCAAGAAGGATCTGTTTGCGTTGCATCATGGCGTTACTCGACGGTCTTCAGGGCGCTGATCATGTCGAGCTTCTGCAGCCGGCGGACGATCAGCAACGTGGACAGAGCCGCGGCGAGCAGGACGCCGGCGGCAGCGAAGGCATAGGTGCCGGGGGTGATGAGGAAGGGCACCCGCATCAGATCCATGGTCATGGCCTGATTCAGCAGCCAGGCAAAGCCCGTGCCGATCAGCCATCCCAGCGGGATGGCGACCAGGACGATGAGCAGGGTCTCGCCGATCAGGATCCAGGCCACCTCGCTACGGCTGAAGCCCAGCACCCGCAGGGTGGCCAGTTCCCGCGCCCGCTCGGCGAAGGTGATGCGGGCATTGTTGTAGACCACCGCGAAGGCGATGGACCCGGCCAGCAGCAGCATGATGCCCATCATCAGCAGCACGGTGTCCTCGATGTAGCCGCGGATGTTGCGCTCGGCGTCACTGATGAGCCCGATGCTCGCCACCCGTGGTACGTCCCAGAGATGCTCGAACAGTTCCCCGTCGCGACTGCGGTCGGTCAGCAGCCAGGCGCCGGAAATGGCAGGACCCTCGCGCATGATGCGGTTCAACGCCTGCCGCTCCATGTAGGCGCTGACGCCGATGGGGTCGTCCACCACCGCCGCAACCTCTGCCTGTATGGTCTGCCGGCGGCCCTCCATGACCTCCACCTCGACCTCGTCCCCGGGACTCAGCCCCAGCAGCTCGGCCAGATAGTCGGTGAGCACCAGTCCGGAGGGTGGCAGCTTAAGGTCCCGGTGCTCTGCATCGAGTACGCCGCGAAGCTTCGGGTTCGCATCGAGCCCGAGAATGGCCGTCCGGTAGTGGCTGTGGCCCTTGCGCAGGCGCACCGGAACGCTGCGGTAGACCTCGACGTAGTGCGCGCCTGGCGTGTGCCGCAGTTCGGCTGCGGCGCGTTCTGGGCTCGGGTCGGTGAACGTGAGGTGCACATCTGCCTTCTGCACCAGCCGGTACTGCACATCGAGCATGTGGTCCACGGCGTTGAACTGGTAGCTGCCGGTAAGCAGCAGGCCCGCTGAGAGGCCGATACCGAGAACCGACATGGCAGCCTTGAAGCGATGACGATTGAGGTTGCGCAGAATGATGCGGGTGGGTTGATCGAGGACGCGCCCCAGAACAGAGGCTTCAAGCCACCCCCGGGTGAAGCGCTCAGGTGCGGGCGGGCGCATGGCTTCGGCCGGGGGCAGGCTCACCGCACTCCTTACGGCGCGCCAGGTGCCCAGGGCTGCTGCGGCCACGGCCACCAGGAAGGACAGGACGATTTCCCGCGGCTGGACCGTCAGCACCATGTCGGGAAAGCGGAAGTACTCGGCGTAGACACCGGCAAGGCCTCGACTCGCCCAGGCGCCGAAGCCGATTCCGAGCAGCGTTCCGATGATGACGATGGCACCTGTGAGCTGGCCGTAGTGAAGGGCGATCTGACGATTGCTGTAGCCAAAGGCTTTCAGGACGGCGACCTGCTGGCGCTGAATGCGGATGATGCGGCCAAGCAGTACATTCAGCAGGAAGGCGGATACACCCAGGAAAATCACTGGCAGGACCACTGCCATCACTTCCTGGGTCTCGATGCGCTGCATGATGAAGCGGTGGGAGGTGAGGTCCTCCCGCGGGTGGGCACCGACGCCGCCGTAGGGCGCCAGCAAGGCGTCGAGTGCGTCGATGACCGGTTCCACGGCAGCCCCGGACTGCAGCGTTGCCACCACGCTGTTGAACGCGCCGTCCATGCCGAAGGCGTGGCCCAGAGTGCGGCGGTTCATCCACATCACGGCAAAGCGCTCATAGTCCGGCAGCAGATCGGCGGGCCCGATCTGGTAGACGAACTCGGGAGACAGCGCGACGCCGCTGATCATCAGGGTTTCGAGGCGGCCGTTGATGATGACCCTGAGCCGGTCGCCGGCCTCGAGCCTGTGGGCTTCGGAAAACGGCTCGGCGATGAGCACCTGATCGGAGCGGCCGGGCGCAGGCAGGCTGCCCGAGCGCAGATAGAGGCGATTGATGTCCGGTTGTCGGCCGTCGGGGACGGAAATCAGCACTCCGCGTACGGGATCGTCGAAGCCGGGAACTTCGAGACGAACCGGGGCGCGAATGCGGGTCTCGAGCTGATTGATTCCCGGAATCGTCCGCATGCGCTCGGCAACGCCTTCCGGGGCACGCTTGAGGTCCGCGAACACGTCCGCGAACTGGTGGCTGTCGTAGAAGCGCTGCATGGAGACGCGCACTGCATCGAGGGTGCTGACCATGATGATCAGCACCATCACGCCGGCACCGATGACCACGGCGATGGCTGCGGCCTGGCTCTTGAGGCCGACGAGATCCCGCAGCAGCTTCCTTTCCAGCGCGCGGATCACCAGGACAACTCCGCGGCCGCTTTGCGGTGAGTGTTGCTGTGGATGTCCGAGACGCGGCCATCGCTCAGCTGAATGACGCGGTCGGCCATATCGGCGATGATCACGTTGTGAGTGATGACCGCGGTAGTGGTGGCGAGTTCACGATTGATGTGCTCGATCACTTCCAGCACGCGAACGCCGGTCTTAGAGTCGAGAGCGCCGGTGGGTTCGTCACAGAGCAGAACGGCCGGACGTTTCGCCACTGCCCTGGCGATGGCCACTCGCTGTTGCTCGCCGCCGGAGAGCTGGGACGGGAAATGGTCCATGCGATCCTGGAGACCCACCAGTTCGAGGGCCTCCTCGGGTGTCATCGGATCCCGACTGATCTCGGTGACGATGGCCACGTTCTCCCGCGCCGTGAGGCTGGAAATGAGGTTGTAGAACTGGAACACGAAGCCCACGTGATCGCGCCGGAAGCGAGTCAGGACGCTGTCCGAGGCGGCAACGAGATCCTGCTCGCCGTAGCGGACGCTGCCGGCGGTGGCACTGTCGAGGCCGCCCAGAATGTTGAGGAGGGTGGACTTGCCGGAACCCGAGGCGCCGAGCATCACGGTCAGTTCACCGGCATAGAGGTCGAGATCGACACCACGCAGGGCATGGATCTCCACCTCACCCATCAGGTAGACCTTGGTCAGGTCACGGGCAGAGAACACCACCTTGGGCGTGGGCTTGGCGCTACTCATGGCTGCTCATTGGGGATTCGCGGTCCTGCATCATGGCCCCTGCATCATGGCCCCTGCATCAGGGCCCCTGCATCAGGGCCCCTGCATCAGGGCCCCTGCATCAGGGCCAATGTACCAGTCCTCGCGTTTAGGGAAACGACCGAGATCAAGGGTCGGCCCCACGAAGATGAACCGCGCTTCGGATGGTCTTCACTCCGCTGTTTTCAAGGCGCTGACCATGTCCAGACGTTGCAGCCTGCGCGTAATCATCAGCGTGGCGAGCACGGCGGCCATGAGGACACCGGCCCCGCTAAAGGCATAGGTGCGCGGCGTGATGATGAACGGGATGCGAAACAGATCCATGCTCAGGGCTTCGGTCAGCAGCCAGGCCAGCAACGTTCCGATGAGCCAGCCTCCTGCAGGGCGACTTCCACTTCGGGATGAGGAGCGTCGCCGAACAGATTGCTGGTGTCGAAGGCGATGCGCAGGCGGCGTTCCGAAGGCCCGGTCACGTGTCCCACAGGCGGCAGGGATGCGGATCGATCCGCCGCCATCGGTGGCATGGGCGAAGGCTACGAAACCCGCCGCCACGGCGGCGGCCGCACCGCCGGATGAGCCGCTTGGGGTGTGGTCGGGGCTCCAGGGATTGCGGCAGACACCGAGTTCGAGGGATTTGGTCGTGCCGAGCAGGCCGAACTCCGCTGTGTTGCTCTGGCCGACCACCACCACGCCGGTGCCGAGGGTCCGAGAGACGTAGGGTTCGCTCGCCGCAGAGATCTGATGGGTGAACAGCCGGGAGCCCATTGAATTGCGGGTGCCTTCGAGGTCGTTCAGATCCTTGATGAGGTAGGGCACACCCTTGAACGGCCCATCGGGCAGGGGCCCTGGACCTGCTCGCGGGCGCGTTCGAAAAGGCGTGTGGTCACTGCATTGATGGCGCCGTCATAGGATTCGATGTGGGCAATGGCGGCGTCCACCAGTTCCAGGGCGCTGACTTCTCCGCGCCGCAGCAGGGCGGCCTGGTCCGTGGCGTCGAGTCGGCCAAAGGGTGAAGCAGCGGTCATTGCCGCCAGGGGACGAGCCCACGGCTGTGTGCTGGCGGCGGCCAGGGCCATGGCGCGAATGAGCAAGGCGCGTCGTGAGTGGTCGATGGACATGGAGGCTCCCCGGGTTGTGTTGTTCTCCCGCTTCGGAGGCTATCCCCTTGGCGGGCCGCCGCCAATCCATCCGGGCAGGCAACGCGGGCCATTGACCTCGGTCGGTTCTGCGTCGATGCTCGGAATAGACCTGCTGGAGTGTCTGGCCCATGAGTCGCGAACGCATGCTGGCGGCAGTGGATGCCACCGCGGACGAGTTGATCAGCATCTCCCGGGATATCCACGCCCGGCCGGAACTGGCCTTCGAAGAGCATTACGCCAGTGAGCGGCTGACCGGTGCCATGGTGGATCACGGCATGAACGTGACCCGGGGCGCCTATGGCCTCGAAACGGCGTTCGAGGCCGAGTTCGGGTCCGGCGACGGCCCTTGTGTGGCGCTGCTGGCGGAGTACGACGCGCTGCCCGGCATTGGCCACGCCTGCGGCCACAACCTGATTGCCGCAGCGGCCCTGGGTGCCGCCTTTGCGCTGCAGGCCTTGGGCGGCGATCTGCCCGGCCGGGTGCGCCTGCTCGGGACACCGGCGGAGGAAAGGGGCGGAGGCAAGGAGCTCATGGCCCGCGCCGGCGCCTTCGACGGGGTGGATGCCGCGCTGATGATCCATCCCTCAGGCATCAATCTGGTGACCATGCCCTGCCTGTGCTACGCGGATGTGCGGGTGGTGTACCACGGTCGTTCGGCCCATGCCTCGGCCATGCCCCACAAAGGCATCAACGCCCTTGACGGTCTGCTGCTGGCCTATCAGGCCATCTCCAACCTGCGTCAGCATATCCGTGGCACCGAGCGCATCCACGGCATCGTCACGGATGGCGGGCAGGCGCCGAACATCGTTCCGGATCGCAGCGAAGGTGAGTTCTACGTCCGCGCTGCCACGGCGGCACAGCTCGAGGCGCTCAAGCCCCGGGTGCAGGCCTGCTTCGAGGCCGGGGCCAAGGGTGCGGGCTGCGAACTGGAGCTGTTCTGGGGCGACGTGGACTATCTGGATCTCAACACCAACTGGCCCCTGGCTCAGCGCTTTCAGCAGCATGCGGAGGGTCTCGGGCGGGAGTTCTATCCCATCGAGAAGCTCGGCGTGGGCGGGGCGGGCTCCACCGACATGGGCAACGTCAGCCAGCGGGTGCCGTCGATTCATCCCATGCTGGCGGCAGCGCCGCGTAACGTGGTGATTCATCACCCGGATTTCGCGCGCTATGCAGGTTCGGAACTCGGCAATGCAGCGGCGCTGGACGGGGCGCGGTCCCTGGCGCTCACCGCCTTCGACTTTCTTGCCGATGCCAACCTCAGAACCGCTACGGTGAAGGCCTTCCGAGTGGCGAAAGGGTTGGCTTGAAGCGCGGTCTATCCTTGTGTTCAGATCAATCGCATACGGTCGGGCCCATAGATCATCCCCGGGCCACGTCACTGTGGGCGAGCCGCATGCGGATCACGCGTGTATGCGCCGGCGCTCGGGTGGGAGCGCGCATCGCCCGCTCCCACATCCTCTGTTCGAACGCAACGATTCCTTGCTGCGAAGCCGTCTCAACCCATGGCAATAATGTTCGGGTCCCGCTCCTTGGGGCAGGAGCTGTCATCGGTGTTCCGGACCGTGTCGGCGACGCGGAACATGGGCTCCTTGAGCATGGTCTTGAGTTCTTCGCTGGCATCGATGCGGCGCAGGGCCTCGTCCATGCAGGCCAGCCACATGTCTCGTTCCTTCGGCCCGATGGCGTAGGGCTTGTGAGGATCGGTGAGGCACATGGTGCCCTTGATCATCTGGTAGACCGGTGGGCCGCCCATCCAGCCTGTGAGGTAGGCGCTGAGCATGCGGGTGACCTTGCCCAAGTCCTCGCCATGCATGTTGCGCAGTTCGACGAACTCAGCCGTGTCGTCCATGGCCTCATAAAAGGCACGGGCCAAGGCCTTGATGCCGTCATCACCGAGAATTTCGTAGGGGGTTTGTGCGCTCATGGTGCTCTCTCGAATTCGGTACCGGATTCAGATGCCGTCGCAAAAATCCGCGATGAGCCCCCGCGGGAGCGGCTTCAGCCGCGAATGGCACTAGCTTTGACTTGGCGATCTTCATTCGCGGCTGAAGAGGGTGTCGCAAAACTCAGCGTGGCGCCCCTGTGGGAGCGGATTTATCCGCGAATGACCCCGCAAGTCATTGATTTCTGGCAGTCCATTCGCGGCTGAAGCCGCTCCC
>SLTB01000122.1 GCA_007130155.1 Pseudomonadales bacterium
CCCGGGCAGCGCTCGGGCCCGTCCCTGCCAGTTCGTGGCAGGCTGAGAGCAGGGCCTTGCCTGACATTCCCTGGCAATTGCGGCAGGTGCACAGGCGCTCTCTGGTGGGGTATTCTCGGGGACCAAAAGAATCACGCCGGTTTGTTTTTCGCATGACCGCCCCGTTTTTCGCCCGTAAACAAGCGCGCGTGAATGCGGGTCGGAGATGCAATCGGCATCAGCCAATCGAGGAGAGGTCATGACGGTCTATCGCACGGTCAAGCGCTACTGGGAGCCTGCGCACACGCGTACGCCTGCGGAAAAGGCACCGGATCCGGACCTGGGTCACGATGTTATTCCGGCGGAGCGCTACACCAGCACGGAGTTTGCCCAAGTCGAATGGGACAGGATGTGGAGCAAGGTCTGGCTGATGGGCTGCTGGGAAGGGGACCTGCGCGAGCCGGGTGACTACGTGTGCACCAAGATCGGCAATGAGCACATCGTGCTGACCCGGGCCGAGGATGGCAGTGTCAATGCTTTCTATAACGTCTGTTCTCATCGAGGGAATCAAGTGGCCTATGGCCAGCGGGGTAACCAAAAGAGCTTCCGCTGCTCATTCCACTACTGGGAGTATGACCTCAAAGGCCGTCTCATCGACGTTCCCGATGAGGAGACGTTTCCCCAGGGGGCGCCCTGCGAGAAGCTGTCCATCAAGACCCTGCCCTGCGACACTTGGGGCGGCTGGGTCTGGTTCAGTCTCAATCCCAAGGTGGAACCGCTGCAGGACTTCCTGGGCATCATCCCTGAGCATCTTGACCCCTACCATTTCGAGCGCATGGTGCTGGTCAACGATGTGACGGTGGAGTGGGACTGTAACTGGAAGGCATCGGTGGATGCCTTCAATGAGACCTATCACGTCCGTGGCACCCATCCTCAGCTGCTGAGCATGCTCGAGGACTACGATGTTCAGATCGATTGCTACGAGCGCCACAGCCGCTACCTGATTCCTTTCGCCACGGTGAGCACGCACGTCGAGGACGACGAGCCGGTGTCGGAGCTGCTGCAGCAGTATCTGGAGGGCTATGGGCTCACCGGCTTCCAGGGGCCGGCCCGGGACGCCCGCCGTGCGCTGCAGGAGTTCCTGCGCAAGAACGATAAGGTTATGGGCTGGGACTTCTCGGAGCTCAATGACGATCAGCTGTCAGACGACTATCACTACATGATCTTCCCGAACATCACCATGAACATTCATGCGAACTCGGTAATGATCTTCCGGCAGCGTCCCCACGAGACGGATCCGAACCGTATGTACTGGGACCTGCAGAACTACGTGCTGCCGCGGGAGGGTGACGATATTCCGCCGCGACCCGAGCATAGGCAGTTCAAGGCCGGTGACGAATCCTTGGGCGAAGTGCTCGATCAGGATCAGAGCAATCTGCCGATGGTGCAGGCCGGTATGAACTCCGCCGGATTCCGAGGGCTTTGGATCAGCGACCAGGAACTGCGCATCCGCCACTTCCACAAGACCATCGATGACTACCTGTTCCGCTCGCAGATTCGCCTGGTGGACTGATCAGTGAGTGCAGAAGCACCTCAAGAGGATGTAACCTGGGAGCGGGTTGGTGAGCGCGCGGTGCTTGCCGGCGAAAGCCGGCTGAAGGGGACGGCACGGGGCTGGCAACTGCTGGTGCTGAAAGTGGTGGGTGAAGATGGTGACGGTGTGTATGCCATCGAGAATCGCTGCTCCCACGCCACGGCGCGCCTCGATAGCGGCGAGCTCGATGGGTGTCACATCATCTGTCCCCTGCACGGCGCGCGTTTCGACATTCGTGACGGTGCTTGTGCCGGGCCACCGGCGAGTCAGCCGATCCGCAGCTTCGCGGCGCGGATCAATGGCGAAGACGTCGAGGTTGCCGTACCGGAAAAGCCACCGATGCCGAAGCCGAAGTTCGGCGTCTTCAACTGAGTCATCCGGCCACCGAGGCCGGTCATTTTTCGCAACGAGAACGGAGAGCATCATGGATCTGGGATTGAAAGGAACCAAGGCCATCATCACCGGCGCCACCAAGGGCATCGGTCGCGCCATTGCCGAGTCATTGACCGACGAAGGTGCGTCAGTCGCCATCTGCTCGCGTAATGCAGACGAGGTTGCGAAGGCGGTCTCCGAGCTCAGCGCCAAGGGCGTGAAGGTGGTCGGTGATGCCGTCGACATCGGTGACGGCGACGCCTACAAGGCGTGGCTGGCCAAGGCGGCTGACGAGCTGGGCGGCTGCGACGTCTTCGTCGCCAACGTCTCCGGCGGCAATGCTCCCGGTGAGCAGGGCTGGCGCAACAACTTCGAGTTCGATGTACTCGGTACGGTCCGTGGCGTCGAAGTGCTGCAGCCCCACCTCGAGAAAAGCGGCAAGGGCAATATCGTGGTGATCTCCACCACCGCGGCCCTCGAGCACTTTCTCGGTGCCGGGCCCTACGGTGCGATGAAGGCCGGTTTGATCAACTACGCCAGCGCGCTGTCGGTGGATCTGGCGCCCAAGGGCATCCGGGTGAACACGGTCAGCCCCGGCCCGATCTTCATCGAAGGCGGTGCCTGGAACTACATCAAGGACAACATGACCCCGCTTTACGAGAAGATCCTTGGCGAGATTCCCATGGGTCGCATGGGCAAGGCCCAGGAAGTGGCGGATCAGGTGGCGTTCCTGGTCAGCCCGCGTGGTGGTTTCACCTCCGGGGCCAATATCGTCATCGACGG
>SLTB01000017.1 GCA_007130155.1 Pseudomonadales bacterium
CGCACGTAGATGTCGACGTTGCCGCTGGAGGTCCCGTCGATGGCTTCGATGGCGTGGGAGATGCTGGCGAAGGGATTGGCCATGCTGCCATCGCCATCACTGTCGCTGCCGCTGTCCCCGTCGACGAAGAAGGCGTCGCCACTGTGTTCGAGCACGTTCACACGCACCGTGGCCGGCGTGCTGCTCGTGCCGCCGGCGCTCACCGTGAGTTCGAACGCCAGGGTATCCACGCTCATGGGGGCGAAGAAGGTCGGCGTCTGACCGCTCAACTGGCCACTGCCGTCGGTCACGTCGGGGCCCCGGGTCTGGCGCCACACGTAGCTCAGGGTCGCGCCCCCGGAACTGCTGCTCTGGCTTCCGTCCAGGGTCACCTGATCATCACGGCCCACCACCTGGTCTTCCCCGGCGTCGGCCGTGAGCGTGCCTACGGTATCGCCGCCGCCACCTCCCGACCCGCCACCGCTTCCGCCGCCATCCCCCGTGCCGCTGCCGTTGCCGCCTCCACCACCGCCGCAGGCGACCAGGAGCATGGCGATCCACAATAGCGTTGCAGCCTTCATGATGATTCGATGTGTGCTGTCCATGATCTGTCGACCTCGATGGGTTCGGGTGGGGTTGGCAGGGATGACGTCATCCCTGCACACACCGGGTCATCACGGCTCTGAAACCACCCATCCCGAACAGGATGATGTTTGTGGAGAGAACCCTAGATCGAGGCTGGCCGCCTTTGAATATGTCAAACGGGCTATGCCGCAAGGCTATGCTGCGGTAGATCATCGACGAAGATGGGTCTGGCTCCCGGCCGGTTTCGTAGCGAGCCCTCCCCGTGAACCCTCCGCCTCAGGCGGCGAGGTACATGGCCGTCCACAGCGGCGCTGCGGCCGTCATGATGACGCGCTGGGTGCTGTTCATGAGCGTTCGCTCCACTGGAGTGGTGTGTCCGCATCGCCGCGACTCTCGTAACCTGGCGCCACCCGGATGCCCGTGGCCGCAGCCACACGCCTTACGGCCGACTCCGTCCATTCGGAGAAATCCGGGACCTCGACCTCGCTCGCCTTCGGTTGAGGAACCGCGCCAGGCAGGAACTCGAAGTGCAGGTCTGCGACAGCCCCTCCGAGCGCAGGATTCGCCATGTCCGGCAACAGCACCTGCCGGCCAGCAGCTCCGAGCAAGGCCTTGGCATGCACGGAGACCTTGCCGATGGTGTAGGGCACGCCATCCGCTTCGATCAGCTCACGAGCCTCCTGCAGCTGCCGGGCTAGGTTTGCTTAGAGAGCGCTCGCATCCACCTGCGTCTCGAGCTGCTGCCTGAGACCGCCGACGTTCTGCTCGGCCAATCCCAAGGCCTCGGCCTGGACCTTCACTGTGCCCTCGAGGCGATCGATGGTGCTTCTGCGGATCGCCAGTTCTTCGTCACGGCTGGCGACCATCCTCTGTAAGTCCAGTTCGCGGCGCTGGAAGGCCTGCGACATGCTGATGACTTCCTCCTTACCCGCGGCGAGTAGACGATCAGCCAGCCGCTCCAGGTCCGCATCGGCGCCCGTCCCCTCACGCACGCTGCGTTGCAGAGCCTCGTTGAGCTCGGTCACGCGCTTTTCCGCGGCGACGAGATCACGCTTCCGCGCGGCCACCTGCGCCTCCAGGCATTGTACTGCGTCCCGCTGGACACGAAGCTCATCCTCACGCACCGCGAGATCAGTTCCGCTAGTTCGGCGATGCGTACCGATTCGCCGACGCCGACGCTTCCTGCGGCCGTGCCCGCGCCGCCAATGGAGTTGATCAAAACGCGTCGGGTTGCTCTGTCGGTGCCAGCGCCGTGACCCGGTGCTTCGGCCCCCGTTTTCATCGCTGCCTCCTTCCGCCAAGTCTGCGAGCTCATCGAAAGCTCCGTGGTCAACAGCTGTCGCAGGGGGAAGCTGCTTGCGTTGCCCGGAAAGGGTCGCATTCGACGACAACGGAATCCTGTGAACGGTGTCGCGTTTGTCTGCTGCAGGTCCGCAGCGGTGTCGATGTCGTTGCGAAAACGCGATCACTGACGCATCAGGGAACCCCGGCGCCAGCGTGCAGAAGGCGATCACTTTGACGTTCCGCCCTTCGATGCCCATAGCAATGCGCCATGGGGCGGAGCCGTGCAGCAGCTGCGTATGTGACCTTGGCTATTGCAAAGTTGTTTAACTTTTAACTTTTGGTCGGTCAGCCCGCCACCGTGATCCTGTGCAGCAGTCGGTCATGACCATCGTAGCCGCCAGTGGCTGCGTGCAGCAGGCAGCGGTTGTCCCATAGCACCAGCATTTCCGGTGACCAGCGATGGCGGTAGATGAAAGCTTCTTGCCGCTGGTGTCGGAACAGCTCCATCAGCAGCTCGCTGGCCTCGGGGTCGGCCATCCCGTCGATACCGATGGTGTAGCCAGGACTGACGAACAGAGCCGTCCGCCCTGTCTCCGGGTGCACCTTGGCGACGGGGTGCAGCTGCGTCGCCAGTGCCTCGTCGGAATAGCGGATGGCCATGGACCGTCCCGCGTCGCGCTCCCCGTAGAGGCCATCGCGAGCGTAGCCCCGACGCGCGGAGTGAATACCCCGCAGGCTCTCGAGTCTGCGTCGAGTGGCTTCCGGCAGGGCGTCCCAGGCGTCGTACTGATTGGCGAACAGCGTGTCGCCGCCAACCGGGGGAATGACGTTGCCGTAGAGCACCGTAGCGATGGGCGGATCAGGTAGGAAACTCCAGTCAGAGTGAAAGGACTCCGCGAATAACGGCGTCTTCTCGTCAGCGTCGCGTCGGATCTGCGCGACATGCGGATGCCCTGGTACGCTTTCGAAGAAGGGATCCTGCCCGAAGGCGCCGACGGTCGCGGCGAAGCGCTCGATGTCTTTGATCGACAGCGTCTGGTTTGGGAAGGCCAGCACTTGATACGAGAGCCAAGCCTCGCGGATTCCGGTGATGTCCTCGGTTGAGAGCGGCCTGCTAAGGTCCGCGCCGTACACGAGAGCGCCGCAGGGCGCTGGTTGCGCTTCGATGGACAGCGGCATCAAGGTCACTCCCGGATCGCGGTTGGCCGACGACGGACATTCTGCGCATGGTGAGAGGTGGGCGCCAAGACCTGGATGCCAGGGCGCTACCGCTTCACTGTGCCACGATCATAGGCCTCGCGCATGGACATCGCGGGGGGCACATCACGCCGTTTATCAGCGTCGTGGGCTGGCCTCTCCGCGGCCTTTAGAGGACACTCTGAGCATCATCCGGCTGTCCCCGTGCCGGCTTAGACAGCATGGGAGTATCGGGTGCAGCGATTTTCTCGCCGGCTTCTGGCGTGGCTCGGTTGGCGTGTGCTGGGCCATCCGCCAGTGATGGCCCGCTATGTGCTCGTAGCTGCGCCACACACCTCCAATTGGGATCTGCCCCTGCTTCTGCTCATGGCCTGGGCGTCGGGTCAGCGCATCAGCTGGTTGGCCAAGCACAGCCTGTTCTGGGGGCCGCTGGGTTGGCTTCTGCGCACCCTCGGTGGCGTTCCCGTGGTCCGGCATCGTCGTGAGCAGCGCGTCGATGCGTCTGCTCGCGCCTTCTCTGAGCAGGCGGAGCTCATCCTGGTCATTCCCCCCGAAGGGACCCGGTCCAGGACCGAGTACTGGCGCTCGGGTTTCTACTACATCGCCCGCGCCGCCGCGGTACCGGTGATTCCCACAGCACTGGATTACGCGCAACGTGTGGGCGAGTTCGGTACACCGGTGGCTGCTGATGCGGATGTCGTTCCCTTCATGGATGCCATGCGGGATTTTTATGCGGGGCGCTGCGGCCGCTATCCGGATCGTTTCGGTCCGGTTCGGCTTCGAGAAGAATCGGAACCGTAGCTTCTCGGTTGAAAGAGACGGTGGTCCTGTTCGTCAGCGCGAGGGTGGTTATACCGATATCGGCCGCAGCCTTGCCAAGCAGCGATTCAGCCACCTCCCCCTCGCCTTTGAAAAAGTGGAGCAGCTCAGGATGGATTCCAATCATCAACAGATCATTCAAGGCGTCTGTAGGCCGCATTGAGGGTCAGGCGCGACGGAACAATGACGGGATGAATGACGGGATGAATGGATCAGCGCTTCCTTAACCCATGGCGGCCTCGATGAGTCGCTGATAGTCCTCGGCGCTGGCGGGTCGGGGATTGGTGAACGTGCAGACATCCCGCGCGGCGTGCTGCGCGAGGCCGGGAATGTGATCGGTGGTGACGCCCATGGCGGCCAGGTTCGGCGGCAGACCGAGGCTGGCGTTGATTTGCTCGATGTAGTCGGCGAGATCCACCTTGTCTTCGAGACAGGCGGCTTCCCGGATCCGCGCATATTTGTCGCCAACGTGGTCCGCGTTGAATCGCAGTACCGTGGGCAGAAATACCGCATTGAGCGTGCCGTGATGCAGTCGCAGCCCGGGCAGCGCCCCGCAGGCATGGCTCATGGAATGCACGGCCCCCAGCCCCTTGCTGAAGGCCATGGCCCCCTCGGTGGAGGCCATCATCATGTTCCAGCGCGCGTCCGGGTCCTGACCGTCTTTGACCGCGGCCAGCAGGTGGCCGTGGCCAAGCCCGCGCCGCAGTCCATCGAGTCCCACCGCTTCCGCGGGCGGATTGACCTCGGGTGACAGCACCGCCTCGATGCAGTGGGTCATGGCGTCCATGCCCGTTGCCGCAGTGAGCAGCGGCGGGAGGCCGAACGTCAGTTCCGGGTCGCAGACGGCTGTGCGCGGAACCAGGTGGCGACTGATGAAAATCAGCTTTTCACCGTTGTTCATGATCACCACCGAGCCGCTGGAAACCTCGCTGCCCGTACCCGCCGTGGTGGGAACCGCGATGAGCGGAGCCACCGGGCCGATGCGTTGGATGCCGCCCTGCCCGGCGGTGTACTGCAGCAGGTCGCCATCGTGGGTCACCCGGAGGGCGACGGCCTTGGCGAGATCAATGCTGGACCCGCCGCCGACGGCAAGCAGGCCGTCGCAGCCTTCCGCCCGATAGCGCTCGGCAGCGGCCAGGATGGCCTGCTCGGTGGGATTCTCCGGCGTTTCGTCGTAGCGCACTGATGGCACCGAGTTGGAGATCACGGCCTCGATACGCTCGACGATTCCGGCTGCCACGAGTCCGCGATCGGTGCACAGAAGGGGGCGCGAGATGCCGTGCATCCGCAGCACGTCGACGAGTTGCCGGCTCGCGCCGTGGTCGAAGAGGGTGGTGGTCAGGAAGGTCAGCGTGGCCATGGGGGCTCCGGGGTGAGGAAGGAGTCAGATCGTGTGACCAAAAGATATGTTATAACATAATATTGGCTCGATCTTGTTCTGCTGCATCCGCGCTTGTCGTGAATAAAGGTTTGCTCATGGCGATGTCAGCTGTGCCAACCCTACACCCACTTCTGCCATGGGAGCCACGGTTCATGCCGTGGGCGGGGGGGCGCGTTCACTACCTGGACGAAGGGCCGCGCGACGCTCCGGTGCTGCTTTGCCTGCACGGTTTTCTGACCTGGAGTCTGCTGTTTCGGCAGCCGCTCAAGGCCCTGGTTGGCCCATGGCGGGTGTTGGCCGTGGACTTGCCCGGCTTCGGATGCAGTGATGCACAGGCCACGGCGCTCACGCCCGCTGGCGTGACAGCGCTGCTCTGCGCATTACTCGAGTCAACGGGCGTAGACCGCGTCCATCTTCTGGCTCATGGCGTGGGCGTCCGGCTGGCCCTGGACTTTGTCGCGCGTCATGACGGCGCTGTGGGCCGCTGCTGCCTGGTCAGCGGCAGCGTCACCCATGCGCCCATGCTCGGAACGACTTGGTACGAGTGGTTGCTGGACCGCCAAGTCGACGCCCGCCTGGCTGTACTGTTCGACGATCTCGATACCCTGCTCCCCGGCCTGATGCGCCGCATGGGAACAGGACCGAGTTTCAGTCTCGGCGCGACGCAGATGGAGGGATACGCAGCGGTATTCCGGAGTGCGGCCTCCCGCGAGGCGGCGCTGCGCCTGTTGGAGCAGACCGACCTTGCGCCCCTGCCGCAGATGCCACAAGCCCTGCCTGAGGTCATCTCAGAGTGCGATGCCTTGCTGGTCTACGGCGGCCTCGACCGCAGCCTGGACATCGAGGCGGCAACCCGGGAACTCGGTACGGCGTTTCCGCGGCACCGCAGCGTGCAACTGCCAGGTGTGGGCCATTTCGTCCCGGAAGAAGCCGGTGATCTCCTGTCTTCGCTGCTCGCGGCGTTTCTCTGCGAAAGCGAAGTCGAATGATGGTGGATAGTGACGGTATGTGGCAGCGAAGAACCCAAGATAGAGCTCTGCCTGCCGCGATGCAGTCGAGGTGCGGCGAGGACTTCGCTGCCGCCGATCCCGCGCTGACACCGGTTCGACAACACGTGCTCAGTCTGCTGAGAAAGGCTCACGGACCCATGGGTGCCTACGCGCTTCGGGATCTGCTTGAGCAGGCGCTTGCGCGCAAAGTGGCCCCGCCTACGGTATATCGCGCGCTGGACTATCTGCAGCGCTGCGGTCTCGCCGCGCGTGTCGAGAGCCACAGGGGTTGGATCGCCCGTGAACTCCCTGATGGAGAACGCGCCGTGCTTTACTGCGTCTGCCGGGCCTGCGGCACCGTCCTGCAGATGCCGGTCGATGCTCGGGCCCAGTTGCAGTCCATGGCTGCAAGACGAGGGTTCGTCGCCGGCGATTGCACACTGGAGGTCAATGGTTTGTGTGGCCGCTGCCGCGTAACGGGAGTCTAATGGTGTCGATGTCTTCCCAGCCCATCCCCATCACGGTCCTGACGGGTTTCCTCGGCAGCGGTAAAACCACGGTTCTGAATCGCATGCTCGAGGATCGGGAGCTGAAGGATACGTTGATCCTGATCAACGAGCTCGGAGACATCGGCATTGACCATGATCTGGTGGCGGCGCTGGCTGAGGATGCCGTGATCGAGATGGCCAGCGGTTGCCTGTGTTGCACCATCCGCGGTGATCTGGCCCGCACGCTGCGCGACGCTCCCTGGCGCTATGCACGCGACGGCCACTCCTGGTTCCGGCGCGTCGTGCTCGAAACCACCGGTATCGCCGATCCGCTGCCGATCCTGCAAACGCTCGTCGGTGACCCCGCAATAAACAGCCGCTATCGCCTCGATCAGGTCGTCACTGTGGTGGATGCAGCCCACGGCATCGAGACCCTCGCGCGTCAGGAAGAGGCACGGCGACAGGTGGCCGTGGCAGATCTGCTGCTGATCACAAAGACCGACGTTGCCGACGCGTCTGGGCTCGACCGACTTGCGCAGAGGCTGGCGGACATCAATCCGACAGCACCGCGGAGAGTCGCGCTGCATGGACAGCTCGAGGACGGGGATCCGCTCCTTGCGACGTCATGGTCAATCTCCGGGCGACTTGCGGCCCTGGAGGGTTGGGCCGTCGATGACCATCGCCACCATCACCGCCATGATCCCAGCCGGCATGGTGACCACATCCGTGCCTTGAGCCTCACTTTCGAGACACCCATTCCCGGACCGCTTCTGGATCGGTGGCTCGAGGCCCTGCTGTTGCTGCGCGGCCCGGACATTCTGAGGGTCAAGGGCATCATCAACGTCGCGGAGACGGAGCGTCCCATGGTCATCCATGGTGTGCAGCACCGCTTCGAGGCGCCCATCCTGCTGCCGGCCTGGCCGTCTGCGGACCGCCGCACGCGTTTGGTGTTCATCACCCGCGACCTTGATGCAGCGACCCTAAGGGCTTCGCTGGCGCCCTTCCTGGAGATGAGTGTATGAAGCCACTGGGAAATTGGGACGACTGGCGCCATTGCATCGCGTTGGACTGCGGCGTTTCCCTGGCTAAGGTTTTCGTCGGGTGCTGTCTGCCTGCTTCTGCGGTCAGGTGGCTAGCGAAGCTGCCCTGATTCGGCAGAGCCCCGTCTGTTGCGGCACCATGGGCACTTCCCGGGCACTTCCCGGGCCCCCCCGGCACGCATCGTGGCGCCCCGTCGGAGCCATGACGCCGTAACAGCAGGGTTCGAAGCTCATGACGGAAAAACAGCACCACGAGGTCGTGGTCATCGGCGCCGGCGTCTCCGGCATCTATCAGATCCATCGCCTGGTGGAACTCGGCATTGACGCCATGCTGTTCGAGTCGGATGAGGACCTCGGCGGCACCTGGTACCGCAACCGCTATCCGGGTGCGCGCTTCGATTCCGAGAGCTACACCTACGGCTACTCCTTCTCGAAGGAAGTGCTTGATGAGTGGCACTGGAAAGAGCGCTTCTCGCCGCAGCCGGAAAACCTGCGCTATCTGAATTTCGTGGCAGAGAAGTTCGATCTGAAGCGACACATGCGCTTCAACGCCCGCGTCGAGGCCATGGTCTGGGACGAGGACGCCCGGCTGTGGCAGCTGACGCTGGCATCGGCGGAGACGGTGACGGCCCGCTTCGTGGTCAGCTGCATGGGTGTTCTGTCCATCCCGACGCTGCCGCGTTACGAGGGCATCGACGACTTCCAAGGCGACGCCTTCCATACCTACTGGTGGCCCAAGGAGCCGGTGCCGCTGGCAGACCGTCGGGTCGGTGTGGTCGGCACTGGCGCCACCGGCATCCAGGTTATCGCCGAGATTGCCGACAAGGTGGGGGAACTCACGGTCTTCCAGCGCCGCCCGAACTGGAGCACGCCACTGAACAACGCGCCGATCTCGGAAGCTGAGATGGCCGCCATCCGGGCGCGCTACGACGAGATCTTCGCCAACTGCGCGGAGTCCCCCGGCGGCTTCGAGCACATTCCCGACCGGCGAGGCTTCTGGAACCTGACGCGGGAGCAGCGAGTCGCTTATTGGGATGAGCTCTATCGGCGGCCGGGGTTTGCCATCCTGCAGAGCAACTTCGTGGAGATCTTCTCCGACGAGGCCGCCAACCGGGAGTTCTCCGAATACATCGCCGGTCGCATCCGCGAGCGCGTGAGCGATCCTGAGGTGGCCGAGAAGCTGATCCCCAAGGATCACGGCTTCGGCACCCAGCGCCTGCCGCTGGAGACCCGGTATTTCGAGGCCTACAACCGGGACAACGTGCACCTGGTGGATCTTTCCGAGACGCCCATCGAGCGCATTACGAAGACCGGCATCCAGACCTCACAGGCGCATTTCGAGCTGGACCTCATTGTCTTTGCCACAGGTTTCAACGCCATCACCGGCGCCTTCGACCACATGGAGATTCGCGGCACGGATGGCCGGGCGCTGGGCGACAAGTGGCGCGACGGCCCGAGCACCTGGCTCGGCGTGCTCACCCACGGCTTCCCGAACCTGCTCATGGTGGCCGGGCCCCAGAGCGTGTCCGGCTCCACCAACTTTCCCCGCGCCATCGAGGGCGCCGTGAACTGGGTGACCGGATTGCTTGCGCACGTCTGCGATCGGGGCTGCACCCGCATCGAAGCCCGGGCAGAGGCGGAACGGGCCTGGGTGGATGAAGTGATCCGTGCCCATGAACGCATCCTGCTGCGCCGCAGCCAGGGCTGGTTCACGGGCTACAACTCCAACGTCGAAGGCCACGAGGCGGGCAAGGTGCGCTATCAGGCCTATTTCGGCACCGGACCGAAGTACGCGGCCAAGCTGCAGGCAGCCGCGGCGGAAGGCTATCCGCAGGTCGACTTTCGATAGCGAAGCAAGCCCACAACCTTCCATCGAGCGAACTGCCACGTGCTGGCGTTCCCCCCGTGGGAGCCCGCCGTGCGGGCGATCGGCGCCGTCAGGCGCCGTGTTCGCGCCACCAGTCGGGCAGGTGGGCCAGACTGTCGAGGACAGCGTCAGGCGTGATGCTGCCTTCGAGGTCCGCTGGTCGGAATTTGCCGCTGCGGACCAGCAGCGCGGACAGTCCAGCTGTCTGGGCGCCGCGGATGTCGGCGCGCAGGTCGTCACCGATCATGACCGTCTCGGCGGCCGTGGCGCCGATGGTGTCCAGGGCGGCGTCGAAAAAGTCGGGTGAGGGCTTGCCGAGCACCACGGGTTCGCAATCGGCGGCGTGAGCGAGTGCGGTGACGAAGGGTGCCGTATCCAGACGCAGGCCATCCTCGTCGCGCCAGTAGCGGGTCATACCCAGGGCCAGCAGGGGCGGTTGGGAATAATCGGCCATGAGCTGTCGGAAAGCCCCGTTCAGGCGCTTGTAGCTCCAGCCCTCGCCCAGATCACCGACGACGACAGCGTCGGCAGGGCCATCCTCTGCGGCGGCTTCGAAGTCGGCGAACTCGACGCGGGTGGCGTCGGGTATGTAGAGGGCAGGGTGGCGATAGCCCCCGGCGGCCAGCCAGCGTGCAGCGGCCACCGGGGGTGTGAGGATGGCCTCGGCGGCGAAGGAGAAGCCGAGGCGCTCGATCTTCTCGATGATGGCCCTGCGGGGGCGGGAGGTGGTGTTGGTCACGAACAGGTGCGGGATGCCCTGCTCCACGACCCAGTCCAGCGCCTCCCGGGCACCGCGAACGGCCTGTTCGCCTTCATACAGCACACCGTCGAGATCGATGAGCAGCGCCCGTGGAGCACACGGCGGTGCCATGGCCATGCCACACCTCCCGATTGCCTCAGTGGCATCATCTTAACGGGCCAGATCTGTTCCTGCAGAGGAGGCGGTGCCTGCGCGTCCGGCTTCGCCGCTGTTCCGTGGGCGTTCGCCGCCAAGGATCGTTCGTGCTGTCGCGGAGGGAACAACCAGCTCGACGGAGCGCGCTGCTGTAGGCCCGACCGCTGGTGGTCGGCAAGCTCGCCGACCGTCAGCG
>SLTB01000147.1 GCA_007130155.1 Pseudomonadales bacterium
CAGCGGCCCCTGGCAGTCGATGACGTTCAGCGCGACGACTTTGTCGAAAAGGTTGCGGGCGATGAGGGTGAACTGCCACCGCTCGTCTGGCGAATAGGCGCGCAGGCTGCCGTCGAAGATCGTATAGCTGCTGCCCTTGGTGCCTGGATTGCGGAGCAGGCTGCGGCTGTATGAGCCGAAGTATCGTCCGTCCAGGTCGAGGCTTGCCATCCAGCCGGAATTTCCCAACTTGAAGTCGTAGGTGAAACCAAGCGTACCGACCCACTCTGGCGCAATGGGTACGGTCGTGCCGCCGACGTCCTGTGACACGAATCGTCCGGTGTTGGGGTTGAACACCTGGTCGCAACCGGCCTCGATCGATTGCCCAGCATAACAATTGGTCAGAAACTCGTCGAACTTCGCAACGTTGTAGTTCACGAAACCTCGTAGAGTCAGGTCTGGCCGAGGTGCCCAGGTGAGTTCCGCTTCGAAGCCTTCCGTAGACGCGGCCGCAGCGTTCTGAATACGAAACTGAGTTGTTTCAGTATCCAGCGACGTGACCTGGAGGTCCTTGTAGTCGAAAAAATATGCCGTGGCATTCAATTGGACGGAGTTGTTGAGCCATCTGGACTTGATGCCGAATTCGAAACCGTCAGCCTCTTCGCTTTCGAAACGAATGTCGTCGATGACAGCGCTGGCCGCCAGCGTGTGGCTGGCGTCGAAGCCTCCAGACTTGAAGCCTTCTCGATACGCAGCGAAAAGGGTGACGTCGTCGGTCGGACTCCAGGCGATGGACACCTGGGGCGAAACATTGTCGTCCTTGAATTGACCAGCCAGAGTCTGCGAGGAAAGAATACCGGGCAGGAAGACATCGAAAAGTTCGTGCAGGTGTGGAACGGTAAAGACAAAATCCTTCTTTTCATCAGTGTAGCGAGCCCCGCCAGACAGTTCGATGTTATGCGTGATGTCCCACACAAGCTCAGCGTAGGCGGAGAACGTTCTCCCATCCTGGTTCGCAACTTTATCCCAGGTCCATTGTCTGCCATTCCGGCTGTCGGCAGTTAAGGGAGCGATCCGGGCCGAATTCCTGAAGAAGAGATCGTCCTCGCTGTACAACACGCCACCCATAAGGTTTACGGGAGAATCGAAACGCGTCTGGAAACGCAGCTCCTGGCTGATACTTTCGTGGTCTGTACGCTCGAAAAAAGGTACCTGCGCGTCACCAGCAAACGTGGCGTTGTCATGAAGGTCGGAGTCGTAATGCGTATAACCGGTGACGGACGTCAACGTGAACAGATCGGCTTCGTAGTCGATTCGCAAGGAAACGCGTTCGGCGTCGTACTTCGTGAATGAGGTCCCGTCCCCGAACTCGCTCGGCTCACCCACCATCATGCCTGCTGGGGTATTGCTCTTGGAGCGCTTGAAGCTGACTCGGCAATCATCGTCCGGTGAGGGCACACCGAAAACCAGCTGCGGCTGACCGCCTGGTCCGAAGCATTCTGCGAGCTGGTCGTGGAAGAGCGGGCCGGCATCCCTGTTCCTGTTGATGCTGGCCTTGAACGTAGCGCTGACCTGATCGGTGGGCGCCCACACGGCGGTGAACCGTCCCATCGTGTCTTTCATGTCGGGCAGATTACGGGTCCCTGCGGCGCCGGGAATGGAGAAACCGAGGGGATCAACGCCCTCCTGTGGCTGCGCAGTATTAGTGATCCAGCCATCTGTCTGTTCAGTGCGCCGGACGGCCAGTCGCATGGCAAACGTGTCAGTCGGGGAGAAAGAGACTCCCGCCTCAGCCAGGTACTCACCTGCATCGAACTCGTACCCGACATTGAAATTGGCCTCGGTCGGAGCTCCAGGGACCGGTTCGCGTGACCGCAGAATGATCAGGCCGGATGTGTTGTTCTTGCCGAAATAGAGCGATTGTGGGCCTTTCAAAACTTCGATCTGGGCGAGATCAAAGATGCCTCCTTGTATCCAGCGGCCGCGGTCTGAGTGAACATCATCGATAAGCAGTCCAACAGCTGACGAGAATCCAGCACTTCCTGATCCCGTCCCGATACCGCGTAAGGCAACTGTGGCGGCGCCACCGGAAGATCCATAGCTGACGAGTAAGTTCGGTACGAGGTCGGATACCTGGTCGAGGTTGTTCAATGCCAGTCGCTCGATCGTGTCAGACGACAAAGCTGTGATGGTAACGGGTGCGGATTGTATTGACTCGTCACGCTGTCTGGCGGTGACGATGATTTCCTCGATGATACCTGTCTGCGCAATGGCGGGAGGGGCAGTGAGCCCTAGAAGGACGGCACCACACAGAAGTCCGCGGGCAGAGTTTGCAGCCATGATCGGTTCCCCTCAGTAGCGTTCTTTGTAGTTTTATCTCGTGGTGAACTTCGGTCAGCGTTCCATGCATGATGCCTGGCTGATGTTCGAAGGTGTTGCCGGACGCATACTCGAGCGTTCGGAGGCGGTCCAGTAGGGAGTTCCATGCGATCTGCTGCGCCTGACGTGAAAAGCTACACGTCCTCGATCGGCACAGGAGAACGCAATGACCTGAGCTGGTGATTGGGCGTCTACCATCTGTATGCCCGGTCCTTGAATAGCAAACCAAGCCGCTCCCCCTCCGGTATTTCCCTAAGATGTAGTCGATCGACCCGAGGAAGTAAACAAAAAAGTCATCGTTGAAGGTTCAAGCGGGAACGACTTGGCGTGATTGCCTCCGCGGGGCCCCCGGGACTTTGGCCCGGCGCAAGATCGGAAGCCTAGCGGGCTGCCGTACCGAGAGGTGAAGTGCTCGCGTTCTGCTGCGGGTCGGGCGACCGCAGAATGATGACATCTCGACACCGATGCCCTGATCGCTCGCATGGCTCGTGCGACGGGAACAGTGATGCCGTAGGCTCCGCGCGACGGGTCCCTGCGGAGATCGGCCGGCTCTCGAGCCTTCGGCCCGTCGCGCGCCGCAGCAAGAGGGCGGCGGGCATCAGTTCGGGATTCGGGAGAAGAACCGCGCCACCCCTTCGGTTCACTCCCTCGACAGCCATCACTTCGAATACGGTGCCGAGACATCAATGGTGAATGAAGAATGAGCTACATCACTGCAAGGCAGTGGCAGACATTCGATTCCCAGGGCTACCTTCGGCTGGGCAAGCCGGGTTCCGATGCCATGGTCTGCGCGATGCGCCGGCGAATCGACGAGATCATGCTGGGCGAAGCCGATCTCGACTATGACCGCATGCTGATGCAACTCGATTCCAGCGACGGATCCTATGATGCGGCGGGAGCCCAAACACGTGGCCATAAGGGCAGAACGCTCAACTATCGCAAGATCCAGCTTCTGGAAAGAGACCCGATCTTTCTCGAGTACATGCAGCTGCCCGTTTTCGCCGAAGCAGCGAGTCACTTCTACGGCGACAAGCCTGTCGCCGCCTTCAGAGCCATGTTCATGAACAAGCCGGCCGGGCGCGGGACCTTCCTGCCGCTGCATCAGGATCGTTGGCGTGCTCTGGATCGAGATCCCCGGTTGACGATCTATACCGCGCTCGATGCTGCGAACGAGGAAAACGGCTGTATGGAGATCATCCCCGGAACTCAGCACAGGTTACTCAATCCGGATCATCCCAGCGGATTCCTGACCGCCGAGATGGCTCGGGACTACGACCACCATCCGCGCCGGGCGCCTCTTGTTCTGGAAGCAGGAGAAGCGGTGCTGATGCACCCCTGGATGCTTCACGGCAGCGGTGTGAATCGCTCGGATCGTCCGCGCCGGGCGTTCAGCGTGTGCCTGATGGATGCCGAGACGATGAGTCTTCGTTACAAGAGATTGGCGTCGCGCAGCATCATCTTCGGCGAGGGGGCCATGGAGTAGGTTCTAGCGCGGATAAAGGTTTCGAAGAACGCTTCCATCGCAGTGGGATGAGTGGCATGGAAATAGAAGCTTCTGCGGAAGTCGCGTGAACCACAGGCGGATGGCCAGCCTCACCGGCTCTGGAGCCAAGATAAACGCTTCGCTTCAGACTAATCCGCGCGGCCTGAAGATCCGATCATGCATCGCCAAAGCATAGCGATCAGTCATTCCGGCCACGAGATCCAGCGCCTGCAGTGAGACCGGCGCATCTGCGATGCGATAGCTGTCGGGGATCTCGTCAGGGTGCTTCTCCAGATGATCCACCAGACTGTGGATCACGCCTCGCGCCTTGTCGGCCTGGGCAACGGCCTCCGGACGCAGATAGACCTTCTCGAACATGAAGTCGCGGAATTCGCGCATGGCACCGAGAACTTCGGCGCCCATGACCACTTTGCCCCGTGCCTGGGACTCCTCCAGCAGCGCGTAGATCATGGTGCGGATCCAGCTTCGTCCGCTCGGTTCACCGAGCACCCGCACCACGTCCGCCGGCAGGCTTTTGCGATCCAGCGCTCCGGCGCGCATGGCATCGAGCATGTCGTGGGTGAGGTAGGCGATGCGATCCGCGTAGCGGCAGAGCCAGCCTTCGGGGGTCTCAGGTGGTGGCTTGACCCGCCAGGTGTGGGCCCGGATGCCGTCGAGCACTTCGAAGCTCAGGTTGCAGGGCTCGAGGACGCGGAAGATGCGCACGCCCTGATCCGCATGCAGCCACTCGCCGCCCTCCCCCATGCGCTCCGAGAGCGCAGCCTCGCCGGCATGGCCGAAGGGCGTATGGCCGCAGTCATGGGCCAGGCAGATGGCCTCGGTGAGCGTCTCGTTGAGATCGAGGGCCTGGGCGAGAGATCGCGCCACCTGCGTGACCTGCAGGGTGTGGGTCATGCGGGTGACGAAGTGGTCGCCCTCTGGATTGATGAAGACCTGGGTCTTGTGTTTCAGGCGGCGGAAGGCCTTGGAGTGCAGCACCCGGTCTCGGTCGCGCTCGAAGGCGGTGCGCAGGGCATCGGGTGGTTCCTGCTGTTCGCGACCACGGCTTTCGCTCACCTTGGTGGCGATGGGGGACAGGCGCTCATGTTCGAGACGTTCCCGATCCTCGCGCCGATTCAGACGCAAAGGGGGGAGTGCTGCAGAGTCGATCACCATGTCTACCTCGTTTATCTTCTCGATCCGCCCCTGCCTCTACGGGCAGGCGATGCGCCTTTGCCATCGCCCACGTTGCGGGCTCATATGGACAGTACTCAGCTTAACGATTCGAACAACGTGTCGGACCTTCTCCCGCGACGCCACTGTGGGAGCCCCCCATTGGGGGCGATCAACGCCGTCAGGCGCTGCATGGTTCCATCGCCCGCACTGCGGGCTCCCACAGTGGCGTGTCGTAAGCTTTCGGTGCTCCGACACTATCGCAGCAGGCGACGGCGGGTGCCGCCGGAGACCATGTCGATGATGAGTACCACCAGGATGGTCAGCAGCAGCACGGCGGCGGCTTTTTCGAAGTGGCGATAACGCAGGGTATTGAGCAGCACGCCGCCGACGCCGCCGGCACCCACCACCCCGAGGACGGCGGACGCGCGGATGTTCAGCTCAAAGCGGAACAGCCAGTGAGCAACGATCTCGGGCATTACCTGAGGGACTACAGCGTAACGTAACGCCAGCAGGCGCGACCCGCCAGCGGCCTGCACGGCCTCCACGGGCCCCATGTCGATGGACTCCACCACTTCCGATCCCAGTTTGGTGAGCATACCCACCGAGGAGATGCCAATGGCCAGGGCCCCGGCGAAGGCGCCGAGTCCGACGATGGGCACGAAGTAGATGGCCAGCAGAATCTCAGGAAAGGCGCGGGCGGTGGCCGAGATCAGTTTCACCAGTCGGGCGATGCGGGGGAACAGTGTGCGCGCGCCGAGCAGGGCCAGCGGCAGCGACAGCATGGCGGCAACGATGGTGCCCATCCAGGCGATCTGGATGGATTCCAGCAGCGCGGGCCATACCCGGGTCGCGCCGTATTCCATGTCAGCGGGGTAAAAGAAGCTGAGCACGGTGACCATCTGCCGGGGTAGATTGGCCAGTGCGGCCGGCGTCAGGTCGATGGCCCAGGCGCAGACCAGAAACAGGACGGCAATGAACAGCGTGACCTGGGTCGCCCAACCCATGCCGGCGGCGGGAGGTAGCGTCGAGCGGGCCGTCATATCAGCCGCCTGCGGATGCTTTCGGAGATCTGCTCGATGATCAGCACGAGCACCAGAACCGAAAGCACGATCAGCGTCACCCGCGGGTACTCGAAGGTACTGCGCTGGGTTTCCAGCACCATGCCGATGCCGCCGGCGCCCACCAGGCCGAGGATCATGGACGCCCGCACGTTCAGTTCGAAGGCGTACAGGGTATAGGACACGTAGTGCGGCAGGGCCTGGGGGATGGCGCCGAACTGCAGCATGGCCAGCCAGCTGCCACCGGCGGCGCGCACCGCTTCCGGTACGGCCATGTCGATGGCTTCCAGAGATTCGGACCAGAGCTTGGAGATCACGGCGATGGTGAACACGGTGAGCGCCAGCGCACCGGCGACGGGGCCGAAGCCGACGGCCGCGGCGAACAGCATGGCCCAGAACAGATCCGGCAGGGTGCGCAGGATGTTCATGAAGTTGCGGTCCACGAACCAGACCAGGAATCCTGGTGTGAGGTTGCGGGCGGCCAGCACCGCGATGGGGATGGCCAGGATGCCGCCGATCACGGTGCCGATCACGGCAATCTGAAGGGTTTCCAGTAAAGGGCCCAGCAGGCGTGGAAAGAAGCTCCAGTCGGGTGGCCAGGATTCCACCAGCAGGCGACGACCGCCTGGAAGGTTACAGGCCAGCTCGATGATAGAGAAACCGATGCCGCGGGCAGACCACCAGGTCATGAGGGACACCATCCCCAGCGCGCCGATGATCAGCACCCAGTTGCGGGCCGGCCGCAGGGGCCGTGTCGTCGCCGCGTCGATGGCTTCGCTCACGGCGCCTCACTCACGACGCTTCACGCTCGTCGAGGACGTCGCCCGCGTCCGGGTCCCGGCCGTAGATGTTCTTGAAGTCCTCTTGGGTCACGCTGTTCGCAGTACCGTCGTAGACCAGCTCGCCGCCTCTGAGCCCGATGATGCGCTGACCGTAGCGCCGGGCCAGATCCAGGAAGTGAAGATTCACTACCGTGGTGATGCCCAGCTCCTCATTGATGCGCACCAGATCACGCATGATCTGGTGGGTGGTCACCGGATCCAGGGACGCCACGGGTTCATCAGCGAGAATGATGGCGGGTTCCTGGGCCAGGGCGCGGGCGATGCCGACTCGTTGTTGTTGGCCACCGGAGAGATCGCCGGCGCGAACCCAGGCCTTATCAGCGATGCCGACCCGCTCCAGAGCTTTGAAAGCGATTTCCCTATCCGCTGCTGGCCACAGGTTGAACATGGCGCGCCAGCCCGGAACGTGGGCCACGCGGCCGACCAGGACGTTGGTCATCACCGTAAGCCGGCGGGTGATACGGAAATCCTGAAAGATCATGCCGACACCGGCCCGCAGCCTGCGCAGCTCCCGACCTTCCTTCTTAGGGACCGGCTGGCCACCTACGGTGATCGTACCGTCGGTGAGCGGCGTAAGTCCGTTCACCGAGCGCAGCAGGGTCGACTTCCCGGCGCCGGACGAGCCCACGACGACGACGAACTCGCCGGGCTTGATTTCGAGATCAATGCCGGCGAGGCCCACGGCACCGTTTGGATAGACCACTCCGGCGCCCTTGAATCGGATGGCGGCTTTGTCGTTCATGCAACTCCCCTTCGAACGGCGATCGCCGACCCGCCCACCATGACCCCGCCATACGCCACCTCAGCGCCGCAGACGATCGTAGCTGGCGGCAACGGGGTCGTAGACGTCGGCGGTCATGGGCTGGAAACCATCGATTTCGTAGAGCACCCACAGTACCCGCTCCGCTCGCGGCAGATGCTGCTGGGTTGCCTCCAGCGATAGAAAAGCGTCGATGATGGCCGTTCGCAGATCCGGGGGCAGCCCGGGCCGCAGGGTGACGCCATCGTTGGGAATCATGGGCGCGCGATTGAAGCGAATCACCCGCTCGGCCACATCGGGATACTGGGGGCGGACCATGCTGCGAGCGTCGTCGTAGGAGACCCCGAAGCGAACGTCACCCGCCCGCACGGCAAGCACCGCGGCGTCATGTCCGCCCACGTAGAGGCTGCGGATGTCCGACTCGGGATCGATGCCCGCATCAAGGAGCTGCAAGGCCGGGAACAGGTAGCCCGAAGTAGAGTTGGGATCGGTAAAGGCGATGGTCTGACCGCGCATCAAGGTGATATCGCCGTGGCATTCGAGCATGCCGAGCTCATCGCGCGTCGGAGGCGCATCGCAGACGCTCGGATCATTGGTGAGCCATTGGGTCTGGTACCCGGTTTCACCGAGGCGAACAGAGATGAGCACCGGTTCGAGGTCGTAGCGGCGCATGCCAAGCATGGCGGCGAAGGGCGGCAGCATGCCGATATCAGCGCGACCGGAGCCCAATGCTTCCACCAGCCCGGTATAGTCGGCCGGTACGAAGCTGCGTACCGGAATGCCCAACTCAGCCTCCAGATGTCGCGTCAGCGGATCCAGGTTCTCGACCAAGGCCTCGGCTTCCAGCGCTGGCACCAGTCCGAGGACCAGTTCCCGGGGCCAGCCGCGCTCGTCGGTCTGGGTCCCCGGGCAGCAGCCAGCCAGCCAGAGCCCCAGCGTGAGGAAGGTGATGGTACGTAGCGGTCTGCTCATGGCTTGCATGCTAGCGCAGCCGACGGTGCTGGAGGTGACAAACCCGTGAATGACCTGCGTGGTCGCCTCCCACTGCGAGCAATCAGGAGACCGCTTGGCAGGTTAGAAACGCACGCCGCAGCGGGGGCCTTTCTCACATAAGGACGAGCACCTGACGCACCTGGGCTTGTCGTGTGTCTCCTCATACTGCTGATTAGGAAAGCTGGCAGGACAGGACATGCAGCCCACGGCGGAAGAATGGATCGCACTGGCGCTTGCCCCGGGCATCGGCCCGGTGCGTTGCGGGGCACTTCTGCGCGGGGAGCTCGATGCGATGGTGGCTGCTGCCGTCCTTGCCCAGGCGCAGGAAGCGGTGGCTTGGGAGCGCATCCAGCGTTTGTCGGACTGGTGTGGGCGCAACGATACGCAGTGCCTCACACCTGCTCATGATGGTTACCCGGCAGTGCTGGCCATGATCCCGGACCCCCCGCCCATGCTCTTTGTCCGGGGCGACGCCAGCCTGCTGAGGCGACCGCAGATCGCGGTAGTGGGCGCCCGGCGTGCTTCCAGGCGCGGGTTGGCGGATGCGGCCTGGATTGCAGGCGAACTCACCCGGGTAGGATTGCTGGTCACCAGCGGCCTCGCGCTTGGCGTCGACGGCGCCGCCCATGAGGCAGCTCTGGCTGCAGGGGGATGGACGGTGGCGGTGCTCGGCAGCGGTCCGGATCGCATTTATCCGCGCCGCCATCTGGAGCTGGCGGCGCGGGTGCGTGAACGCGGTGCCCTGGTCACGGAGTTCATGCCGGGCATGGCGCCGGCGCCTCACCACTTTCCGCGCCGCAACCGTCTGATCAGCGGACTCAGCCTCGGCGTGGTGGTGGTGGAAGCGGCGGAACATTCGGGCTCGTTGATCACCGCCCGCCTGGCGGGGGCCCAGGGCCGCGAAGTGTTCGCCATGCCTGCCACCGCCCGGGATCCGGGCGGGCGGGGCTGTCATCGGCTGATTCGGGAAGGTGCCCGGCTGCTGACCAGCATTGATGATGTGCTCGACGAGCTGCCGGCGGATCTGTGTGCCAGTCTGCGACCGCCAAGCGCTTCGCCCTCACCGTTATCCGGTAGCGAACCCGAGGGGAGTGAGGACACCTTGCTCGCTTTGTTCGATGCCGACGGATCCGTGTTCGATGAACTGCTGCTGCGCTCAGGCCTCGACGCTGCGACCCTCAATACGCGGCTTTTCGAGCTGGAACTCGACGGGCGCGTGGCGCGTGAGCATCAGCGCTGGGTGCGGCTGATGTAGGCGAGCGTGCCTGGTCCGCATGCAGTACGCCGCGAGCTTGCCGACAGAGAGCCGGTGAGGCCCAGCGTGGGGCCGAATCTGGAATAAGGGCTCAGCCCTTGAGCCTGGATTGAGCCTGGATTGAGCATAATAGAAGGTGGCTGAAGGCACCATTCGCCCGCAAGACGGGCTGTTTTGGGCCGCCAATGGCCCGGCCCCTTCGGGCGCCTTTTGGGCGATGTATTCCGCTCCATGCTGAATGCGCCCACGACCTTCGATCGAGCGGATTGCCACGCCCTGGCGTTGCCCTCGTGGGAGCCCGCATTGCGGGCGATGGAAAGCACCGGCGCCAGTTCAGAGCCTCCGCCGAATCAACGGGGCTTGGCCTGATTCAGAACAGTCGCGGTGGCGATGCTATGCTCGCTGGCTTCGATCTTCGGAGGCCTTCCGTTCTCATGCAGCCCACGTCGACTCAGCACTTGCGTTTGGCGGCCGCCCATCTGCGCGCCGGCAGTGTCATCGCCCATGCCACCGAGGGGGTATGGGGTCTGGCCTGTAATCCCTTCGATGCCGCCGCTGTCCGTCGGGTGCTGGCGTTGAAATCGCGGCCGGTGGAGAAAGGCATGATTCTGATCTGTGCCAGCCTCGAGCAGGTCATGCCGCTGCTCGAGCCGCTGTCGGCTGATGAGCGGGAGCGCATCACCACACCTGCCAAGGGGCCGGTCACCTGGTTGGTGCCCTGTCGGCCAGGGGTTCCGGCGCTGCTTCGAGGCCATCACTCGACGTTGGCGATCCGCATCACGCGCCACGAACAATCCCGGGCTCTGATCGAGCAATGTGGCCTGCCTCTGGTGTCGACCTCGGCGAATCCTGCCGGTCGGCCGCCGGCGCTCACCGCGTTGCGTGTGCGGCAGTATTTTCGCGACAGCATCGACTATCTGCTGCCGGGCCAGCTCGGTGGTGCGGCCGGTCCCTCCGAAATCCGTCGGCTGCAGGACGGGGCGGTACAAAGGGCGGGTTCGTGATCAGGCAGCAGGATCGCTACGCGGTGTTCGGCCATCCCGTCGGACATAGCCTCTCGCCACGCATCCATGGCTGGTTTGCCCAGCAGACTGGTGAGGCGGTGGCCTATGAGGCCATTGAAGCGCCGCTGGATGGTTTCAAGGCGGCCGTGCTTGCGTTTTTTGCTGCCGGAGGTCGTGGTGCCAACGTCACGGTGCCGTTCAAGGGGGAAGCCTGCGCGATGGCCGACTATCTTGAACCGGCTGCAGAGCGGGCGGGTGCTGCCAACACCCTGCGGTTGGAGGACGATGGTCGGATCTCTGCTTTCAACACGGATGGCATCGGTCTCATCCGCGACCTCCAAGGTCGTCTTGCCTGCCGACTCGAAGGTGCGACTGTGGTGATGCTCGGTGCGGGAGGTGCCGCTGCGGGCGTCATAGAACCGCTTCTGGCCAGCGCTGTGGCCCGTCTGGTCATCGGCAACCGTTCGCACGCGCGTGCGTTGCAGCTTGCAGATCGATTCGAGGCCCTCGGTCCCATCGAGGCCAGGGCCATGGGTGAACTGCCGCCAGCGGACGTCCTTATCAACGCCACAGCCGCCAGTCTCGCCGGTATCGTCCCGGAACTGGCGCCCGGTCTGGTGACCAGCCGGACCCTCGCCTATGACATGGTGTACGCTGCGCGGCCGACTGCATTCCTGCTGCGCTGTGCGGAACTCGGCGCGGCGCAGACGGTCGATGGTCTCGGCATGCTGGTGGAGCAGGCCGCCGAGGCTTTCCGGCTCTGGCGGGGCGTACTGCCTGCTACGGCCCCCGTTTTCGCTGGACTGCGTCCGTCACCGAATGTGGAGTGAACATGGCCAATCCTCTTCTTGAATCGCTTCGACTGCCGGCCTTCGATCGCATCGAACCTGCCCATCTCATGCCTGCCCTCGAAGTGGTGCTCGAGGACAACACTCGAGTGCTCGACACTGTGGCGGCGGCGGAACCCGACTGGGAAGCCGTGGTGGTACCGCTGGAGGCGGCAGGGGACCGGTTGTCCCGGGTCTGGAGTCCGGTGTCCCATCTGCATGCGGTGCGCGACAGCGCCGCCCTGCGTGAAGTCTACGAGGCTGCACTGCCTAAACTGTCGGCCTATTATTCCGCCTACGGCCAGCATCAGGGTCTGTTCGAGGCTTATCGGCGGCTGGCGGAAAGTCCGGAGTTCGCGTCCTTTGAGCCGGAGCGGCGGGCAGCCATCGAACACGCACTGCGTGATTTCAGGCTCTCGGGCATTGACCTGCCGCCGGCTGAACGCGAGCGGTTTCGCGCCATCAACGCCCGGCTGTCGGAGCTCACCAACCGTTTTTCCCAGCATCTGCTCGATGCCACCGAAGCCTTCGAACTGCCGGTGACCGAAGACCGTCTCGCCGGTCTTCCGGAGAGCGATCAGGAGCGGGCCCGCAAGGCGGGAGCTGAGCGCAAAGTGGATGGGCCCGTGATTACCCTCGATGGGCCCACCTATCAGGCCGTCATGATGCACGCAGAGGATCGGGAGCTTAGGCGGGAGATCTACACCGCCTGGACCACCCGAGCTTCGGATCAGGGCCCCCACGCCGGGCGCTTCGACAACGCGCCGCTGATGGAGGAGATCCTCGAGCTGCGTCAGGAGCAGGCGGCGCTGCTCGGCTATGGCTCCTGGGCTGAGCGTCAGCTTGCCGGCCGCATGGCAGGCAGCGTGGATGAAGTGCTGGGCTTCCTGCGTAATCTGGCCAGCCGGGCCCGGCCCCAGGCCCAGCGGGAGTTTGCGGAACTCGAGGCCTTCGCTCGTGAGCAACTGGGTCTGGACAAGCTGGAGGCATGGGACGTGGGGTACGCCTCTGAGCGCCTGCGTCAGTCCCGCTATGACATCTCTCAGGAGGCATTGCGTCCCTACTTCCCGGTGGATCGGGTGGTGGAGGGGTTGTTTGTCATCGTCCAGCGGCTGTTCGGAATACGTGTGGTGGAGGTCGAAGGCTGGGCTACCTGGGAGCCCAGTGTGCGCACCTTCGAGATTCACGCTGCCGGCGAGGGCGCCGCCGTGGACGCCAGCGCTGATGGCGAGGCCACCGTGGTCGGTCGCTTCTACCTGGACCTTTTCGCCCGTCGCCACAAGCAGGGCGGTGCCTGGATGGGCAGCTACGTGGGTCGGCGGCGGACGGAAGCGGGCAGCCAGGTGCCGGTGGCGTATCTGACCTGCAATTTTGGCGGTCCGTCTGCAGAGCGCCCTGCGCTGCTGACCCATGACGAAGTCGTAACGCTGTTCCACGAGTTCGGCCACGGCATTCATCACATGCTGACCCAGGTGGAGGTCGCCAGCGTCGCGGGCATCAACGGCGTGCCCTGGGATGCCGTGGAACTGCCGAGCCAGTTCCTGGAGAACTGGTGCTGGCATCCGGAGTCCCTGGCGCTGATCTCGGGGCATTACGAGACCGGTGAGCCGTTGCCGTCGGCCATGCTCGACAAGCTGCTGGCCGCAAAGAACTTCCAGTCCGCCATGGCCATGGTGCGCCAGCTGGAGTTCGGCCTGTTCGATTTCCGCCTGCACGGAGAGTACCGGGCGGGCGAATCGGGCCAGATCAGGAGAATCCTCGAAGAGGTGCGTGGTGAGGTGGCGGTGGTCCTGCCGCCTGCTGAGAACCGGTTTGAAACGGGTTTCGGGCACATATTTTCTGGTGGTTATGCTGCCGGCTACTACAGCTACATGTGGGCCGAGGTGTTGTCCGCGGATGCCTTCTCCCGGTTCGAGGAAGAGGGCATTTTCTCTGCCAGCGCCGGAGTGGACTTCCTGCAAGCCATCCTAGAGCGTGGCGGCAGTGAGTCGCCCGCTGAATTGTTTCGAAGATTCCGTGGCCGCGAGCCGGACGTCGCGGCACTGTTGCGTCACAGCGGTATCGATGGACAGGCAACCGCTTGATGAACTCGCAGCCGGGTCCCAAGCGCTTCATCGCCGGTGCGGTCTGTCCCCGCTGCGGGGCCCAGGATCGTGTCCGGATCTTCAGCATCGGTGGCGCGACCCACCGCGACTGTGTGGCCTGCGGTTTCAGCGATGTGCTCGAGGAGGCACCAGCCGATGCGCTACCCCAGGGTCGGCTCGATGGGCCGAGGAAACCGGCGCCAAGCAAAGCGCAGCCCCTGCTGTTCCACCCGCCGAAGGCAAAGCGTAAAAAGCCTGATGGGGCATAGGGGATAGAGGTTGCGGCTTGGCGCTGTCAAAGCGCGGGTCTCCTGCTGCGATGACCGGCGGCTCCATTCGCGACAGTGCCAGGTCCGTTGCCGGGTCTGCTAGCGAACGCCTCCGAGTCAACGGGTCGTCGCAGCCTTCGGCTGGGGCCTGGCCTATAGCTTGCCGCCGAGATCGCGGAGAAATCGGTCTCTCTTCAATTGTTTTGTCCCGGGCGATTGCTATAATCGCCGTGCGTCCTGCCCCACAGGGGCGCGTCCGCCTCCGGGTTGTCGGTGGCGGGGGATCAGGAGCAGCGCAGGGGTGAACTGGTAGTACCCTGACGGCACTTCCAGTCGATGCATGGCGTCGCGATAACGGGGACGAAAAGGGCTTCCTCGCCATCCGCGATCCACTGCCCATCTGTATTGTCAGCATTGGTCGCACGGGCGGCCGCCGCTTTCGGCGAAATATCGACGCACGTCTGTTGCGATATGGACAGGCTGTGCGCTGGTTTGTAGTCCAGACCTGCCCCGACCGGGCTGCGCGTTCAGCGCTGTCGGAACTGGGCGGGCCAGAATCGGAGTCGTCCAGTAATGTCCATCGCAACCCGGTTCGTTCCAAGTGGGCTTCTGCTGTTCGCAGTGGTTGCCCTGGCCGTCCCGGCTTCGGCCTCCTCCGGGTGGAACATGACGCCCGGAGTGACTGAGATCAGTCGCGCCATCTACGACCTGCACATGCTGATCTTCTGGATCTGTGTGGCCATCGGCGTCGTAGTGTTCGGTGCCATGCTGGTTTCGATCATCCTGCACCGGAAGTCTCGCGGCGTGACGCCGGCCACCTTTCACGAAAGTACCAAGCTGGAGATCGTCTGGACGCTGGTGCCTCTTGGCATTCTCATCGGCATGGCCATCCCGGCCACCACCGTTCTGGTGCAGATGTACGATTCGGGTGGCGAGGACATGGTGGTCGAGGTTCGTGGCTACCAGTGGCGTTGGCAGTACAAATATCTCGATGACGACCTCAACGAGCAGATCAGTTTCTTCTCCAACCTTTCCACGCCCCGTGAGCAGATCCGCGGTCAGTCCGAGAAGGGCGAGAATTATCTGCTGGAAGTCGATAATCCGCTGGTGATTCCGATCAACCGCAAGGTGCGTTTCCTGCTGACCTCCAATGACGTCATCCATGCCTGGTGGGTGCCCGATTTCGCTCTCAAACGCGATGCGATACCCGGATTCATCAACGAAATGTGGACGATCGTCGAGGAACCCGGCATCTACCGGGGGCAGTGCGCGGAGCTCTGCGGAATTGATCACGGCTTCATGCCGATCGTGGTCTATGCCCTGCCGGAGGACGAGTACGACGCCTGGTATGCCGAGCAGTTGCAGCTTGCGCGGGTCGAGGATCAGCTCATGGAGCGGGATTGGTCGGAGGCCGAACTGCTCGCGCGTGGCGAAAAGGTCTACGGGACTCATTGTGTCGGCTGTCATCAGGCCGATGGCCAGGGTGTGCCGCCGGTGTTCCCGGCGCTGGCCGGCAACGCAATGATGACCGGCGATTTCGATACGCACATGGAAGTGGTCTATCACGGGCGGGCCGGCACGGCCATGCAGGCCTTTGGTCCGGTGCTCAGTCCGTTGGACATGGCATCGGTGATGAATTACCAACGCCATGCCTTTGGCGATGCCGGCAGTTCGAAGCGTGCGGAAGCAGTCAAGCCCAAGGATATCGTCAGCTTCGCCGCAGCCCAGTGATCAGCGAACCCAGGAGTACAGGAAGATGAGCGCCGTCATCGACGCCCACCACCACGACGACCACGCCCACGGGCCTGCCAAAGGCATCACCCGTTGGCTCTACACTACCAACCACAAGGACATCGGTTCGATGTACCTGTGGTTCAGCTTCATCATGTTCCTGGCCGGCGGCGTCATGGCGCTGGTGATCCGGGCGGAGCTGTTCCAGCCCGGACACTCTTTCGTGGATCCCCACTTCTTCAACCAGATGACCACCATGCATGGCCTGGTGATGGTGTTCGGCGCCATCATGCCCGCCTTCGTGGGGTTGGCGAATTGGATGCTGCCGATGATGGTGGGCGCGCCGGACATGGCCCTGCCACGCATGAACAATTTGTCGTTCTGGATCCTGCCCTTCGCGTCGCTGATGCTGATCTCGACGCTGTTCATGGAGGGCGGCGGCCCGGACTTTGGCTGGACGATGTATGCGCCGTTGTCGACCACCTATGCGCCGGACTCGGTCACCTTCATGATCTTCGCCATCCACCTGCTCGGTGCTTCGTCGATCATGGGGGCGATCAACATCATCGCCACTATTCTCAACATGCGCGCTCCCGGCATGACCCTCATGAAGATGCCGATGTTCGTCTGGACTTGGCTCATCACCGCCTATCTGCTCATCGCAGTGATGCCGGTTCTGGCTGGCGCGGTGACCATGATGCTGTTCGACATTCACTTCGGTACCAGCTTCTTCGATGCGGCCGGCGGTGGTGACCCGGTGCTGTTCCAGCACATCTTCTGGTTCTTCGGGCATCCCGAGGTCTACATCATGATCCTGCCGGCGTTCGGGATCGTCTCCCACGTGATTCCGGCGTTCTCCCGCAAGCGGCTTTTCGGCTATGACTCCATGGTTTACGCCACCTCGTCCATCGCCTTCCTGTCGTTCATCGTCTGGGCACACCATATGTTCACGGTGGGCATGCCGCTGGCGGGCCAGCTGTTCTTCATGTACGCGACCATGCTCATCGCCGTACCCACTGGGGTGAAGGTGTTCAACTGGGTCAGCACCATGTGGCAGGGCTCGATGACCTTCGAGACGCCCATGTTGTTCGCGCTGGCCTTCGTGTTTCTGTTCACCGTCGGCGGTTTCTCCGGCGTGATGCTGGCCATCGCCCCGGCGGACTATCAGTACCACGACACCTATTTCGTGGTGGCTCACTTCCACTACGTGCTGGTCTCCGGCGCGCTGTTCTCCATTTTCTGTGCGGTCTACTATTGGCTGCCGAAGTGGACCGGTTTCATGTACTCCGAGGCGCTGGGCAAGCTGCACTTCTGGCTGTCGTTCATCGGCGTCAATGTCGCGTTCTTCCCGATGCACTTCTCCGGACTGGCCGGCATGCCGCGGCGAATTCCCGACTACGCGCTGCAGTTCGCCAACTTCAATGCCTGGTCGACGGTGGGTGCCTTCATCTTCGGCCTGTCCCAGCTGGTGTTCCTCTACGTTGTCATCAAGAGCATCCGTGGTGGGCAGAAAGCCACCGCCCAGGTCTGGGACGGTGCCGAAGGTCTTGAGTGGACGGTGCCGTCGCCGGCGCCCTACCACACCTTCTCCACGCCGCCCGTGGTGAAGTAAGGGTGGCTCTGGTCTGCTTGCGGACGGCGTCCCGTCTGCGCGAGCCAGGGCACAAAAGGAGGACCCGATATGACTGAGTTCCAAACCCAGTCCGAAACAGTCAACCGGCAAGCCGAGGCCGCCGCGCGCACCCGCCGGACTGTCACGCGGCTCGGCCTTGGCACGTTAGGAATGTTTGCCTTTGCGTTCGCACTGGTCCCGATCTATGACGTGATCTGCGAAGTCACGGGACTCAACGGCAAGACCGCTGGTCAATACGAATACGTGGAAAGCGAGCTGGTGGCGGATGAAACACGGGAGATCCAGGTGCGTTTCATCACCAACGTCAATGGCGGTATGTCCTGGCGCTTCGGCTCCGATGTGGGTGGCATGCGGGTGACATCCGGTGGCATGCATGAAGCGGTCTTCCATGCTCACAACCCTACTGACCGAGTGATGGTGGCGCAGACGATACCCTCGGTGGCGCCAGGGCGCGCGGCTGCCTTCTTCCATAAGACGCAGTGTTTCTGCTTCGAACAGCAGGTACTGCAGCCTGGTGAATCAGTGGAAATGCCCATGCGCTTCATTGTCGATCGCGATCTGCCGGAATCGATCCGGACGATATCGCTCTCATACACGATGTTTGACATCACGGATCAGGTGCGGAACGTCCACGATAGCGTGGGCACCGCCGCGGGTAGCTGAAGTCGGCGCGACAGCACCGACGGTAACGGAGAGAAATGGGGATGGCACAGCAACAGGCGGACGGGCACGAAGCTTACTACGTGCCAAGCGAAAGCAAATTGCCGATATGGCTCGCGTTCGGCCTCGGGGTCATGCTCTATGGGCTCGGCGCCTGGATGAACTCGGCTCATACCGGCGGCCACGGCAAGGAAATCCTGCTCATCGTCGGTTTCCTGGTGGTGGCCGTGGTGCTTTATCGCTGGTTCGCAGCGGTGATCGATGAGAACCATCGCGGCATGAACAGCGCCCAGGTCAAGCGTTCCTATGTCTGGGGCATGGGCTGGTTCATCTTTTCGGAAGTGATGTTCTTCGCAGCCTTCTTCGGTGCGCTGTTCTACATCCGCTTTCTGGCGCTGCCCTGGCTCGGGGGTGAAGGCGAAAAGGGCATTACCGGCCAGTACCTGTGGCCCGATTTCAGCGTCGACTGGAATGCTGGCACCAATCCCCATCCCCAGTGGGCCACCCCCGATGCGACCCTGGCGGCGCCCCCGCTGACGCAGTGGCTGGCCTATCTGCCTTTCTACAACACTGTGGTGTTGCTGACCTCCAGTGTCACCATCCACGTGGCTCACACGGCGCTGAAAGAAGGCAATCGCTCCAAGCTCAATCTGTGGCTGGGTATTACCGTCGCGCTCGGCGTGCTCTTCCTGATCCTGCAGATCGCCGAGTATGTGCACGCCTACCGGGACCTCGGCCTGACGCTGAACACCGGCATCTACGGCTCCACATTCTTCCTGCTGACGGGCTTCCACGGTTTCCACGTCACGCTCGGCACTTTCATGCTGATCGTGATGCTCGGACGTTCTCTGAAGGGTCACTTCACCAAGGAGGATCACTTCGGATTCGAAGCGACGGCCTGGTACTGGCATTTCGTGGACGTGGTCTGGCTCGGACTGTTCCTGTTCGTCTACGTGTTCTGATGAGTCGGCGCCGCTTGCTGCGGTGAGCTCATTGACCGTGCCAGGGCGCGCCCATGCCGAGCTCGCCGCTGACGAGACCGTAGAAGACAAGGCCGAGCAGAGCGGCCGCGAGGCAGACGCGGGTGCCCAGCGCGTAGAGAACCCGCTTGCGGCCACTCTCCTGGTCCTTGAACAGGAACACCATACCGCTGGAAAGACTGACCAGCACGGCAATGAAGAGGATGACGATCAAAATCTTCAGGAGCATGCAGAGGGTCCGGTTGAGGAGCCCGTGAGTGTGAGAGCGAGTATAGCCCATCGCCTGCCGTGGATGCCCGGCGCGACGTGACGGCCCCTGTGAAGCGTCGCCTGCAGTTCCTGCCTTCCTGGCGCCTCTCGCTGTTCGTGGCGGTGTTCCTGCCTGTGGTGGTGTCCATGTCGATCTGGCAGTGGCATCGAGCGGGCGAGGCCGCTGACGTGGAAGCCCACGTGAAGCAGATGGAAGCGGCCTCGCCGCGACCCCTGTCTGAGGTGGCGTCAGCAGGGGACCTTATTGACCTCCAACCCGTTGCCATGGAGGGCCATTTCCCGCCTGGTCCCAGAATCTGGCTCGACAACCGCACCTGGCGCGGCCGCGCCGGCTATGAATTGCTCGCACCCTTCGCTGCGGTCGGCATCGAAGAGCGGGTGCTGGTCAATCTCGGTTGGGTAGTGGGCGACGTGGACAGGTCCGTGCTGCCAGAGGTTCACCTGCCTTCCACTCGAGTGGTTGTCACGGGCAGGCTGGCGCCCTCGCGCCCCAAGGGGGCGGTGTTCGGACCGGTCCTGGAGCAGCTGGGCGGCGATGTGCGGGTGCAGCGGCTGGATCCCGAAAATCTTGCCGAAGTGCTCGGGAGCACCCTGTACCCGCGTGTGGTGGTCGCCGACCCGGTGGCTCCGGGGGCGCAGACCTGGAATTTTCGGCCGCTGCGGCTGACATCTGCCCGGCATCGTGGTTATGCCTTACAGTGGCTGGGCCTTGCCCTGGTCCTGGTGGTCGGGTGGTGCCTGGCGTCCTTCCGACGTACGACCGAACCCACCGGAGATAACGAGCATGCAGACCGGACCTGACGACGCCGAGCAGCTGCCAACGCCGATCAACAGGCGAATACGCAACCGCAATCGGCTGCTGCTGATCGCGCTGATCTTGCTGTCCCTGCTGCCACTGACGGCGGCTGTCACCATCTATTTTGGGGCGTCCTGGATGGTTGCCGGCGCCCAGACCAACCGGGGATGGTTGATTGATCCTCCCGGAGATCTCGAGGCCCTTGGTTTGATGGGGGACGATGGCGCTTTGCTGGTGCCCGGTGAACGTCGGCGCTGGCGGCTGCTGGTGGTCACGGGCAACGCTTGTGACGCATCCTGCATCGAAGCCCTGGAATTGCTGCGCCAGGTGCATACGCTTCTAGGCAGGGATGCCGACCGGCTGCTCCGGTTTGCCGTGATCACGCCGGCTTCGCCGGCGGGGCTCAGGGGCACCCTGCTGGCCAGGCTGCCGGAGATGACCTTCGTGCAGGGCGCCCCCGGCATCCTGCGGTCTGCCCTGGAAGGTCGAGATCTCATCGGCCAGGAACCCATTCCTGACCTGCATGACCTGGAAGCAGGTATTCTCACGGTGGATCCATTGGGTAATGTCGTTCTTTACCACGGGCTTGATCAGATCGGATCAGAGCTGTTGTCCGATCTCAAGCAGCTTCTGCGGCTCTCCAACATAGGTTGATTCGGGGTTGAGTCCGGAATGAGGAGCATCTCTTGATACGCGATCGCAAGCCTGGATTCCGTTTCGTCGCCTTCGCCATTGGCCTGTGCGCAGTCGTCATCATCCTGGGCGCCTGGACGCGCCTGGTGGATGCCGGGCTCGGCTGCCCGGACTGGCCAGGATGCTATGGCTTTGCCGGCATTCCCATGAGCGCCGAGCGCATCGAACGGGCGGAAATGCGCTTCCCGGACGCGCCGGTGGAAGTCGACAAGGCCTGGCCGGAGATGATCCATCGCTACTTTGCCGGCACGTTGGGGCTGGTCATTCTTGCGCTTGCCATCCTGGCCTGGCGGCGACGCCAGCACGAAGATCAGCCCGTGGTGCTGCCTGTCGTGCTGCTTGGGGTGGTCATCGTGCAGGCGGCTTTCGGCGCCTGGACGGTGACCTTGAAGCTCTGGCCCCAGGTGGTCACCGCTCACCTGCTTGGGGGCTTCCTCACCCTGTCGCTGCTTTGGCTGCTCTTCCTGCAACTGGGCTGGCGGCGGCAGCCGGCCACAGGTGAGCTGGCGTCGGCGCTGGCGCGGTTGCGACCCTGGGTGGTCGTTGGAATCGTTCTGCTGGTAGCGCAGATAGCCTTGGGGGGCTGGGTCAGTTCCAACTATGCTGCGCTCGCCTGCCCGGATTTCCCCACCTGCCAGGGCCGGTGGTGGCCCGAGGCTGATTTTGCCCATGGTTTCAACCTCCTGCAGGAAGTGGGGCCCAACTACCTCGGGGGTCTGATGTACAGCGAGGGCCGGATTGCCATCCATCTGACCCATCGCCTGGGCGCCATTGCAGTGACGTTGGTGCTCGGGCTGATCGGCTGGCGTCTCTGGCGAGCGCCCCGCAGTTGGCAGTTGGCCCCCCTGGGCATTACCCTTGCGGCTGTCCTGCTGCTGCAGCTCCTGCTTGGTGTCGCGAATGTGGTTTTCAGTCTGCCCCTTCTGGTGGCGACGGCGCACAACGCGATAGCGGCCGTGCTGCTGCTGGTCATGGTGACCATCAACCATCGCGTGCGCGCCGGGCGCACGTCCTCCGGGATCGGTGCATGAGCGATACAGTTTCGGAAGTGAGTCCGCCCGCGGCCACTTGGCGCGATTACTACCAGATGTGCAAGCCACGGGTCGTGATGCTGATGCTGCTATGCGCGGCCGTCGGCTCCTTCCTCGCCACGCCGGGCTTTCCGCCTCTGGCCCCCGTCCTGTTCGGCATTCTCGGTATTGCGCTGGTGGCGGGTTCGGCTGCCGCGGTGAATCACATTGCCGACGCTTCTATAGACGCCCGCATGGCCCGCACCCGTAATCGCCCGGTAGCCACCGGCCGCGTCACCCTGCCGCGGGGCATCCTCTTCGCCGCGGTGACGGGCATTCTCGGCATGGCCATTCTGGTGGTGTTCGTCAATCCCCTGACAGCTTGGCTGAACTTGGCGTCCTGGGTGGGCTATGGATTCATCTATACCATGTATCTGAAGCGGGCCACGCCGCAGAACATCGTCATCGGCGGCTTGTTTGGCGCCGCGCCTCCGCTGTTTGGCTGGACGGCCGTCACCGGCACCATCGAGCCGGGCGCCCTTTTGCTGGTGCTGATCATCTTCGCCTGGACACCGCCCCATTTCTGGGCGCTGGCCATCGAACGCAAAGACGAGTACGCCACCATCGACATGCCCATGCTGCCCGTCACCCATGGCGAGCAGTACACCAAGTGGCATATTCTGTTTTACACCCTGATCCTGGTGGCGGTCAGCCTCATGCCCTTTGTCATCGGTATGAGCGGGCCGCTCTATCTGGCGGGTGCGATCGGTCTCGGCGCCGGCTTCCTCTACTGGGCCGTGGTCCTGTTGATCGGCAACAATCCGAAAGCGCCGATGGAGACGTTCCGCTACTCGTTGCTCTATCTCATGCTGCTGTTCGTATTCCTGCTGGTGGACCACTATGTCTTTCCCGGCCTGACGGGCGCGGGCTGGACGGTGGCGAAATGATGACTCCCGGCGTTCGCAATACCATCATCGGCTGTGCGCTGTTCATGGCGCTGGTGCTGGGCCTGTTCGTCAACAACATCGTCCGCACCCCGGGCTTGAGCGACGATCAGCTGCGCGATGACTACGGTACGGTGGTGCTGCCACAGCCGCGCGCGCCGTCCCCTTTTCGCCTCATTCGTGATGACGGCAGCCCCTTCACCGAGGCGGATCTGCGCGGCACCTGGACCCTGGCCTATTTCGGCTTCACCCACTGTCCCGATATCTGTCCGGTGACCCTGGCAGTGCTGGGAGAGGCTCGTCGTCAGCTGGCGGAGTCTGGCGACCACGCCCCCTTCGATGTGGCGCTGTTCACGGTGGATCCCGAGCGGGACACGCCCGAAGTGCTCTCTGAATTCGTGCGCTACTTCCATTCCGAGTTCGTTGGCGTCACGGGCGAGCACCCTGTCCTGGCCACCCTGGCCCGCGATGTCAGCGTTGCCTTCGCCAAAGTGCCCTCGGCAGAAGAGCCGGATGGCTATGTCGTCGATCACACCGGCAACATCGTGATCTTCAATCCACGCGGCCACTACCATGGCTACATTCGCCTCCCGCACACGCCCGAGCGGGTGCTGACGGCCTATCGAACGCTGAGCGAGCGCTTCTGAAGGCGGTTGCGACGGTCATACACGGGCGCACATACTCATGCCCTTGCCGGTACAGTGCGCCGGTGAGGGTGAGAAGCAGGAGTCCAGCGTGACGCAAGTAGCCCAGCGCCCTGAGGACACGGATGTTGGGGACGCCCTTGCGGATTTCCAGCTCGTGCGCCAGCGCAGCCGGTCCCTGGTGGCGCCACTCGAAGTGGAAGATTTCGGTGTTCAGCCCATGGCGGATGCCAGTCCGCCAAAGTGGCATTTGGCCCACACGACCTGGTTTTTCGAGACTTTCCTGTTGCAGCCCTTCCTTGCGGGCTATCAGCCGCTGGACGCACGTTACAGCTACCTTTTTAATTCCTACTACAACGGCATCGGTGCCCAGTTTCCCCGCGCCCGCCGCGGCCAGCTCTCGCGGCCCACGGTGGCAGAGATCATGGCCTACCGTGATCACGTGGACGCTGCCATGGCAACCCTCGTTAAGACCACGGCAGACGATGAAGTGCTGCGTAGGCTGGTCCTCGGGATCCATCACGAAGAGCAGCACCAGGAGCTGCTGATTACCGATCTCAAGTACGCCTTTGGACACAACCCGCTGCAGCCGGCCTATGGACATGCCCCAGCAGTGGCGGCCTCACAGTCCGCCGGCGCGCTGACCTACTCTGACTTGGCGGGTGGGCTCGTGGAGATCGGTCGGGAGCCCTTAGCGGCGCTTCGTCGCAGCAGTTTCAGCTTCGACAACGAAACCCCTAGGCATCTGGTCTGGCTCGAGCCCTACCGGCTTGCCGACCGTTGTGTCACCAACGCTGAATACCTTGCGTTCATGGCCGATGATGGTTACGGCCGGCCGGAACTCTGGCTGGCCGACGGCTGGGCCTGGTTGCAGCAATCCCAGGCCCCCTGTGCTCCCCTTTACTGGTTCGAAGAGGACGGGCGGTGGTGGAGCTATACTCTCGGGGGTCCGCAGGTCCTGGATCTCGAAGGCCCGGTCTGTCATATCAGCGGCTACGAGGCGGATGCCTATGCCCGCTGGGCCGGTGCCCGTCTGCCCAATGAGGCGGAATGGGAGGCTGCTGCCGCTGGGTCTGGCGCTGAAGGGGCCTTTCTCGAAGATGGACGCTTCCATCCAGGTAACGCTGCCATCGGACCTCTCGCGGCCATGCGAGGTGATCTCTGGGAGTGGACGTCCAGCGCCTACGGCCCCTATCCAGGGTATCGGCCGCTGCCCGGAGCCCTCGGTGAGTACAACGGCAAGTTCATGGCCAACCAGCTGGTCCTTCGCGGCGGTTCCTGCGCTACGCCGCGGGCGCACCTGCGTGACAGCTACCGCAACTTCTTCTATCCACCGGATCGCTGGCAGTTCACCGGCGTTCGCCTTGCACAGGACGCCTGAGACCCATGGCAAGACCGGAACCTCGCCGGTCTTCGACTGCTGCTGTCGACGACCGTGTATACCTGCACGACTTGAAACCCCGACTCACCGACATGCGAGAGGAAGTCCTCACAGGACTTAAGGTCACGCCCCGACGCATTGCGCCAAAGTACTTCTACGACCAGCGCGGTTCCGAGCTGTTCGAGGCCATCACACGGCTGCCGGAGTACTATCCGACGCGAGCCGAGATGAGCATCTTCGAGTCCAGGCTCGAGGCCCTCTGCGTCACGTTGGGTCGTGGCAATGTCCTGCTGGAATTCGGCAGCGGCTCGAGCCGGAAGATCCGCCTGCTGCTCGAGGGCCTGCGACCCAAGGCCTATCTGCCGGTAGATATCTCCCGCGAGCATCTGCTGGAGGCGGCGCGGGCATTGGCTGCGGATTACGAATGGCTCGAAGTGCATGCCATCTGTGCCGACTATGCGGCCGGCTTCGAGCTGCCCTGGAGATCGCTGGATGCTGCCGGCCGGCCGGTGCCCATGACCGGTTTCTTCCCAGGCTCAAGCATCGGCAACTTCGAGCGTCCCGCAGCAGCGCGCTTCCTTGAGGGTGTGCACCGCACGCTCGGTGCCGGCGGTCAGCTGCTGATCGGCGTCGACCGCCGCAAGGACAAGGCGCGTCTTGAAGCCGCCTACAACGATGCTGCCGGCGTTACGGCGGCGTTTAATCGCAATGCCCTGGCACACCTCAACCGGGCCCTGGATGGTGACATAGACGTCGAGGCCTTCGACCATGCGGCACACTACGATGATGAGGCTGGGCGCATCGAGATGCATCTGGTGGCGCGGCGTGAGCTCACCTTCACCTTGGCGGGCGAGTCCTTCAGCTTTGCAGCGGGCGAGACCATCCATACCGAGAATTCCTACAAGTACGCCCCTGAGGAGTTCCGGGCGCTGGCTGCAGGAGTCGGGTTCGATACCGTGGAGGAATTTACCGACTCGGAGTCGCTGTTCTCGGTGTTCGTCCTGCGCGCGGTGTGACGGGAGCGCGCTGCTGTAGCGGTCCACCAACGGTATTGGCGCTGTCGAGATTGGAGCCGTCGAGTTCCGCATCGGCGTCTTCTATTTCTATGGCCCGCATTGCGGGCTCCCACGAGGCCTGGCCACGTCCATCGAATCGCATGTTGTCCGCGACAGCGAGAACGAACGTTGGTGGCGGACGCTTATGGAGCGCAAATTAAGCCACTGATTTTTGAACTCTTTTTCGCGGTTGTGGCGGAGTCGACGGCCAGTATGACTGCCGCCATCAGGACGCCCTTGTGGGAGCCCCCAGTGGGGGCGATCTGCGCCTTGATCCAGATGCCTTCTGAAGGGCAGAGCGGGGTGAACCCAGTTCAGGACACTAGCGTTTGCTCCAGCAGCGGAAACCCCTGGCGCAGCCCGCGGTCGAGGATGCGAGCCATCTCTTCAGGGGGTTTGCGGCGGGTAGCCAGGCGGGCCAACCAGAATCGCAGGGCGGCGAGGATGGTCATGACCGGCCACAGCCAGCGCTCTTCCCGGGTCAGCTCGCGCATGCCGCTGTAACTCGCGATCAATACTCGCATTCGGTCGCCATCGAAGCGTCCCATTTCGTCGCAGCACCAGTCGTTGGCGACTACGGCCAGATCGAACAGTAGGGGTCCGCGGGCCGTGTGATGGAAGTCGATCACCGCGCAAAGTCGCGCTCCATCGAAGAGGGTGTTGTCCCGGAACACGTCCCCATGTACCAGTCCACTGGGCAGGCGCTGCCAATCCTGTCGGCGGCAGGCGGTGTTGCAGGCCATCAGCGCAGCGGCGAGCAGGACCTGCTCGCCGCTGCCGAGCTTGCTTCGTTGTCGTTTGGCCTGCTCTTCGATCCAGCTCAGGTCACGAGGATGTTCCGGGCCGTCGAGACCGCCGGTGGAGAGATGCATCCGGCCCAGGAAGCGCCCGATGGCCGCGATCTGGGAGAGGCTCGGTTGTTCGGGGTGGGATCCTGGAAACCTTGGCGCCAGTAGGGCCGGGGCTCCTGCCACGGCTGTGCTCAGGTCGCCGTTGCGGTCCCGTATCGGCACCGGCACCGGCAAGCCTGCGGCATCCAGCCGCAGCAGGGTCTTGAGCGTCACGTTCTCGAAGGGCTGTTCCGCCAGGGTCAGGACCCACTCCTGGCGTTGGCCGTCCCGTTCGCTGGCCAGAAAGAAGTTGCTGTTTTCGATCCCTGTGGCGGTGGGGGTAACCTCAAGCAGGTGTCCAAGCTGCCATTGGGCGCAGGCGTAGGCCGCGTCTTCTTCGGCCAGCTCTGTGAAAGCAGCCATAGGATGATCAGAACTCTACCAGGATCCACTTTGGCAGCAACATGTCCGCCTGTTCCAGATTGCCGTATCCTCGCGTGGGGTCGGCGGGCGTGAGGTAATAGGGTCGTCCCACTGCGGGGACCACCTGAATCATCCTGAGGACGCCGTTCTGGCGATATTCGTAGATGGTGCGTTCGCGGCCTTCGATAATGGTCACGTCCTGGCCGCGCGAAGTGATCGCTGACTCACTGGCCCGAGCCCCAGGTGCGGTGAGCATCATTCCGAGCAGGACCATCGCCGCCAAGCGGCAGGAGGGGGGCGCATGTACCACGGCGGACTCCCGTATCGATCAGATAATGAAACATGGTGGCGCAATCCATGGCGGACGACAAACCTCTCATTCTCGTGGACGGGTCTTCCTACCTTTTTCGGGCCTTTCATGCTCTGCCTCCCCTGACTACGTCCGATGGTCGCCCCACCGGTGCCATCAAGGGTGTGATCGGCATGTTGCGCAAGCTAGAGGCCGATCATCCTGGCAGTCGGATCGCGGTGGTCTTCGATCCCCCTGGCGATACCTTCCGCAATGAGATGTTCGCGGACTACAAGGCCAATCGCTCCGACATGCCGGATGAACTCCGGGGTCAGATCAAGCCCATTCACGATCTCATCGAGGCCATGGGGCTGCCGCTGATCGTGGAGCCCGGCGTTGAGGCCGACGACGTCATCGGCACCCTGGCCCGGCAGGCTGAGGCCCGGGGTCAGTCGGTGCTGATCTCCACCGGTGACAAGGACATGGCGCAGCTGGTCAGTGACCGCATCACCCTGGTCAACACCATGACCGATACCGTCCTCGATGCCGATGCCGTGGTGGAAAAGTTTGGGGTGCCGCCGGAGCGCATCATCGACCTGCTGGCCTTGGCCGGCGATACCGTGGACAACATCCCTGGGGTCGAGAAGGTGGGGCCGAAGACGGCCGCCAAGTGGCTCAACGAGCATGGCGACCTCGATGCCCTGATGGCCGCCGCCGACAGCATCAAGGGCAAGCTCGGGGAGAACCTGCGGGCGGCCCTTGATCAGCTGCCCCTGTATCGAGACCTCACCACCATCCGCTGCGATCTGGAGCTGGATTTCGGGCCCGAGGACGTTGCAGAACGCGAGCCGGATCAGGAGCGCCTGCTCGGCTACTACCGGGATCTGGAGTTCAAGGGCTGGATCGGTGAGGCCAGCGATGCGCTGGCAGCGGATGGCCGGTTGGATACGGGCGCCGCTGAGCGCAACTATGTCACCGTCCTCGATGAGGCTGAGTTCCATTGCTGGTTGAAGCGCCTGCGGGAGGCGAAACGCTTCGCCTTCGATACCGAGACCACCAGCCTCGACTACATGCTTGCCGCACTGGTGGGTGTGTCCTTCGCCATCACTCCCGGCGAGGCCGCCTATGTGCCCTTCGCACACCATTATGTGGGTGCACCGGATCAGCTCGAAGCAGCGATGGTCCTCGAGGCCCTGAAGCCGCTGCTCGAAGACCCGACCATCGAGAAGATCGGTCAGAACCTGAAGTACGACATGAGCGTGCTGGCCCGGGCCGGCATCACCTTGGCCGGAGTGCGCTTCGACACCATGCTGGAGTCCTACGTTCTGGACAGTGTTGGCACTCGCCACAACATGGATGACATGGCCCTGAAGTTCTTGGGAAGGCAGACCATTTCCTTCACCGACGTCGCTGGCAAGGGCGCCAAGCAGCTCAGCTTCGATCAAGTGGGCCTCGAGCAAGCCGGTCCCTATGCCGCTGAGGATGCGGACGTGACCCTGCAGCTGCATGAGCTGCTTTGGCCGCGGCTCGAAGCAGAGCCTGCCCTGAGGCAGGTATTCGAGACCATCGAGATGCCGCTGTTGCCGATTCTCTCGCGCATCGAACGCAACGGCGCCCTGCTGGACCGCAAGCTGCTCGAGAAGCAGAGCGGGGAGCTGGCCGAACGCATGCAGGAGCTCGAGGCTCGTGCCCATGAGGAGGCCGGCGGCAAGTTCAATCTGGGCTCCACGCGCCAGCTGCAGACCATTCTCTACGAGCAGCTCGGACTGCCGGTGATCCGCAAAACTCCTGGCGGTGCTCCGTCGACGGCGGAACCGGTTCTGGCTGAGCTGGCCCATGACTACGCCTTGCCGCGGATCATCATGGACTACCGCAGCATGTCCAAGCTCAAGTCCACCTACACGGATACATTGCCGCGGCAGATCAACCCGGAGACGGGCCGCATCCATACCTCCTATCACCAGGCTGTAGCGGCCACCGGCAGGCTGTCTTCGTCGGAACCGAACCTGCAGAACATCCCCATCCGCACCGCCGAAGGCCGCCGCATACGGCAGGCCTTCGTGGCACCCGAGGGACGGCTGCTGCTGGCTGCGGATTACTCCCAGATCGAACTGCGGATCATGGCCCACCTGTCCGGCGACGCCGGACTGCTGGCGGCCTTCGAGGCCGGCCTGGACGTTCATCGGGCCACGGCAGCGGAGGTGTTCGGCGTCGAAGTCGAAGCGGTCAGCGACGACCAGCGCCGGAACGCCAAGGCCATCAATTTCGGCCTCATCTACGGCATGTCGGCCTTTGGGCTGGCTCGCCAGCTCGGGTTGTCGCGGGGTGAGGCCCAGGATTACATCGATCGTTATTTCGAACGCTACCCCGGAGTTCGGGACTACATGGACCGTACCCGCTCGCAAGCTTTCGAGCAGGGTTATGTTGAGACCTTGTTCGGCCGCAGGCTCTACCTGCCGGAGATCCGGGTACAGAATCAGCAGCGGCGACAGGCAGCGGAGCGCACCGCCATCAATGCCCCCATGCAGGGCAGTGCGGCGGACATCATCAAGCGCGCCATGATCGAGGTGGATGCCTGGATGCGTGACGCCCGACCGGATGCGCTGATGATCATGCAGGTCCACGACGAACTGGTGTTCGAGGTGGCCGAGGACGCTGCCGAGGATCTCGGTGTCGCCGTGACCGAGCGCATGCAGGGCGCGGCGGATCTGGCAGTACCTCTGCTGGTGGAGCTGGGCATGGGTGCGAACTGGGACGAAGCGCACTGATAGCGGCTGCGGGGCTGGGCGGGACTACAACATCAACATCAACATCAAAATCAACATCAACGATAGGAATTAGTCATAAAAGATGCTGTTTCTGGCTGTTTCTGAAAGGAGCGATCTCGGCGACGAAAGGTTGGGAACTTTTTACTCAGGCGTGAGTCCTAATCTGTGCCGGACGGATCATTGCCCCTTCCCATCCCCGATATCCCCCAATGATCCGACCCGACGTCACCCCCGAGGCGTCTCCGGCAGCCCCGGCCCTGCTCCCCCCAGCAGGGCCGGGGCACCCCTTCTTCCCCGGTCCTCCTTGAAGAACACGGCTTATTTCTTGCGGCCCTTGGCCTTCACTGAGTGCTGAAATTAGACTTTCAATATACTGCTAACTCTTTGATTTAATGGGTTTCCATCGGCCTTCGGACGCTCCCTGGGAGCGCCATCGCCCGCGCTGCCCCCGTCCTGTCGCGCAGGCCCCTAACCTGGAAATCTCACCAGCCGGCCAGCGGCTGCGCTACACGTGATTGATATTATGAATAAATATGAGCTCATTGAGCGGCCGCGACGAAAATACTCTGTTTCCGCCGCTGGCCTATCCCGATTCTGGCGGGTTCTCGCTCGCCCTGGCTTGCTCTTCCTTCAACC
>SLTB01000196.1 GCA_007130155.1 Pseudomonadales bacterium
CCATGCGCCGCCGCATCCCGACTCTGAGTCAGCAGAAGCTCCAGTTCACCGCCCTGCACGTTCGGGCCGACGTGGATCAGCACACCGTCCTCCGCCAGCGCGCCATTCAAGGCCGCGAAAGGGCGCCCGGCCAGCGAGGCCAGACTTCCGAGTTCACGAGCCAGCAACTCGGCACTTGCTCCGGTGGCGGTGCTGAAGCGGGAGACTGTGACGCCTGCAGGCATGTCTGGCAGTTGCCGTGGCCAGCCATCCACAACCAGCATTCGCGGCCCCTCAAAGCCTGCCAGTGGCTGCACTTCGGGAACAGCGGCGTCCTCCCGCGGGCGGTCGAGCAGGCCTTCCTCAAGCAGGGGTCCCACCCGGCTGTACTTCCAGGATTCAGTTCTTACCCCGGGTAGCGCGGCGGTGGCGAACGCCTCCCTGCCGCGCTGACGCAGGGTAGTGAGCGCTGGCGCATTCGTTGCCGCCAGCACCGCGGTCTGTTCCCGAGCCCGTCGGGTAAAGTCTTCGATGCGATCTTCGAGTTTCAAAGCCATGCCATGCCTGCCGCCTTCAGGCAGCAGCCTCCTCAAGCCAGCCGTAACCTTTCTCTTCCAACTCCAGCGCCAGCTCTTTGCCGCCAGAACGGACGATCCGTCCGCCCGAAAGCACATGAACCTTGTCCGGAACGATATGATCGAGCAGGCGCTGATAGTGGGTGATCATGACAATGGCACGATCCTTAGAGCGCAGCGTATTGACGCCTTCGGCCACAATCTGCAGGGCATCGATGTCAAGGCCGGAGTCGGTCTCATCCAGCAATGCCAGCTTGGGTTGCAACAGCAGCATTTGCAGCAGCTCGTTGCGCTTTTTTTCGCCGCCGGAGAAACCCTCGTTGACGCCGCGCTTCAAGAAATCCGTGTCGAAGCGCAATTGCTTTGAAGTAGCCCGGGCCAACTTCATAAAGTCCACGGCCGAGGTGGCTTCCTCTCCACGGTAGGCACGATGGGCATCCACCGACGCCCGCAGGAACTCGAGGTTGGTGACCCCCGGGATTTCCACCGGATACTGGAAGGCCAGGAAGACACCGCGCCAGGCGCGCTCTTCTGGCTCGAGTTCCGCTATGTTTTCGCCGAGAAACTCAATGCTGCCCCCGGTGATTTCGTAACCGTCGCGGCCAGCCAGTACTGCCGCCAGGGTGCTCTTACCGGAGCCGTTGGGGCCCATGATGGCGTGCACCTCACCGGCGGCAACATCGAGATCGAGCCCTTTGAGAATCGGCTCGCCTTCGACGGCCACTTGCAGATTACGGATCTTCAGCATCTCTTCATGCTCCTGTCATGCTTGTGCCATGCGCTTGGACATGCGCCCTTGCTTCAATGAGCGCTTCAATGAGCGCTTCAATGAGCTGTTCAGCCCACCGCGCCTTCGAGACTGATTTCGAGCAGCTTTCCGGCCTCCACCGCGAACTCCATGGGAAGTTCGCGAAAGACTTCTTTGCAGAAACCGTTAACGATCATGGACACCGCCTTTTCCGGGTCCAGGCCGCGCTGACGACAGAGGAAAAGCTGGTCATCGCTGACCTTGGAGGTGGTGGCCTCGTGCTCCACTGTAGCGTTGGGGTTTCGGCTCTCGATGTAGGGGAAGGTATGGGCACCGCACTGATCACCGATCAACAGTGAATCGCACTGGGTGAAGTTGCGCGCACCATCGGCAGTGGGCGCGATTCGCACCAGGCCCCGATAGCTGTTCTCGGCCCGCACCGCGGAAATACCCTTGGAGATGATGGTCGAGCGGGTGTTCTTACCGAGATGGATCATCTTGGTACCGGTATCCGCCTGCTGACGACCGCGCGCCAAGGCCACCGAGTAGAACTCGCCCACTGAGTCGTCACCGCGCAGGATCACGCTGGGATACTTCCAGGTGATGGCGGAACCGGTCTCGACCTGGGTCCAGGAGATATGCGCGCGCTCGCCGGCGCACAGCCCGCGCTTGGTGACGAAATTGTAGATACCGCCCTTGCCTTCGCTGTCGCCGGGATACCAGTTCTGCACGGTGGAGTACTTGATCTTGGCGTCCTTGTGGGCGACCAGTTCCACCACGGCGGCGTGGAGCTGGTTCTCGTCCCGCTGGGGCGCAGTGCAACCTTCGAGGTAGGACACGTGGCTGCCCTCCTCGGCGATGATGATGGTGCGCTCGAACTGACCGGTGTTCTGCGCATTGATGCGGAAGTAGGTGGACAGCTCCATGGGGCAGCGCACGCCCTTGGGGATGTAGACGAAGGAGCCGTCGCTGAACACCGCAGAGTTCAGGGCCGCGAAATAGTTGTCCCGGTAGGGCACCACGCTGCCGATGTACTGCCGCACCAGTTCCGGGTGCTCCTGCAGCGCCTCGGAGATGGAACAGAAAATGACACCCGCCTCGGCCAACTTGGACTTGAACGTGGTGGCCACCGAGACGCTGTCGAACACCGCGTCCACCGCCACCCCGGCAAGCATCTGCTGCTCGTGCAGGGGAATGCCAAGTTTCTCGTAGGTGCGCAGCAGTTCCGGGTCCACCTCATCGAGGCTTTTCGGCCCGTCCGCCTGACTGCGAGGAGCGGAGAAATAGGAGATCGCGTTGAAATCGATCTTCGGGTAGTGGACGTGAGCCCAGTTCGGATGATCCATGGTGAGCCAGTGGCGATACGCTTCAAGGCGCCACTCGGTCATCCACTCAGGTTCGTTCTTCTTGGCCGAGATGAAGCGCACCACGTCCTCGTCGAGCCCCGGCGGCAGGGTGTCGGATTCGATGTCCGTGACCCAACCGGCCTCGTACTCGCGCTCAAGGTGACGGTCGATGGCCTCGTCACCCTTAGGATTCGTCCGGCTCGCGGTTTCACTCATCTTCCTGCTCCATTCTCGACTTTCCAGCAGGGACGCAGGATAACGGAAGCGCGCCTGGCATTCAATACTCTACAGGTATACTATTATTTTCTGACTGCCACTCCAAGCTAGGGAGGCTCGATCACCATGCTCAAGGTCGGACGTCTGGCCGACTACGGCGTACTCATCCTCCATCACCTCGGGCGGGTCCGTCCCGTGCGGCTGTCCATGGAGTCCATTGCCGAAGTGACCCACCTGCCTTTGCCGACGGTACGCAAGGTGATGAAGTATCTGGTGGATGCGCAGCTCGTGCTCTCCAAGCGCGGACCCAATGGCGGCTACCAGCTGGCCCGGCCTCCGGAGAAAGTCAACCTGGCCGAAGCCATTGCCGCGGTGGAAGGGACCCTGGCCCTGACTGAGTGCTGTGATGCGGCGGGCAGCTGTGAGATCCACGACCGCTGCGATCTGGCCGGCCGTTGGCCGGGCGTGAACGCCATCGTCATGCGGGTTCTCGAGCGCACGTCCTTAGCCGATCTCGACCGCTTCGGCCGCCACGAACTGCACATCCCACCACCGCTACGCGAACTGATGGGAGCCGCCCCCGCCAGCTTGGGCGAATCCTGACTCCAATCCTGACAGGGATAGAGGCCACTTCGTCGACGCCCACTGGAATTTGAGCGCCCCGGAGGGGGCCTCACCTTGGCCAACATGTTCGCCGCGGAAGGAAAAGGATTCGATATTCTGACGATCCACCCAACGGAACACCTTCAGGGCAGGTCCAGAACGTCGGTGAGCGATGCTGGCCGGATCAAAGGCGCTCCCAGAGCCCATCGAAACTTTGCTCCTCGAAGGGGAGCATCAACGGTACTTGCCGCTCCTGTTCGATCTCGCGGAACTCGAACTGATCGAAGCCGCTCCTGCCATCGACCTGCTTCGTCAGCGTGAGAAACATCTCCTCGCCTTCGCGCAGCAGAATCAGCTTCTGCTCCTCCGAGAAGGAAACACGAGGCGTCAACAGCGTCGCCGGCTGGCCGATAGCCTTCATGGCCGGCAGCATCAATACCCGCTGCCGCGCACCCTGGCCCGTCATCTTGGCCACGTAAGGCACAGCCACAGCGCTGAGAAGTTCGAGGCCGACCTCGGGAACGCTCTCCGCCATGCGGACCCAGCGAATCACTCCGACCATCCACTGCTCACCGCCCTTTTCGCGACGTACGCCGATGACTTCACCGCTCTGCAGGGGTGCGTCCCCATCCTTCGGCCATTGCACGCAATAGCCGCGAGGACTGGCGTTGATGGTTTCGACCCGGTACACCGGAGGCAGAGGTTGCGTATCGGCCCGCTGTCGTTGGTGCTCGTGAATCCGAGATTCCATTTGCTCAAGCAAAGCAGAAGGCTCGGCACGCAGTTCGTAGACGCTGTCCCAGATGTCCCTGCTTCGCGTCTGCCGCTCGATCTGCCGCTCAGCGAAGGGGTTACCCACTTCCTGCGCCAGCGACTCGAGGTCGCCGCTTAGGGTCAGTGCATCGAAGTTCTCATCTCCGGCGACATGCCTGTGGGTCGCATCGAGGCCGATGCTGATCAGAAGAGTCTCTCGGCTGTCGATGCGCATGAAGCCCCGGCTCTGCGTCTGACTCCAAGTCTCACTCAGGTGCAGCAGCAGCGTACGCTCCAAAGGGGGCGTGGGCAGTTCGAGTTCGCTCTCCAGCGTCGCGACAAGTTCACGCACATCGAGCCCAAGCCAGCGCATCGAAATCGACGTGGACTTGCTGCGGTAGACCGGCCCGGCGTCCGCGGTCGGATCCACTGCCAGCAGGCAACGTTCCGGCGCAGCGGGTACGAGATCGACGTGAGGCGCCCAGCCGGGCATCCGCCGGTAGAGACTGTCCAGGTCACGCTGATGCAGCTGATTGAGCCCTGCGCCCGAGAACAGCAGGCAGCTCACATAAAAATCCCGGGGCGCAACCTGGCAGCCCTCGAGTTCGACACGCTCCAACGCAACACCCTGCGCCTCTGCCAGCAGATACAGATCATGCAGGGTCTTCCAGATACCCGGCCTCGGAGTCTGGTAGAAAAGACTCGCCAGCAGAAGGTTGTAGCGCTGCGCGGCCAGGGCACAGCCAAGGGCGCGCGCGATCTGAGCCCGTGACTCAAGGCGATCGCGGACAGTCGCCGTGCTTGAATTCAGAGCCACCAGCATGAACCCTGAGGCAATAGCCGTCGTCATGCTCTCGAGCAGCCGCGCCACCTGCCGCGGCTTCTCCGCGAGCAGGCCGCCCTTCCCGAGGTGCCGACGCTGCAGGCCATCGCGAATGCCGTCCCACACCGGGACCAGGCAATCGAGCAGCTGCAGGCGCCTGGCGGCGGGCATCCGAACCCGGTTCAGTTCGACGATCGCGTTGAACAAGGCACGCGTCGTCGCGCCAATGTTCGCCCGCGGCAGTTGCTCCAGCCAACGAGCCACCGCCGGCACGTTCAGAGCGAACGCGCTATGGCTCAGACGATCCTGCTCCGGCAGATTCGAAGGATGGGATGGCGGCCTGGACATCAATTCTGCATCAAATCTGCATCGCGGCGAGAAGGGTCATGCGTGACAGGCGGACATTGCGTCAGAGTCGATACGTAATGTCGAGAGCATCACCGACGAAAATCACGGCCGAGCCGACAGATGGATTGTAACCGGAATGTTAACCCGACAGGCATCCCCTTCCGTGATCCGGCGTACACGCAATACGCACCTTGGCAGGCTGCTGAAAAGGTCCGTCCATGAACTTTTTCAGGCCGATCTGCGGCACATGTCCGCAGATCGGGCACGACAGATCAATCACTGACGCGATCGATCTGCGCGCGGGCCATCCATGGCCCGCATATCAGGCTGGAGAAATTTGTATTTCAGCAGCCTGTCAGGGAGGCTCGGAAGCACCTCGATGGCGGCGAGACGCACCTTGAGAACCTGTTCAGCAGCTCGCCAGCACCGGCTTCTGCACGAGGGTGGCTCTACAGGGGGCAGCGGACTGCATCTTCTGTTGCGCTGATGGCATGTTTCGCGCAGATGGCATGCCGGCTCCCATGATCCACAACCGTCTGCAATCCAGGGTGTTGTCGACGTTGCTTTCGTAGTGGCTTCCCCACCGCCAGAGGGGTCATCATGACCCAGACTGGACCCGGCGCGCTGACAGATGAGGAGAATGGGATGAATCTGGGCAAGGTCGTCTTCGGCTTTTTCGTGCTGCTGGCGCTGACGCTGAACTTCGGCTTCTTTCTTGGCGACATCGACAATCCAGACCACCACAACGTCTATGAGTTGTTCGCCGCGCTGGTGGTCGGGCTGATCGCCACCGTGATGAAGCTCGGAGAGCGCTCGCAGATCGGCGCCGTCCTGCTTGCCTCGAGCCTCGTGGTGGACCTGCAACTGATCGCTGCGGCGGTGGTCTGGGTGATGGCAGTGCACGTTACCGACGTGGGCCTGACGCCCGCAGTCATGGCCAGCATCGTCTCCCTCTCTGGCGGCGCCCTGCTCGCCAATCTGCTTTCCGTCGTCCTGTTGACCCTGGAAACCACCAGCATCAACCGGTAGCCGCGCGAGGGAACCGCCATGAACGCCGTGCTGTTCCTCTTCTTCCAACGCATGCGGGTGCCGCTGATCACACTGATCACGGCCTACGCCATCGCCACCCTGGGCTTCACGCTCATCCCCGGAGTCGACGATCAGGGCGAGCCCTGGCGCATGTCAGTCTTCGAAGCCTTCTATGTAGTCAGCTATACCGGCAGCACCATCGGCTTCGGCGAGGTGCCCTACCCCTTCTCGCCGGCACAGCGCCTGTGGACCATCGCCAGCATCTACCTGACCGTGATCGCCTGGCTGTTTGCCATCAGCACGATCATCGCACTACTGCAGGATCCGACCTGTCGGCAGGTCATCGAACACGCGCGCCTGCAGCGCAGCGTCAGGCGCATCAAGGAGCCGTTCTACATCGTTTGTGGCTACGGTGATGCCGGAGCTCTGCTGACCCATGCGTTGAGCAGTCGTCAGCAGCGGACCGTGGTGATCGATTCGGACCGCAATCGCATCGATCGCCTCATCGTGGAGGACTTGGGAGCCAGCGTGCCGGCATTCTGCATGGACGCAAGGGTGCCCGAGAATCTCATCGAAGCCGGTCTGCAGAGCCGCTGGTGCGCCGGGATCCTGGCCGTCACCGGCAGCGATCAGACCAATCTGAAGATCGCCATCAACAGCAAGCTGCTCAATCACCGGGCCCCCGTCTACGCCCGAGCGGACAGGCGTGCCACCGCCGCCAACATGCGCTCTTTCGGCACCGATCACGTGCTCGAGCCCGGCGTCGAGTTCTGCCGCCGTCTGCGCCTCGCTTTGACCGCCGCCGATACCTTCAGGCTCCACCACTGGCTCTCCTCCGGTCCGCACGCCACACTGCCCGGGGCAGAGATGCCGCCTCAGGGGCGCTGGGTTCTCTGTGGGTACAATCCGCTGGGTCAAGCCCTCCACCAGACCCTGGAAGACCTTGGTGTCGACGTCACGATCATCGATAACGGTGCTCACGACGCCAAACTGCCACCCGGCAGCATCCTCGGTCGCGGCACCGAAGCACCCACCCTGGAGGAGGCCAACATCCACGATGCCCAGGCCATCCTCGCCTTGACTCACGACGATGCCGACAACCTTTCCATCCTGATCACTGCCAGAGAGCTGAACCCCGAGCTCTTCCTGGCTGCCCGGGAAAACGCCGGCTCCAACCATCCGCTCTTCGAAGCAGCCGAGCTCGACTTCATCGGGCGTCCGAGTCTGGTCGTGGCGGGCCTGATCCTCTCGCAGATCAGCACACCTCTGTTCCAGAAATTCATCGACCTGATCGAGGCCGAGGACAACGAGGTCAGTGCCAGGCTGCTGGAGCGCCTTGGGCACACAGCCGACGCAGGACCACCCCTGCTGCGCACGGTGCGCATCAGTCACCGACGTTCACCTGCTGTCGCCCGCGCACTCGACGACGGCGAGGAGGTGCTGCTCGACGCGCTCTGCCGCGACCCCCGACGCCGCCAGGCTCTGCTGCCGGTAGTGCCCCTGCTGCTGAATCGAGGGGATGAGAGCTGGCTCTGTCCGGGGCCGGATATCGCCCTGGTGTCCGGCGACCGGATTCTGTTCGCCGGCCCACGCTCTGCCGCCGCGCAACTCGACAAACTTCTGTTCATGGATCGGGCCCTGAACTACGTGCGCACCGGGGAGGATCAACCAGGAGGTCAGCTGTGGCGACGACGTCCGGCCCAGTCTTCCTGACCGGCAGGCCTGCGCCCATCAACATGGCCCCTGCCCTCACCAGAAGAAAATGCGCTCCACTGTCCAGTAGCCGCCTAGCAAGGCGATCAGCAGGGAACCCGGTATCACTACCCGAACCGGATAGGTTGGGCGCGATCGAGCCCAACCAAGCGTCAAGGCAGCCAGCAACAGCACCGCAAGCTGACCGAATTCGACCCCTATGTTGAATCCGAGCAGCGCCGGCAGAAACTCACCGCGATCGAGCTCCAGTTCCAGCAGCGCGCCGGCGAAGCCCATGCCATGCAGCAGGCCGAATCCGAAGACGATCCAGAATCGCCGGGAGGTATCCAGCACCGCATCCCCGGCGCGCATCCGGCGGGCTGCCAGCACGTTCTCGATGCCGACCCAGGCAATGGACAACCCGATCAGACTTTCCACCCAGCGCGCCGGCAGGTCGACCCAGCCGTAGAGCGCCAGCCCCAGTGTCAGCGAGTGGGCCAAGGTGAATCCGGTGACCTGAACCAGCAGCGGGCGCCACTTGGAACCAAAGAAAAACAGCGCCAGCACGAAGACCAGATGATCGGGACCGAAAGGCAGGATGTGCAGGAATCCCTGCACGATGTAGTGGCCGACGACCGTCATGAACGGATCCGAGACCAAAGCGGTCGCTGACCCGGGCTCAGCAGGCGCGGGCGCTGCCGCCAGCGCCAACAGCTGGCTGCTCTCACCGTGGTCCTGCCAGCGCGTACGGGCGAAACCGTCGACCAGTCGCCTGGCCGTGAGCACCACCGGGTAACGAAGGGGAAGATCCTCGTCCACTCGCAACCGGAAATGCTGAGGATCCCCAGGGATCGAGCCTTGGAACCTGAACAGAGTCAGCTTGCGTGTCCAGTAGTCGGCAAAGCCTTCCAGATCCAGATCAGGAAAGCTCACCGTCTCGAATTCGGCTGCGGCCACTTCACCGTCGAACTCGAAACGGAAGCCCACAGCCAGGGCCTCGATCAGAGCTTCGCGTTCCGGATCCACCGCATCCGCCGCCATGGCCATGCGGTGGTAGGCTTCGGCCGAACCCAAAAGCGAGGTGAGGTCCGTGCGCAGCTCCGCACGCCAGCTGCCGCCAGGATCCAGCTCGATGGTGACGCGGGTGTAGTCCAACGGATGGGCTGTGACGGCGCAGGCCCACAGCAGCCCGAGCAGGGCTGCGAGCAGGTGTTTCCTCAGATTGCCGCGACAGCCCGACAGGGACACAACCCACGCCCTCGCGGCATGGCTTAAGCGCATGCGTTCACCACGCCACGGGATGTGTAGCCCCGGTCACCACGTTGACGAAGCCAGCCGGATTGCCTTCATAGGGCGCGACCATCACCCACCGCCAGGGTGAGCAGGTCAGAAAGGCGAAGATCATCCGCCGAGGCCAGCCCTGATCCTCACCGAACCACTCCATGGCGTCCGCCGCGGCGTAGAGCTGGTCGATATCATCGGCCACGTCCCTTGCCGGTCGCTGGCTCATCAGACCGCCGATTTCATAGCGCACGGTAGCCACGATCTCATGCTCCTGCACCAGAACGCAGCCTCCCTGCATCGCCGCCACCTCGTTGACCACCATGGCCATGGCCTCATCACTGCTGCCGATCACCCAGATGTTGTGAAGGTCATGGGCCACCGAGCAACCAGCGGCAGAGTTCGGGGTCTTGGGCCCTACGTCGCGCCAGAACATGCGGCTGACAGCACCCGTACCGTGATAGCGATCCACCAGTGCCACCTTGGTGATCTCGGCTTCAGGGTCGCGCCGCACCAGACCGTTGCTCACAGGCATGGTCGCGGTCATGAAGTCGTCCTCGAAGTAGAACGGCGCAAGCAAAGCAACCGTGGCACTGTCCGCGCCACCCTCCACACGAATGGCGAAGTCATCGGCCACCAGTTCGCGCCCCACATTGATGGTGTTGGTGGCCCAGGCCGGATAGTCCACACGGATATGCGGGCCCACGTAATGCCCACCGGCACCTACGAGCTGTCCACTGGAGTACACCCGGTCGATGCTCACCGCAGCCGGATCATCCAGCAGCACCACGTCAGCGTAGCGACCTGGAGCGATGGAGCCGACCTGGTCCTCGAGGTGCCAATGCCGGGCCGGGTAGTAGCTGCCCATGGCGTAGGCGGCCTCGAGTGGGGCCCCGGCGCGCAGCGCCACCCGGATGTTGTAGTCCATGGTGCCCTGGGACAGCGACGCCGAGGCGTCACGATCGTCGGTGGTGACCGAGACGTTCGACCAGTCCTTCAGGCCCTGGTCGATAAAGTAGGGTATGGCCGAGACAATAGTGGCCGGACGCAGCTGCAAAAAAATACCGCGCTGCATCTTGTCCCAGGCTTCCTTGCCGGCGGCGGTCTCATGATCGCTGGACAGCCCGGCCGCGGCCATGGCGTTGATCTCGGGCAGCTCACGAAGACCGGATCCATGGCCCTCGATCACTGCCCGCGCATCACGGGTCGCCTGCATGGTCTCCCAGAGCCGCTGATAACCCGGACTCTCCGGATTCCACACCGCCGGCCAGTCCATGACCTCGTCGAGGCCAATGACCCGCCGGTCGCTCTCGATGA
>SLTB01000068.1 GCA_007130155.1 Pseudomonadales bacterium
CAGCAGCGTTGCCGCCTCGGCCAGGAAGAGATCAGGGTCGACGGCGCCTTCCCTGGCGGTGCGATCCGCCAAGGCCGCCGCCAGTGCGAAGCGCGCATCGAACCAGGCCGCCAGATGAGAAGCAGCCTGCCGCGATACCACTTCCGTGGTGGCATCGAGTTGCTGTCGACGGTCGTGGTAGATGCCCAAGGCCAGCAGCGTGGTAGTCAAAGACAGCGCAAAAAAAGCGCCCAGGGCACGCCATGCCACCGCTCGACGGCGATCGCGCGCAGGAAACGATGTCGCTGCAGCCTCTGTCATGGAAGCCGCTGCCTGTCGCGGTGCTTACATGCCTGATTCCCGATCCCTGCCACCTCCCCCTGCTGCATTCCCGTGGGCCGCGCCATCCGCTACCCTGCCTACCCTGCGACGCTCAGCATACGGGCAATCACCATCACTGGAGTTGCCAAGTGACCGCCACGGCCGACCTGATCATCCTGGACGACCACGGCCTCTACTGCCCCGCCGGCGACTTCCACGTCGACCCCTGGCGGCGCGTGCGGCGTGCGGTCATCACCCACGGCCACGGTGACCATGCGCGCCCGGGCATGGGACATTACTGGGCTGAGCAGTCGAGCCTGCCGATCCTGCGCAAGCGCCTGGGCCGCTATGCGCCCCTGGAAGGCCTGGCCTACGGCCAGCAGACCCGATTCGGCGAAGTCAAAGTCAGCCTGCATCCTGCAGGGCACATTCTCGGCTCTGCCCAGGTCCGAGTCGAGCATGACGGGCAGGTGTGGGTGATCTCCGGCGACTTCAAGCGCGATGCGGACCCTACCTGTGCCGCCTTCGAGGTGGTCCCCTGCGACACCTTCATCACCGAGGCCACCTTCGCCTATCCGGTTTATCGCTGGCCACTCGCCCGCGATGTGGCCGGCGAGATCCACGCCTGGTGGCAGCAATGCGCTGAAGCCGGCCGACCGGCGGTGTTGTTCAGCTACGCGCTTGGAAAGGCCCAACGCATTCTGGCGGAACTCACACACCACACCGACGAGCCCGTGCTGCTGCACGGCGCCATGGTGGACCTGGTGCGTATCTATCGAGAGGCAGGCGTGCACATGCTGCCCACGACCCCCGTGGCCGAACTAGGCGGCAAAACCAACTTCGCCGGGCGCCTGATCCTGGCCCCGCCTTCGGCGGCAGGCAGCAAGTGGCTGCGGCGCTTCAAGAACGCCGAAACCGGCTTTGCCTCCGGCTGGATGCAGATCCGCGGCAATCGCCGGCGTCGTGGCTACGACCGCGGTTTCGTGATCTCTGACCATGCGGACTGGGACTCCCTGATCCGAAGCATCGAAGAATGCGGCGCAAGCGAAGTCCTGGCCACCCACGGCGACACCGAAATCCTGGTGCGCCATCTCCTCGAACGCGGCATCAAGGCTCGCCCCCTGCGCACGCCCTATGGCGAGGAGGACGCGGGCGGCGATCAGGCGCAGATCTGATGCACGCCTTCGCCGAACTCTTCGATCGCCTGGATGCCACCACGTCCACCCGCAGCAAGGTCAGCGCCATCGCGGGCTATCTGGCGGCGGTTCCTGCCCGAGATGCCGGGTGGGCGGTGTTCCTGCTGTCCGGTCGCCGCCTGAAGCGACTGCTGGGCGCAGCGGAACTGCGGCAGTGGATCCGCGAGCACACGGGGCTGGCCGAGTGGTTGTTCGAATCGGCCTATGCCCATGTGGGCGATCTGGCCGAAACCACGACCCTACTGCTGGCCCGCCAGGAGAACTCTGGCCGGGAGCTCGAGCTCTCCCTGGGCACGCTCATCGAAGCTCACCTGCTGCCGCTGCGGGGTGCCGAGGAGGCGACCCGCAAGTCCGCACTGATGGCGCTATGGCGAGCTCTGCCGCTGCAGCAGCAATTCGTCTTCAACAAGATCATCACCGGCGCGTTCCGGGTCGGCGTCTCGCAACGCCTGCTGATCCGTGCGCTAAAGCAGGTCTCTGGCATCGACGAGACGATCCTCGCCCACCGGCTGATGGGCCAATGGGAACCCGGCGCCACGTTCTACCAAAGGCTCACTGCGGACGACGATGGCGAGGCGGACATTGCGCGCCCCTACCCCTTCTTTCTGGCCTCCCCCATGCCCGAGGACCACACCGAACTCGGAGATCCGCAAGCCTGGATGGCCGAATGGAAGTGGGACGGCATCCGCGCCCAGGTGGTTCGGCGCGACGGCCAGTGCTTCATCTGGTCCCGCGGCGAAGAACTGATGTGTGGACGCTTTCCCGAGGTGGAAGCCGCGGCAGGAAGCTTACCGGACGGCACCGTAATCGATGGCGAGTTGTTGGCCTGGCGCGGCGATGCGCCACTGCCCTTCGCCCTACTTCAGCAGCGCATCGGCCGGAAATCGCCCGGTGCGGTCAGTCTGAAGAAAGCGCCGGTCAGATTAATGGCCTACGACCTGCTCGAGGCCGAGGGCAAGGATCTTCGTGGTCAGCCGCTGGAACAGCGCAGGCAGCGGTTGGTCAGCCTGCTGGCCGGTCATAGTGACGTTCTGCTGTCAGCCACGGTCGAGGCCGAAGACTGGCAGGCCTATGTCGCTCTGCGAGAGCAGGCCCGCAGCCGCGCCACTGAAGGACTCATGCTCAAGCGCCGCGACTCCACTTACCAGGTGGGCCGGCGCCGCGGCGACTGGTGGAAGTGGAAGGTCACTCCCCAGACGATGGACGCAGTGCTGATCTACGCCCAGTCCGGCCACGGCCGACGCTCTAACCTGTTCACCGACTACACTTTCGCTGTCTACGACGGCGACGAACTGGTGCCCATTGCCAAAGCCTACTCGGGCCTCACGGACGCGGAGATCACGGAACTCGACCGCTGGATCCGCCGCCATACCCTCGAGCGCTTCGGTCCCGTCCGCTCCGTGGAACCCAACTGGGTCTTCGAACTGGCCTTCGAAGGCATCCATCCCTCCTCGCGCCACAAGTCCGGCCTCGCTCTGCGCTTTCCGCGCATCAGCCGCTGGCGCCGAGACCTCAGCCTTGCGGATGCGGACAGGCTGGAGGACCTGCACCGCTTGCTGAACACACCTATTTGAGCTTTGCCTCGAACTTGCTCCGCGTTCGGACATCGATGGGTACGGAGAGATAACGCCGCAAGTCATCGAAGCTCAGCTTGCGGTAGTTGGCCCGGAACAGATCAAGGGTGGATACCTGCTCCCCTGCATAGGGCTCGAAACTGAAGCCATCTCCAACCCGCACACTGCCGGATTCGATGACCCGGCAGTAAATACCTGGCCGCTCAGCCTCAACGAAGGCCTTGACGAAGGCTGCGTCCTCCATGCGCTGCGCCAGGGTGTTGCAGGGAATCCGCGGCGCGCTGACTTCCAGCAGCACATCGGGCAGACGCAGGCGGCTGCCGATCACGAGATTCGGCTCGGGCAACCCCCGCAGCGTCAGGTTGTCTCCGAAGGTTCCTGGACCGATAGAGCGTCCGAATTGCTCGGACCACCAGGCGTAATCCTCCTCTCGATAGAGGTAGACGGCCTGATCCGGACCGCCGTGATGGCGGGTATTACAGACGGCATCCAACTCGAGACCGAGGGGGCTCACGGTCACAGGCTCAGCCACTGGTTCCTTGAAAATGCCGGTGGTGCCCCTGAAGCTGCGTCCGCTCAGTGAACGCCTGCTGCCAATGTTGACGCTGGCGACTTCCATCATTCGTTGCCCTCTACAGCGGAGGCTTGCACTGAACCTCATGCCATGATTAAAGCCCATATCAGCGCCACAAGCGCAGCGATAGCACTAGGCGCCTGACCGCCTGACCGTCCCCCCCACGGGGGGCCCCCCGCTGCGGACTGCACGCAACCAGCCGATGATTGCCGAAAGCCGCCCCGGGTGCTCGAGTGCATGCTGCATGCTGATTGGAGACCGTGATGCAAGACCGCGATCATCTCAGCCTCGCAAGCGCCGCACCATGATCCGTTCTCCGGACGCGGGATGCGAGCAGGTGATCTGCAACGGACTCATGGAGGAAGGCTGGGTCGTGGTCCCCGACTTTCTCGACAGCAAGACCACTGCGGCCATCGAGGCCATGCTGCGCACGCGTTGGGAATCGGGTGCCTTGAGGCCCGCCGGCATCGGCCGCGGCCGGACCTTCCAGGTCCGCCCTGAGATACGCAGCGATCAGGTATTGTGGGTGGACAATGACGCCCCACCGGCACCGCTTAAAGCCTATCTCGAAAGCATGGAGACGTTGCGCCGGACTCTCAACGAGCAACTCTTCCTCGGCCTGCATGAGTACGAGTGTCACCTCACCACCTATCCCCGCGGCAGTTTCTACCGCCGCCATCTCGACCGCTTCGCCGATCAGGCCCGGCGGCAGATCTCTGCCATCTTCTACTTGAATCCGAACTGGCAGGCATCCGACGGCGGCGAACTGCGCATCGAAACAGAGCGTGGCGTCCGCAGCGTGCTCCCCGAGGCCGGTACCTTGGTGGCCTTCCGTGCTGCCGATTTCTGGCACGAGGTGAGGCGGGCACGACGGTTGCGACTGTCGGTCACCGGCTGGTTCCTGAGCCGGCCGCTGATCCCCTGATGCAGGGCAGGCCCTGCTCTCCGGCCGTGGTCCTGCTAAAGTGGAAGTCCACGTTCGACCCCGGAGATTCGAAGCCGATGGCTGAAGAGGCAAGGGACGACGGCGCGGAAGGCTGGCGCCACTGGCGCCTGACCCGTGATTTAGACGATGTCGCCTGGCTGACCATCGATCAACAGGGCGAGCGCGCCAATACGCTCGGCACCGCCGTCGTCACCGAACTCGACGCGGCCGTGACGGCACTGGAACAGCAGCCTGCCCGCGGCCTCGTTCTCTCGTCGGGCAAGGCAGGGAGCTTCATCGCCGGCGCCGATATCCGCGAATTCGACGCCACCGATGATGCCGCAGCCCTGCGCGCCCAGGTGGAACGGGTGCATGCCCTGTTCGAGCGCTTCGCAATTCTGCCTTTTCCCAAGGCGTCAGCCATCGACGGCGCCTGCCTCGGCGGCGGACTGGAACTCGCCTTGTGCTGCGACTGGCGCGTGGCAGCGGACAACGAGGCGACGCGGATCGGCTTCCCCGAAGTCAACCTCGGTATCTATCCCGGTTTCGGTGGCAGCGGTCGCAGCCTGCGTGTCGCTGGGGCTGTCGAAGCGATGAAGCTGATGCTGACCGGACGCCTGCTCAGTGCGCCGGAGGCACGCCGGGCCGGATTGATCGATGCCGTCAGCGACCGCCACGGATCCCTGCGTTGGCACGCACGGCGGGCGGTGCTCAGCGGACGCAAGCATCGCGGCCCCGGTGTCATCGCCCGGATGGCCAGCATCAGACCGGCCCGCAAGCTGCTGGCCCGACAGATGCGCAAGCAGACCGCGAGCAAGGCCAGGCCCGAGCATTATCCAGGACCCTACCGCCTCATCGACGCCTTCGAACAGCACGGCGGCTCGGTGGCCGCCATGATCCGCGCCGAGGCGGAGAACGTCCCGGAACTGCTCGTTGGCGCCACCTCCACCCACCTGCGCCGGGTCTACCGCCTGATGGAGCGGCTGAAAGCCGAAGGCAAACGCAGCGACTTCAAGGCCCGTCGCGTCCACGTCGTCGGCGCCGGCGTGATGGGAGGAGACATCGCTGCATGGTGCGCTTTGCGCGGCCTCGATGTGACATTGCAGGACCGCGAGGCCAAGTATGTGGAACCCGCCATCGAGCGGGCGCACAAGCTGTTTACACGCCGGCTGAAGCGTCCCGCGGCCGTGGCCGCCGCCCGCGCCCGGCTGCGCGCCGATGTGGAAGGGAGCGGCGTCGAGCGCGCCGACGTGATCATCGAAGCCATCTTCGAGGACCGTGACGCTAAGCGCTCCCTTTTCGAAGGGCTGCGCGGACGCATCGGCCAGCACGCCATCATCGCCACCAACACCTCTGCGATCCCGCTGGCCGATCTGGCGGATGTTCTGGAAGAACCGGAGCGGTTGATCGGACTGCATTTCTTCAATCCGGTGGCGAGCATGCCGCTGATAGAAGTGGTCCAAGACGATGCCACAGACCCGAAACGGGTCGCCGATGGCGCCAGCTTCGCCACGGCCATCGGCAAGTACGCCGTGGCCGTGACGGCGACACCCGGTTTCCTGGTGAACCGCGTGCTGCTGCCCTACATGCGCGCCGCCATGCACCTGCACCGGGAGGGCATTCCCAAGGAAGCACTCGACGCTGCCGCGGAACAGTTCGGCATGCCCGTAGGCCCAGTGGAGCTCATCGACACCGTCGGCCTCGACGTGGGCCTCGAGGTGATGACAACGCTGCTCGGCACGGATGGCGACGCCGAAACGACCGAGGATCGCCAGCTGCTCGAAGCCATGGTGCAAGACGGCAAGCTCGGCAAGAAGTCCGGCGAGGGCTTCTACATCTGGAAGAAGGACAAACCCGAGAAGGACCGCCAGGCCGCCGACGGCCACGACCTCGACGCCCTGGCCCAAGCCATCATCGATCCCTTCCTCGACGAGTGTCAGGCCTGCCTCAACGACGGCGTCGTGGAAGATGCCGATTTGCTCGATGCCGGCCTCATCTTCGGCACCGGCTTCGCCCCATTCCGGGGCGGACCGTTATGGTATCGCCAGCAACAGCAAGCCGAGGCCCATCATGAGTGACCTGCAACGCATCGCCATCATCGGCGGCCGCCGCATACCGTTCTGCCGCTCCAATACGCTGTATGCCGACGAGACCAATCTGGACATGCTCAGCGCGGCCATCGAAGGTGTGGCGGATCGGTTCGGACTCGCGGGCAGGCCAATCGACAAGGTGATCGCCGGTGCCGTGACCGTTCACTCCAAGGACTGGAATCTGGCCCGAGAAGCTCTGCTCTCAACCAGTCTGTCACCGCTCACGCCAGGCATCACCCTGCAGCAGGCCTGCGGCACCAGCCTGCAGGCTGCCCTGATGGCCGGCGCCGAGATCGCCAGCGGTCAGATCGACTGCGCTATCGTTGCCGGCACCGATACCACCAGCGATCCACCGGTGGTGTTCAGCCGACGCTTCGCACAGCGCCTCCTGCGTTTGACCCAGGCGAAGAGCCTGCGCGGTCGCCTCGCTGCCCTGAAGGGCATGAGGCTTGGCGAACTCACGCCCCAGGCGCCCGTCAATGCCGAACCGAGAACCGGACTGTCCATGGGCGAGCACTGCGAGCGCATGGCACGAACCTGGCGGATCAGCCGCGAGGATCAGGATGCCTGGGCTCTGGCCAGCCATCAGGCTGCTGCCGCAGCCTGGGAATCGGGCTTCTTCGATGAGCTCGTGATCCCCCATGCCGGCGTGCTGCGGGACAACAACATCCGCGCCGATACCAGCCTCGAGCAGCTCGGCAAGCTCAAAACCACTTTCGACCGCTCTGATGCAGGGACCCTCACGGCGGGCAACTCCAGCACGCTCACCGACGGTGCGGCGGCAGTGCTGCTCACCTCCGAACGCTACGCCGAAGACCATGATCTGCCTGTGGCAGCCTGGCTGCGGGCGGGCCGGAGCGCAGCGGTGGACTTCGTCGATGCGGATGAGGGGCTGCTGATGGCGCCCACCGTGGCAGTCGCCGAACTGCTGTCACGAACGGGGCTCAACCTGCAGGACTTCGACAGCTACGAATTGCACGAGGCCTTCGCGGCCCAGGTGCTCTGCACCTTGGCGGCCTGGGAGTCGCCGGAGTACTGCCGCGACCGGCTCGGCCTCGGCACCGGCCTTGCGAACGCGCTGGGCCCCATCGATCGCCAGCGCATCAACCCCCAAGGCAGCTCGCTGGCCATTGGTCACCCCTTCGCTGCCACCGGCGCACGCATTCTCGGCACCCTGGCGGAATCCTTGGCGCAAAAAGGCTCAGGTCGGGGGCTGATCTCCATCTGTACCGCAGGCGGCATGGGCGTGGCCGCCATCGTCGAACGCTGAACGGGTACTCGGGGCAAGCGCAAATGCCTCAGTGAATCACGCCAGCCTTTCGTAACGCCGCCGCATCGAGCCCCAACTCCCTCACGATCTCGTCGCTGTGCTGTCCAAACAGTGGCGCCGGATCACTTACACGCTGTGGCGTGGCGGACAGCCGCGCCGCCGGACGCGGCTCGCGAATCCGTCCGGCAACCGGATGCTCGCGTTCGAAGAAGACCTGGTTGTGCTTGACCTGGGGATCATCGGCCACATCCTCGAGCTTGAGAATGGCCGAAGCCGGCACGTCGAACTCGTCGCAGCGCGCCAGGAAGACGTCGATGGTGGTCTCCGCGGCGTACTGCCGCATCAGCGTGACCAGTTCCATCAAGTGCTCAGTACGGCTGAGCGCCGAGGCGAAGCGGGGGTCCTCCCCCATTTCCGGATGACCGAGCGCCGCGACCAACCCCTTGAACTCGGCGTCGCTGACCGCTCCCGCCGAAACGTAGCCGTCCGCAAGCTGGGTCACCGCATAGTTGGCGCCAATGGTGGGAGACCGCTTGACGTCATCATCGAGCAACACCGCATCCATGGCCGAGTCCGGCCACATGAAGGCGATGGCCGTATCCAGCATGGACACCATCACGTGCTGTCCAGCCGCCTTGCCCATGGCCCGGGCGAAGAGGGCCGAGGTGATGGCCTGGGCCGCGGTGTAGGCCGTGGTCTTGTCGCAGACCAGGGTCCGGTACATGGACGGGATGCCGGTGGCCGGATCGGTCTGCACAGAGGCCAGCCCTGACCCCGCCTGAATGACATTGTCATAGACGCGCCGATGGCTGAACGGACCGTCGGGACCATAGCCGGAGATGGAGGTGTAGATCAGGTTGGGGTTGAGCTGCGCCGCATCCTCGTAACCCAGACCCAGGCGCTCCATGGCTCCGGGACGGAAGTTCTGGATCAGGACGTCCGCCTCGCTGATCAGGCGTTTGAGCACGTCCAGCCCCTCGGACTTTTTCAGGTCCAGGACCAGGGAGCGCTTGCCGCGATTGTTGTTGAGGAAAATGCCGGTGACGCCCCCCTTGCTGCTGCCCAGAAATCGCATGATGTCACCGAGACCGGGCGACTCCACCTTGATCACGTCCGCACCCTGATCGGCCAGCATCATGCCGGCCAGCGGCCCGGAAATCATGACCGAAAGGTCCACCACCTTGATTCCATCCAACGCACCTACTGCACTCATGGTCAGGCAACTCCCAAGCAAACTTGAATGACTCTCCGTCTTGTATACGAGCACAGTGAAGGGGGCAAGGAAGCTCCGCCTCGCCGCCCAGGGCGTTGCGGACAACCCTCGATATCGCCAGCATTCACGCGCGCCTGCTTACGGTAGCGTAATCCCTGTAGACACCCAGAAGAATGGAGGGACCATGTCCAAGAGCGAACTGATCGCCATGGCACGCCACAATCTCGATCACCACGCCAAGGGCACCATGGAACTGGCCCCGGATGTGGCCCGGATCCCTGCCGAGCACTACACCGATCCGGCCCGCTTCGAGCTCGAGAAAGAGCGGATCTTCAAACGTGTGCCGCTGCTTCTGGCCGCAAGCTGCGAATTGCCGGAAGCGGGTGACTACAAGGCCATGGAACCGGTGGGGGTACCGGTGTTCATCACGCGCGATGCCGAAGGTAACGTCCGAGCGTACCTCAACAGCTGCTCCCACCGTGGCGCCCAGCTCGTCGAGGGCAGCGGCCGCTCACGCCGCTTCATCTGCCCCTACCACGGCTGGTCCTTTGACCAGAATGGCGCGCTGGTAGGCATCGCGTCCCGCCACGAGTTCGGCGACATCGACATGAGCTGCCACGGCCTCACGTCGTTGCCCGTTGCCGAGCGCAGCGGTCTGATCTGGGTCATCCTCGACGCCAGCTCCAAGCTTGACATCGACGCCTTCCTGTCCGGCTACGACGAACTGCTCGGGCATTTCGGCTTCGAGACCTGGAATCTGTTCGAATCGCGCACGGTGGCTGGCCCGAACTGGAAGGTGGCCTATGACGGCTATCTGGATCTCTACCATCTCCCGGTGCTGCACAAAAACACCATTGGTGGGGACCGTTCCCCCCAGGCCAACTACTACGGCTGGGGTCCGCACCAGCGGGTGATTTCCCCGAACCGCTTCGCTCATCTTGCCGAGTTACCAGAGTCCGAGTGGCCCATGGCCGACCTCATGACCGGCGTCTGGACCATCTTCCCGCACATTTCCATTGCCTCCTTCATGGGCGGGGGCCGCAGCGTGATGCTGTCGCAGCTGTTGCCCGGCCCGACCGTGGGCGAGTCCACCACCACCCAGTACTACCTGATGGAAAAGGAGCCCAGCGAGGCCGACCGGTCCGCTGCGACTGAGCAGTTCAAGCTCCTCGAATACGTGGTGGTGGACGAGGACTACAAAACCGGCCTGAGACTGCAGACGGCGCTGGCCGCCAAAGCCCGAAGCCACGTGCTTTTCGGGCGCAACGAGAGCGGCGGCCAGAACTTCCACGGTTGGGTGGACAGGATCCTCGCGGCCGACGAACAGGAACTGAGCGCATTGTTCACCAGTGACGAGGTCATCCGCGGTCAGGCCACGGGCTGAGCCGCGGGTCATTCGGGAAGCACTCGCTGGTCCGAAGAGCCTGCCGCAGGTAAAGTTGCGAGCGGCTGAGCTTCGACGACCCTTCACTGCGGATTCCGCTTTGTCCATCACCCAGATGACCAGCCTCCACGAGGAACGGCTCGATCGCACCGTCAGCGTGCTGCTCACCCTCGATGGTGAA
>SLTB01000167.1 GCA_007130155.1 Pseudomonadales bacterium
CTGCATCTCGCTTGCGGCGCTGACCATGTTCCGACCGGCGGCGTTCAACTTCAGGCCGCTGGCGCGGCGGTCGAAGAGGGGAACTCCGAGGGCCGCCTCCAGGGTCTGAACGTGCCGCGCCACGGTGGGATGCGCCAATCCCAGCACGGCGGCTGCGGCGGCCAGACTGCCGCATTCGGCGACCGTCACGAAGGTTTTGACCAGATTCCAATCCAGAGCATCGGGCACGTGAGCGGCCATTCGAGGACCTCTACTGGTGGACTGGGACAGCGTTTCTGAGAGAAGGCTTCTACGTAATGTTCGTTCCCAGGCCTGCCGGTTATCGTTACTTTAAGTAACACTTCATTGCAACCGGAAGGTCACCTCGATGAACAACATCCATCGTTTCACCATCCTCGCCCTGGCCATTACCCTGGCACTGCCTGCGGCCGTTGCCACACCTCCTCGCAGCTCGGTATCGGAGTCGCGGGGCTACCAGAACTGCCTCGCGGCGGCGGAGGGGGCCGTGGACATGCGTCATGTCGCCAGCAACTACTACATCTACGAAGATGACGACTCGCGGCGCTACTACATGAACGGCTTCGCCCTCATCGGAGGCGCCAGCACCGAGGTCAGGATCGACTGTCTGACCACCTTCGGAGGTCGGCGCGTCGAGTCCCTTAGTGTGGCCCCCGGTGTCTTCGTCGGGCGTCAGGTGGAACATCCGGCAGTGGTCTCGACTGACTAGGCCTGGAAGTGCGTTTCGCCTGGGGCACCCCGGGCGAAACGCGATGTTAGCATCGCGTACATATAGGGCTCAACTATCGCTTCAGGTGAGGCAGGAAGGATCGGGGCGCATGATCCGTCGACTGGATGGCGCCCGCATCCGGGTTGCTCGATGGTCGGCATGATTCTGCGGATCTGCAGCGCGAGGGGTTGATGCGCTAGAAACTGGCGTTGTTCGGCACCCGGGGGAAGGGGATCACGTCGCGGATGTTCTCCATGCCGGTGACGTAGAGCAGCAGCCGTTCGAGACCGAGACCAAAGCCTGCATGGGGGACGCTGCCGTAGCGGCGAAGATCCCGGTACCACCATAGTTCGTCGCCGAGTCCCTGCGCCGTGAGACGGGCATCGAGGACGTCCAGGCGATCTTCGCGCTGGCTGCCTCCGATGATCTCGCCGACGCCGGGAACGAGCACATCCATCGCCGCGACCGTCTGGTCGTCGTCGTTGACACGCATGTAGAAGGCCTTGATGTCCTTGGGGTAATCGGTGACTACGACCGGTCGGCCTACGTGCTCCTCGGTGAGGTAGCGTTCGTGTTCGCTCTGCAAGTCGCGACCCCAGGCCACCGGGAACTCGAAGCTGCGGCCGGCCTTTTCGAGAATGGTGATGGCTTCGGTGTAGGGCACACGCTCGAAGGGGGATTGGATGACGTGCTCGAGCCGCTCGATGAGGCCGGGGTCGATGCGCTGATTGAAGAATCCCATGTCGTCGGCGCGCTCCGCGAGCAGCCGGGTCAGGACGTGCTTGAGCAGCGTCTCCGCCAGGGTGGCGTTGGCAGCGAGATCGGCGAAGGCGACCTCCGGTTCCACCATCCAGAACTCGGCCAGATGACGGCTTGTGTTGGAGTTTTCGGCCCGGAAGGTCGGTCCGAAGGTGTAGACCTTGGAGAGTGCCAGGCAGTAGCTCTCGACCTGCAGTTGACCGGATACGGTGAGGAAGGCCTCCTCGCCGAAGAAGTCCTGCTTGAAGTCGGCCCCACCCTCGGGCGTCCGCGGCGGATTCAGTGTATCCAGGGTGCTGACCCGGAACAGCTCGCCCGCACCTTCGCAGTCGCTGGCGGTGATGATGGGCGTATTCACCCAGACGAAGCCCTGCTCGTGAAAGTAGCTGTGGATGGCCTGGGACAGGCAGTTGCGCACCCGGGCGATGGCGCCGAAGGTGTTGGTCCGCGGACGGAGGTGGGCGACGCTGCGCAGGTACTCGAAGGTGTGGCGCTTCTTGGCGATGGGGTAGTGCTCGGGATCGTCCACGTGGCCGATCAGGGTCACGGCGCTGGCCTGGATCTCGAAGTCCTGGCCCTGGCCTTCGGAGGCCACCAGTGTGCCGTCGACGATCACCGAGCAGCCCGGCGTCATATGCGTGATGTCCGTTTCATAGTTAGACAGGGCCCGATCGGCAACCACTTGGATGGCGTCGAAGCAGGAGCCGTCGTTGACGGCGATGAAGGAGAATCCGCCCTTGGAGGTTCGGCGGGTGCGGACCCAGCCGCGGATGCGGATGACCGAGTCGAGAGCCACCTTGCCGCCAAGCGCGTCGGAGACGCTACGGATGTCCATCTGCGCCACACTCATGAGCGCTACTCCATCTTTGTTGGTAAATTGCATGGGTGGAAAAGGCTTGGCGAACAGGTTGCCTGCGGCACCGCACAGGCGGGTCGATCGGGACAACCTCGCAACTGTGGAAGTCTAATGGAAATGCACCCGAGGCGGTGAATCGATGCCTTAGAGCGTAGTCTAGACTGTGTTGATCACCTTGGAGTCGAGGGGAAGTGGACCATGGACATGCGGCACTGGATCGCCATCGTCGCCATCGTCATCGCGGTCATCGCCGGGACGATGTTTTTTTCCGGGCCGGATGAGCCTCCGGAGCCTCGGCCACTGCCGGTCATGCCGGAACCGCCACCCGCCCTGCCGCCCCCTCGTCCTGAGCCGCA
>SLTB01000350.1 GCA_007130155.1 Pseudomonadales bacterium
CGGAATCTCCGTTCCTTACGGACCTGCTGCGTACCCTGCCCACCACTGCCCTGTCCCGCAGCGGCGGTCCGGGCACGCTCACCCAGGTCCGCATCCGCGGCTCGGAGGCGGACCATATCCAGGTTCGCGTCGACGGCTTCAAGGTCAATGATCCCGCCATCGGTTCGGCTTATGACTTCGCCCACATCCGCGGCCCGACCGTGGAGGCCATCGAGTTGCTGCCCGGTGCCAGCGGCGCCCTCTGGGGCAGCGACGCCGTGGCCGGCGCCCTGCACCTGAGGACGCCCACCATCGACGGCATCGAGCTGCGGGCGGGCGCCGGCAGCCGTCGCACCCGGGAAATCACCCTGGGTGCCGGGACCACAGCCGAGCAGGGACAGATCACGATGATCGCCGATCACTACGACACCCGCGGCGAGAACATCGCCATGGGCCCCGGTGACTCCGACGGCTACACCGTGACCACCCTCAATCTTCGCGGCAGCCTCGATATCACCTCGGACCTGACGCTAACAGGAACCGTCCGAGGCTTCGATGCCAGCGTGGAGTTCGATCCCACCGCCGCGCCGGACTTTCTGCCCGTGGATGGTGATCGCGAATCCTCTATCCGTCGGGTCATCTCAGGCATGCACCTGGATTTCACCCCCAATGAAGACTGGCGTCACCGCCTGACCGTCGAGGCCCTGGGGTCCCGGCACAAGGATTTTGCTGACGGTACCGCCACCGATGCCCGCCTCGGTCGCCGCCTCCGCGCTGTAGCCCAGTCCGCCTACGCGTTCGAACACGCCCTCGGCGGCAGTCAGCAGCTCATTTTCGCGCTGGAAACCGAGCAGGAGCGATTCCGTCAGCGCGGTCAGGCCACGTTCTTCGGTGATCCCAACCAGGATCAGCGCCTGCGGCAGCAGGCCGGCCTCGTCGAGTGGCGCGCCACGCCCGCAGACAACATCCACCTCACGGCCGCCATCCGCCAGGACTGGAACAGCGATTTCGCCAACGCCATCACCTGGCGCACCGGCATTCGTGCCCTGCTGCCGGCCGAACTCGGCGTCGCCTGGGCGACCTATGCCACCGCGGTGAAAAACCCCGCCTTCACGGAACGTTTCGGCTTCACGCCGGATACCTTCCAGGGCAACCCCGACCTCGATCCCGAGCGGTCCCGGGCAGTGGAACTAGGCTGGACCCGGGCGTTCCTGGAAGGCCAGGCCGAACTCGAGCTGCTCTGGCACCGCGCGCGCCTCGAGCGAGAGATCGACGGCTTCGTGTTCGAGGCCGATACCGGCTCGTTCACCGCACGCAATCGTGATCGCAACAGTCAACGTGAGGGAGTCGAAGCACGCCTGACCGTAAAGCCGGATGCGGCGACCACCTTGACCGCGCGCTATGCCTGGCTCGATGCCACGGAACCGCAAGCTGCTGGCGGCCAGATTCGCGAGCTGAGACGACCGCGCCACAGCGGCGCCATCAGCCTGACGAGGACCTTCGCCAACGACCGCCTGCGGCTGCGCAGCGATGTGATCTGGACCGGCCAACGCAGGGACCTCTCCTTCGTCACCTTCCCCGCCACGAGGGTAAGCCTCGGCGACTATGTACTGATTCATGCCGCTGCAAGTTGGACAGTCAGCCCGCGACTGGATCTATTCCTGCGTGGCGACAACCTCGGCAACGAGGCCTATCAGGACGTACTCGGTTACACCACGCCTGGACGCCAGGTACACGCCGGATTCCGCCTCCGTCCCTGAACCACGGCTGGCGAGTCACCTGTGATGTGATAGCTTGCGGGCTGACCCCCGCAGGCAGGAGAGCCACGTGAGCAACGCCATCAGCCCCTTCAGAATCGACATCCCCGAAGCCGACCTCGAAGATCTGGCCCAACGGCTGGCGCGAACCCGCTGGCCTGATCCGGAAACCCCAGGCGACTGGTCCCAGGGCATCCCGCTGACCTACACTCAGGAGATTGCACGCTACTGGCAGGAGCAGTACGACTGGCGCCGCGCCGAGAAGCTGCTCAACGGCTTTCCCCAGTTCCGCACCGAGATCGATGGGCTCGGCATTCACTTCCTCCACGTCCGCTCGCCTAACGAGAACGCTCTGCCGCTTCTGGTGACCCACGGCTGGCCGGGTTCGGTGATGGAGTTCCACAAGGTCATCGGCCCGCTGACGGATCCGGGTAGCCATGGCGGTGATCCGGCGGACGCCTTCCACGTGATCTGCCCCTCCCTGCCAGGCTACGGCTTTTCGGACAAACCCACCGTACCCGGCTGGGGCGTCGAGAAGATCGCCGAGGTCTGGGACGCGCTCATGCGTCGCCTGGGCTACGATCGCTATTTGGCCCAGGGTGGAGACTGGGGGGCCCTGGTCACCACCATGATCGCCATCCAGGACAAGGGGGCCTGCCAGGCCATCCACCTGAACATGCCCATAGCACCACCCGATCCTGAAACCATGGGCGACCTGACACCGGCGGAGCAAGCCGCGCTGACGGGCATCAAACACTATCAGGATTGGGACTCCGGCTACTCCAAGCAGCAGTCCACGCGACCGCAGACCTTGGGCTATGGCCTCGCAGACTCACCGGTGGGTCAGGCTGCCTGGATCATCGAGAAGTACTGGTCATGGATGGACTGCGATGGTCACCCGGAGAATGTCCTCAGCAAGGACGAACTGCTCGACAACGTCATGATCTACTGGTTGA
>SLTB01000305.1 GCA_007130155.1 Pseudomonadales bacterium
CTGAAATAGACAGCCATATTGGCCGTACTGCCTGAGTGGGGTTGTACGTTCACGTACCCGGCTCCGAACAGCTCGCGTGCGCGGGACCGTGCAAGATCCTCGGCAATATCCACAAACTCGCAGCCACCGTAGTACCGCTTTCCCGGATACCCCTCAGCGTACTTGTTCGTAAGGATACTGCCGGCCACCTCAAGCACCTCGGGAGGTGCATAGTTCTCACTGGCAATCAGTTCGAGATTGCCGCTCTGACGCCCGTATTCCTGCTCAAGAACTCTGGCAAGCTCTGGATCAAGAGATGTAAGGCCCTGGGCGATAGTTTGCAGATCTGACATGAAATACCTCGTTTACGCTATGCATCGTGGAATGCGGGGTTGTCATGAGAATAGGAAATGGATCGTGCGATGTCAACGACGATGGAACGAAAGCTGATTCTCTTGTGCTCCGTATCCGCACGGGCTACACTTATAATCATGAAACTCGGTACTAAACTGAATCTCTCTATTTTTGTAGTTGTTATTGGTTTCTTTGTGAGCATCGGATTCCTGGTCGTCACTGTACAGAGTGCCCGCCAGCTTCAGGAACTCATGACTGCAACACAGAGAGCACTGTTAGCTACGAGCAGTTCCACCATCGCTTCACAGAACCTTCTGACCACAAACGAATCCCTCGAGCCTGCGTATACACGGTATCTTGAACGCCGTGAAGACGCACTGGTTGCAATGCAGGAGCTGGCCGCCCATCCTGCGCTTGGCATGCTGCCCGCCGAGATCAGGAACGTCGCCCGGGGATCGTTGTCGGTCTGGGAGCTGAATCTGGAACAGTTCCGTCGTTCAGACGAGAACATCAGAGTCATTCTCGACACCGACCTTCCGACCCTGATCGACCGCAACGGGCTTATGCGAATGGCCCGAGCACTTCAGGACCGCGATGACCAGGCAAGCCAGGCTCTGCGGTTTCGCATACTGAACACCGAAAACACGATAACGCGCGTTGTCGGTCTGTCAGCAGAGTTCGTGACCGATCGGCTCGGCCTCATCAGCGACGCTATCTCCGAGACGTCCCGCAACATCATCGACCGGTTTCTGCTGATTTCCCTGCTCGTGGCTGGCGTCATGACCCTTGGCGGCATGTCATTCATGGTCCTCTATACACGCAGGATTACGGTCCGGGTGGCTCGCATGGCAGCTGCGGTAAACAGAATCGCCGAGCGTGACCTTACTGTCGTGTACACCGATAAGACCCGGGACGAGATCGGCGCTCTCGCGTCTGACGTTCAGACTGTGACGAAGAGTCTTCTGGTGTTTCTGTCATCTGTTGTCGAGGCAATCCGCCGCGCCGACGAGCTTCAACAGACCCTCGGCGCAGCCAACGAGGAATCGGCGTCCGCCCTGAACCAGATCACCCGGAACATCGAGAATATACGGAAGCGATTCGACTCACTGAACGAGAGCGTCCTTGGTTCGGGCGAAGCCGTCGGTTCTATCGACGAGAAGATTCAGACGCTGCGCAGTGACATGTCAGTGCAGACCGAGAATATTGAGTCGATTTCGAGCTCTATCGAGCAGATGGCGGCAAACGTGCAGAACGTCGCCCGACTCAGCGAGGAGCGTCGGGTCCGCGCGGACGAGATTTCGTCCAGTGTTCGCGAGGGGAGTGAGAAAATGGAGGCTACAACCTCCACTATTCGAAGCGTTTCCCAGGACGTGGACAACATACTTGAGATCATTGAAATCATAAACGGAGTCAGCGAACAGACGCATCTGCTGAGCATGAATGCGGCAATAGAAAGCGCACACGCCGGCGAAGCAGGTCGGGGGTTCGCGGTCGTCGCTGAGGAGATACGAAAACTGGCAGAGAGCACCAGCGAGAATGCGGGCAATATCGATCGTACCCTCCGTGACATAACCTCAAAAATCTCTGAGGCGACCCGATCGAGCGAAGCCTCCATGACATCCTTCGAAGATCTCGAGACCGGAATGCAGGACTTCGCGTCGGCGATGAAAGAGATCTCGGAAAGCATGCAGGAGCTCGCACTCGGCAGCAGGGAGGTTCTCGGTTCAACACAGAGCGTCCGGGAGTTCACCGGGCGACTGAATGGCAGTTCCAGACGCATGGCGGAACGAAGCACGGAAATCCGACAGGCGATGCAGACCGTACAGGATATCTCCACCGACGTCGTGAACGGCATGACCGAGATAGAGACCGGTGCGAAGGAGATTCTGACGAGTATGATGGAAACGGGTGAACTCACCGAAATGAACCGAAGTCAGATGCTCAAGCTCGAAAGCATCGTCTCCGAGTACCGTCTGCCGGAAACCGACGCCTCTGCAGAAACAGGAATCAGTCTTCTGCGTGGCCAGGAGGATCAGGATGCGCCCGAGTAACCCTGAACGCGATCGGTGTCTCAAGCAGGGTCGGAGGCGCCAGTAAGACCTGCAGATCAACGACATCAGGCGACCACTCGGCGTGAAAACCCGACTGCGTCAGCCATGCAGGATGGGAAAGTGTTTCCGAGTCGGGCAGCAGCCGTACAGCGGTCTGTCGACCCGCACTGAATTCCACGCGTCGGGCATCAAGACGGCCGAAGCCCGAGAGGGACTGCTCGGGCGCAAAATAGTACTCGTCCGCTCCGGCACGAGCTGCCGGGTCAGCAGGCACCCATCCGACACCAGGCA
>SLTB01000348.1 GCA_007130155.1 Pseudomonadales bacterium
GGCGCCCCTGTGGGAGCGGATTTATCCGCGAATGACCCCGCAAGTCATTGATTTCTGGCAGTCCATTCGCGGCTGAAGCCGCTCCCACGGAGTCTTGCCAACCTTTTGCGACACCCTCTTCGGCCCCCTCCGGGGCTCACGCGCAAGGCACACCGAGGTGCGGATGGCAGAAGACGTCATTGGGGGCCGATTTGGAGCCTGGAAAATACGCCGTCATAGCCTGCTAAGCTGTCATCTGTTTGTAGACGTGCAGCATTGCCTTCATGAGGACCGTCATGAAGATCACGCCGGTCCGCTGGCAGGGGAGTCGATCACACCGTGGTGAAGGAAGAAGTCCTCATCAACGTGAATCCGTTCGAGACCCGGGTCGCCCTGGTCCAGAACGGCAGCCTGCAGGAATTGCACCTCGAACGGGCAAACGGTGGCAGTGTCACCGGCAATCTCTATCGGGGCAGGGTGGTGCGCATCCTCCCCGGTATGCAGGCGGCCTTCGTCGAAGTCGGTCTTGCCAGGCCTGGCTTTCTGCATGTCAATGACCTGCGCTCTACTATTCGCGGTGAGCTGCAGCCTCGCGAGCCTTGCATCACCGAACTTCTGCGCGAAGGTGACGTCCTCCTGGTGCAGGTGGCCAAGGATCCTCTTTCCACTAAGGGCGCACGTTTGACCACCCAGATCGCTCTGCCTTCGCGGCTGCTCGTCCTCATGCCTGGCAGTGGGCATGTCGGCGTTTCTCAGCGCATCGAGGACGACGAAGAGCGCGAGCGGTTGCGTGAATGGGTAAGCGGGATCCGTGCCGAGGCTGCCAGCGAACATGGCTTTATCGTGCGTACCGTGGCCGAGGGTGCTGACGCCGAAGCATTGCGTGACGATCTCGCCTTCCTGTGCCGGATGTGGGAGCGGATCGACGCTTTGCAGCGTGATTGCAGCGGTTTCGGTCTGGTCTACGAAGAACTGCCGGTGCAGATCCGCGTCATCCGTGATCTGGTGTCGCCGTCAGTGTCGGCCATCCGCATCGATTGCGCTGACACCTTCGACCGTGCGCGTCGCTACATCAGCCGATTCCTGCCTGAGATCGGTGATCGTCTGCACCTGCATGACGAGCCGGTAGCGATGTTCGAACGGTTTGGCATCGAGGATGAGATTCGCCGGGCGCTGGACAGCAAGGTGTCCTTGAAATCCGGTGGCTACCTGGTGATCGAGCAGACCGAGGCGATGATCACCATCGATGTCAATACCGGTGGTTATGTGGGTGCCCATACACTTGAAGAGACGGTGTTTCGCGCCAACCTTGAAGCGGCGGCGGCCATTCCACGCCAGCTGCGCCTGCGCAACCTCGGCGGTATCGTCATCGTCGACTTCATTGACATGATGGATCCTGAGCATCAGCGTCAGGTCCTGCGGGCCCTGGAGAAGGCCAGTGAAGGCGACCCGGCACGCATTCGCATCTCCGGGTTCTCTAACCTCGGGCTGGTGGAGATGAGCCGCAAGCGTACCCGCGAGAGCCTCCTGCAGCAGCTCTGTGAGCCTTGCCCCGAGTGTCGGGGCCGGGGTATGGCGCGAACGCCGGAATCCACCTGCCACGAGATCTTCCGGTCCATACTGCGCGATGCGGCCAAGCGCACCGAGCCGGTTCCCCGTGGCGCCTACCTGGTTCGTGCGAGTGGACGGGTGATGGATCGCCTGCTCGACGAGAATGCGGCGGATGTTGCGGGTCTGGCGGCTCGCATCGGCCAACCGATTCGGTTCCAGGTCGAACCTTGCTATGGCGTCGAGGAGTTCGACGTGGTGTTGATGCAGAACCTAGCCTGAGCTACGCCGTGTCTGCGAACGACATTCCTATGGCGCTTGCTTCCCGTTCCGGCCTTCGAGGCTGGCTGCCCGCCATCGCCGCCTGGTTACTGCTGCTGTCCTTTCTGGCGGTGGCGCTGGTGACGTTGGCGGGGCGGGTCATGGTCCATCAGCTCGCCGGATCGGAGCAGCTGGTAGCGGAGCAGCTCGCAGGGCGGCTCGGGCTCGAAGTGGAGATCGACAGGATCGCGGGTAGGTTCCAGGTGTTGCACCCCATCGTCGACGTCCACGGTGTTCGTCTGCGCCCCGTGGATGAGAAAGTGGCCATGGCGGCGGACCGCATTCAGCTCGAAGTTGATGTCCTGCGCTCGATCTGGCGACGGACCCTGGTACCTGCGGCACTGGTGCTGGATGCCGTGAGGCTGGAGCTCGAACGCAAAGACGACGGTCAGCTACGTCTGCTTGGCGGCTTGGCGGAAGCGGATATCGCCATCATCGACATTCTGGAGTTCTTCCAGACCGCTGGTTACGTGTCCATCGAGTCAGGCGAAATCCAAGTCCATCGGCTTCAGGCTGGCACGGTGGAGTCGCTGTCCATCGGAGGGGTGCTGCAGCATCGCGGCGGCGAGGGCCGCGGCCACCTCGAGCTCGGATATCGTGAAGCGGCGGGTGCAAAGCTTTCCCGGGGCAGCCTGTTCTACCGCCTGCGAGATAATCCCTTTGCCGGAGCCCTGCCGCGGGGGAGATTCCGAGTCGAGCTCGCGGATCTCCGTCTCGGTGCTGCCACGCGGGGCTGGCTACCGGGCCTGCCGCAGGTCGAAGGTAAGCTGGATACCCTGGTCATCGTGGGGGACCTGCATCCGGATTCCGGTGTCGAGCTCGTCATCGAAGCAAGGGCGCCAGAACTGGACTTCGTCAACGGGCCGCGGCTCGTGGACGTGGATGTGGGGCTTCAGGCGCGCGGCCTCGGCGCACCCAACGGCCGTTTGCGGCTGCTTCGCGGAAGTGCCGAAGTGGATGGCGTCGCGCTTGAACTCGCCGGCCTCGACACGGACTGGCGAAGTGAGTCGGATGCGGTGGAACTGCGCATCACGGCAGAGCGATTTGCCAGTGCGCCGCTGCTCACTCTGGTCCAGAGCACGCAGCGGGCGCCGCCGCTGGCGCAGCGCTGGCTCGCGGGGTTGGCGCCGGAGGGGGAGGTGCGTGATGCACGCCTGCTCATTGAGTTCGGTCGCGGCCGGTTTGCCCTGCAGGCGCGGGTCGACGACTTGCACCTGCAACCTCATGACGGTGCTCCCGGGATATCGCAGGCAGCCCTCGATATCGTGCTCTACGAAGGTGGTGGCTGGATTGATCTCGACACGGGACCCTTTGCTCTGCATTTTCCAGATGTCTTTTCTCAGGCCTGGGACAATGAGCGGGGTCGTGGCCGGGTGGAGCTTGCCTTCGCGCCGGGCATAGTCGCAGTGGAGGGTCGCGATATCGAGATTTTCGCTGATGGCGTCCACGCCCACGGCGCCTTCGCACTGCATCTGCCCGAGGATGAGAGTGAGCGCAGCCTGAGCGTGATGCTTGGCATCCAGAGCGCCGACGCTGGCCGTACGCCTGAATTCCTGCCTGCGCGCATGCCGCCGGAACTCCGTGGCTGGCTCGTCAATGCCATACGGGGAGGGCGTCTGGATTCAGGTGCTGTGGTCGTCAGTGGCCTGCTGTTGCCGCATCTGCGCCCAGGTCCCCTGCGGCCGGAACTGTTCTTGGAGATTCGCGACGGCATCCTGGCCTTTGATCCTCGCTGGCCCGTTGGGAGGGATGTCCGGGGCCAGTTTCTCGTCGAGCGGCGTGCCTTCAGTGCCCGCATCGACGCGGGTGAGCTTGGGGGGCTCGATTTGCGGAACATGGACCTGAGGCTCGATGGGCTCGATGGTCGTCTGGGAGCACTCGAAGTGTCGGGGGGCGGCCACGCCGATGCGGGTGCAGGCCTCGCCTTTCTTGAAGCCATGCATGTGGACACCGGATTGATGGCGGGTGTGGCGGGCTGGGAAGCCTCCGGCCGGATCGGTCTCGACTACGATCTTACGATCCCGCTGGACGGCAGTGCGCTCGAGCGTGCCCGGATCGGCGTCGACCTGGATGTCGATACGCTGCGCGTGCCGATGCTCAATCTCGACGTCCGCTTGGTGCAGGGGCGGCTCGATTACCGCCATCCAGGTGAGCTGAGCAGTTCGGGGCTTTCCGCTGAGATCTTTGGTGGGCCGGTAACGGCGCAGCTGGCGGTGACCATGATGCCCGGCTCCTCCGAAGTCCAGATCGACTTCGATGGCCGTGCCGACGCTGGCATGCTGGCGGGATGGACCACCGTGGATACGCTGGACGGTGCCAGGGGCCAACTCGACTATCTGGCGGTCCTGAACATGGCTCCTGATGGCCGCGTGACGCTGGATTTGGCCTCCGATGCGCAAGGGGTGACGACAGGGCTTCCGGCTCCCCTCGATGGTGGTGGCCCGCTGGCGCTGCGCTTCCTTGCGGCACCTGACTCAGACTGGTCGCTGGCAGTCGACTGGGGTCGGAACAGTGGAGCTTTCAAGATGCGGGAGCGGCAATTCGTGGCCGGCGCTCTGGGGCTGGGGACGCCGATGCCCGATCTTCCCGAGCATGGCTTGGTCGGACGCGGCGATGTCGAAAGTATCGACCTTGGCGCTTGGCAGGCGGCGCTGACGGCCATCGAAGCTGCTGCCGTCGCCCGTGGCCGGCCGCGGACCCGTAGTCGAACTGCCGCCGAGCTCGATGTGGCGCTGGACTTTCACAGCACGCTGTTCGATGGCGTGGAACTGGGACCGGCGGCGCTGCGTGTCAGTGGGTCGACCCTGGTTACGGCCCTCGAGATCGACAGCGAGCCGGTGTCTGGGCGCCTGCTGGCGGCCATCGACGAACCTCTCGAGATCGAACTCGAACGGTTGCGCTGGCCTCTGGCTGAGTCTGCCAACGGCAGCGATTTTATCGTTGCATCCGACTTTGATCCCGCCCGCATCCTGGCCATGAACGTTCAAGTGGCGCAATTGATCTGGGCTGGGACCGATATCGGGTCGCTGGGCTTCGAGCTGCGTCCGGGCTCCGATCTGCTGGTAGTGGAGCGTATCGAGGCTGATCTACGGGGGCTGAAACTCGGGGCCGACGCAGAGGGTCGATCCCGCTTCGAGTGGCGCTTCGGAGTCCGTCCCCAGACGCGTTACCAGGGTCGGGTCTCGGGTGTCGAGTCGAGCAGCGTCCTTGAGCAATGGGGCCTTGCACCGACGGTGGACGCGGAGACGTTTGCATTCAGCATGGACCTGGCGTGGCCGGGCGGTCCGGGTGATTTGACCGCGCGAGCGCTTGATGGCCGCGTTCACTTCCAGGTGGAGCGTGGTCGCTTTGTTCAGGTCGACGCGGGTGGCGGGCCGTTGCGCGTCATTGGGCTGTTCAATTTCGCCGCCATCGCGCGGCGGATGCGGCTGGACTTTAGCGATGTCTATCGCCGAGGCATGGCTTTCGACGAGATAGACGGTGTCCTCGATTTCGATTCCGGCATGGTGCGCAGCGCCCAACCCTTGAAGATCCTTGGCCCTGCCAGCAGCTTCCGAATTGCCGCAGAGCTGGACGTGATCAGTCAGGAGCTCGACGGGGATATCATCGTCACGCTGCCGGTGAGCCGGAATCTGCCCTGGTATGCAGCCTATGCCATCCTTTTGGCGAACCCCATCACCGGTGCCGGCGTGCTGGTGGCCGAGAGGGTGTTTCGCGACCAAATCGACCGATTCTCCAGCGCCCGCTATCGACTTCGCGGTAACCTGGACCAGCCGGAGGTGACCTTTGTCAGCATCTTTGCCGATGAAGTGGATCTGCCCGACCGACTGCCTCCCGCAGATGCCCCGGACCTTGACTGGCTGCTCGAGGATCCGTTCTTCTGGCCGGATGAGTTCGTGCCCCTATTGTTGCCTGAGGAGACTGATTCGTGATCGATGCCTGGGACCTGGTCCGCGAGCGCCTGCTGGCGCCAGCGGAACTCGACGAGCGCGCCTTGGAAGTTGTGCTTGGCAGTATGCTTGGCCCGCGTATCGATTACGCCGATGTCTATCTGCAGTACAGCCGCAGCGAAAGCTGGGTGCTTGAGGACGGTATCGTCCGAGACGGTCATTTCAGCATCGATCAGGGGGTCGGCGTGCGCGCCATCAGCGGCGAGAAGACCGGCTTCGCCTATTCGGATGAACTGCTACGGCCTGGCCTAGAGAAGGCCGCAGTCGCAGCGCGGCAGATCGCGCGTACTGGTGGCGAAGCGAAAGCTGTCGCGGTTGCCGGCCGGCAGTTGCCGAGGCCGCTTTACAGCGGCGACGATCCGTTGGCAAGCCTGTCTGATGCCGACAAGATCGCTTTGCTGCATCGAGTCGACGCTCATGCCCGCGCGCTTGACTCCCGCATCAGCCAGGTCACCGTAAGCCTCGCTGCCGTGCATGAAGTGGTCATGGTCCTGGCCAGCGACGGCACGCTTGCAGCGGATGTCCGACCGCTGGTGCGTTGCAATGTGTCGGTGATCGCCGAGCAAGGGGGGCGCCGTGAGCGGGGTTCTTCTGGCGGCGGCGGAAGGCTCGATTACGGCATGTTTCTCCATGATGACCTGGCCCTGTCCTGGGCTGAGGAAGCCGTGCGCACCGCGCTTGTCAATCTTGATGCGGTAGCGGCACCGGCCGGAACCATGCCTGTGGTGCTCGGTCCGGGTTGGCCGGGCGTTCTGCTTCATGAGGCTGTGGGGCATGGCCTCGAAGGCGACTTCAACCGCAAGGGTACGTCCACCTTTGCCGGTCGCATGGGTGAGCAGGTGGCGTCGAAGCTGTGCACGGTGGTGGACGAAGGCAGTATCGCCGGCCGTCGCGGCTCCCTCACGGTGGATGACGAAGGCACGCCCACTCAGCGCACGGTACTGATCGAGGATGGCATCCTGCGTGGTTACATGCAGGACAAGCACAACGCCCGTCTCATGGGCGTCGCCCCTACGGGCAACGGTCGCCGCCAGTCCTATGCTCACCTGCCCATGCCGCGCATGACCAACACTTACATGCTCGCCGGCGCCCATGACCCTGCCGAGATCCTCGCGTCGGTGAAGCGCGGACTGTATGCCGTCAATTTCGGTGGCGGGTCGGTGGACATCACGTCCGGTAAATTCGTGTTCTCGGCCACCGAGGCCTATCTGATCGAGGACGGCAAGGTCACCGCGCCGGTGCGCGGTGCGACTTTGATTGGCAACGGCCCGGAGGTGATGAATCGTATTTCCATGGTAGGCAATGATCTCGGGCTCGATTCCGGGGTTGGCGTCTGTGGCAAGGATGGTCAGTCCGTGCCGGTGGGCGTCGGTCAGCCCACCCTGAGGGTGGATGCGGTCACAGTAGGCGGCACGGCGAATTGATTCGCTGAGGATGCGATGCGGTCTGATCAGTCCGGTGGAGGCTCTGCCGGCATCCCTGATTGCTCGACGGTTTCGCGCAGCGTGCGGAACAGTTCCCGATAGTGCCGGCGTGCGCTGTCGCTGTGTTCGCCGTCCTGGTCGCTACTTCGGCGGCAGCTTCGGATCAGGTTACGCAGGTGGGGGCGATCAGCCTGCGGGTAGCGATCGATGAACGCGGCAAGCTGAGCGTCGCTGCCTATGAGCGCATCGCGCCAGGCCTCCAGCGTATGCAGTGCGCGGGCATGGAGGGCGCTGGCAGCATCGAGCATCTCAAGGCCGGTACGAACGGTGTCGAGGTCTTCTTCGCGCATGAGCTTGCCGATGAAGGACAAATGCCGGCGACGGGCCTCGCGGGCGCGCAGGCGGTCGAATTCGACGAGGGCGGCCTGCAGCCGCGGCCCGAGAGACAGGGTGCTGCGCTGGGCGGGCGACAGCTCGGTTATGCGCTCGCCGAGGTCACGCAGCGCGTGCATCTCGCGCTTGATCTGCGATTTCGATGGCGCCTCGTCGTCGTTTTCGTCGTACATGCAGGCGGTCCTGTTTTTGCGGTTCGATAGGGCCTGAAAAAAGTCCATGGACGGACTGCTTCAGCAACCGGTTAAAAAAGAAGGGCCATTCTACGTCAAGGAGAGCTTGGGCATGACGCAAGAGCAGGGGCGATCGACGCTTCGCGAGCGAACGACATCAAAGGAGCGGGCCGCACTCGAGGATCGGGTGGCCAGAATCCTCGAGATTGCCCGCGCACGCGGTGCCGACTCTGCCGAGGTGGCGGTGAGCCGTTCCGAAGGACTGGCCGTCAACGTCCGTCATGGTGAAGTGGAGACGGTGGAGCAGACCCGGGACCAGGGTTTCAGCATCACCGTCTATCTAGGCCGTCGTAAGGGTTCCGCCTCCACATCCGACGCATCCCTGGCGGCCATCGAGGCGACGGTGGCCAAGGCTTTGAATATCGCCCGCTATATGGCCGAAGATCCGGCCGCCGGGCTTGCTGATGCCGCCCTCATGCCGACTGGTCCACTGCCGGATCTGGACCTTGACCATCCCTGGGGCATTGACGTCGGCGAGGCCGCCGAGCTGGCGCGGATCTGCGAGGCGGCCGCCCTCGGTTACGATGAGCGCATCACCAACAGCGACGGCTCAACGACTACCAGCGGGCGGTCCTGCCACGCCTATGGCAACAGCCATGGCTTCATCGGCAGCGAAGTCGCCACCCGACACGGCCTTTCAGTGGCCGTGATCGCCGGCCGTGATGGTGGGATGCAGCGCGACTATGCGTTTACCGTGGGCCGGTCCGCAAGCGCTCTGGAAGCGGTCGAAGCAGTGGGGCGCAGGGCTGGCGAACGGACCGTTGCGAAACTCGGTGCCCGGCCGGTACCCACGGCGCGGGTGCCTGTGTTGTTCAGCCACGATGTGGCTGCCGGGCTGCTCGGCCATCTCGTCAGTGCCATCAGCGGCGGTAACCTCTATCGACGATCCTCGTTTTTGCTCGATGGCTTGGGTCAGCAGCTCTTTCCCCAGCGGGTTCAGATCGAAGAATGGCCGCATCTTCTCCAGGGGTTGGGCAGCGCTGCCTTCGACAGTGACGGCGTCGCCACGGCGCCGAAGCATCTGGTGCGGGATGGAGTCCTGTCGAGCTACGTTCTGTCCGCCTATTCGGCGCGCCGGCTTGGCCTGGTCACTACCGGGAATGCGGGTGGGGTCCACAATCTTCGTATCAGCGACGATGGGCTGGACCTTCCTGCGCTGATTTCCCGTCTCGGTCGTGGTTTGCTGGTGACCGAGCTCATGGGGCAGGGGGTCAATGGTGTGACCGGTGATTACTCGCGGGGAGCCGCCGGATTCTGGGTGGAGAACGGTCAGGTCAGTCATCCGGTGCAGGAGGTCACGGTGGCGTCCAATCTTCGGGACATGTACCGCAATCTCGATGCCATTGGCAACGACACCCTGCGCCCTGGCAACATCGTCTGCGGCTCACTGCTGATCGACGGCATGACCCTGTCGGGTAGCTGAGGGCAGGGCGAGGGGCTCCTCCAGCTATTGCGAAAGGAACGGTTAAGTTCCGCGCTTTGTAGTGGTCAATCGCCCGCACGGCGGGCTCCCACAAGTTTGCCGCCGCCTCATGGCGACTCCAATGATCGAAGGTTGTGGGAGCCCCCAGCGGGGCGATGGGCACCGTTTGACGCCTTGCAGAATCCGCGGCTGAAGACTTTTTCGATGAGAGAGGCGCGCGTGCTCACTCGCCTTCGTCAAAGCGGGCCTCGATCAGCCGGGCCAGTGCATCGAGGGCCGCTTCGGCGTCGGCGCCATGGGCTTCGAGGATGATCTCAGTGCCCATGGATGCCGCTAGCATCATCACGCTCATGATGTTTTTTCCGTCGGCCTGTTTGTCGCCGAACAACAATCGGACGTCGGCTCTGAACTCGCTGGCCACCTGCACCAGACGCGAAGCTGCGCGCGCATGCAGACCCTTCTTGTTGCAGATGAGCACCTTGCGTTGAGCCATGGCTCAGCCCAGTTCGCGGTGGCGGACGAGAACGTCGTGAGAGAGGCCAGCGAAGCGGTCTGTCAGGCGTTCAGCCAGGTACACAGAGCGGTGACGACCGCCGGTGCAACCAATGGCCACCGACATGTAGCTGCGGTTGCTGCGGGCGTAGGCGGGCAGCCAGTGGTCCAGGAAGCGGTGGATGTCGGTGAACATCCTCTCCACTTCATCGTTGAGACCGAACCATTCCTGAACAGCGCTATCGCGGCCGCTGAACGCCCGCAGCTCTGGAACCCAATGGGGATTCGGGAGGCAGCGGACGTCGAACACCAGATCCGCGTCCACAGGCACCCCGGAGCTGAAGGCGAAAGAGATGAACAGCAGCGATGTACCCTTGCTGCCATGGGCGACGACCCGTGTGCGGACGAGTTCCCGCAATTCGTGGTGGCTGAGACGGCTGCTGTCGATGGTCAGATCGGCCAGATTGGCGATGCCCTCGAGCAATGCGCTTTCCGCCTGCAGGGCCTCTGGCAGCGTGAGGTCATTGCGCGACAGCGGATGACGGCGCCGGGTCTCACTGAAGCGTCTCACCAGGGTGGTGGTATCGGCGTCGAGGTAAATCACTTCCACGGCGAGATCGGGGCCGGCAGCCTGTTGCAGATCCTCGAGGATCTCTGGAAAACGTTCGAGATCGCCAGGCAGGTTGCGGGCGTCGATACTGACGGCGCAATGAGCCGATTGCGGTCTGGCATGTGCGAACAGCGCCGGCAACAGGCCCACGGGAAGGTTGTCGATGCAGTTGAAGCCGTTGTCCTCGAGGACGTGCA
>SLTB01000162.1 GCA_007130155.1 Pseudomonadales bacterium
ACGGTGAGCACATCCTCGATTCCACCGGCGCCCTGGAAATGTCCAGCGTGCCGAAGAAACTCGGGGTCATCGGCGCCGGCGTCATCGGCCTCGAACTCGGCAGCGTCTGGAGCCGTCTGGGCAGCGAAGTGGTGGTGCTCGAAGCCCTCGACGACTTTCTGCCGATGGTGGATCGGCGCATCGCATCTGATGCTCTGAAGAGCTTCCGCAAGCAGGGTCTCGACATTCGCCTGGGTACCCGCGTCACCGGCTCGGAGATCAAGAACAAAAAGGTCGAAGTGGCCTTCAAGGACAAGGACGGCGAGCACGTTGCCAAGGTGGATCGCCTGATTGTGGCGGTCGGACGGCGTCCTTATACGGACGGTCTGTTGGCACCGGATTGTGGCGTCAATCTGGACGAGCGCGGCTTCATTTTCGTCAACGATCTCTGCGAGACCGATGCGCCGGGCGTCTACGCCACCGGTGACGTGGTGCGTGGTCCCATGCTGGCCCACAAGGGCATGGAGGAGGGCTTGATGGTCGCCGAGCGCATCGCAGGCAAGAAGCCCATGGTGAACTATGATGCAGTGCCAAGCGTGATCTACACCCATCCGGAAGTGGCCTGGGTGGGGCGGACCGAAGACGAGCTCAAGCGCAGCGGCGAGGCCTTCGAAGTGGGCAGTTTCCCCTTCGCGGCCAACGGCCGGGCCATGGCAGCCAACGACACGGAAGGCATGGTGAAGATCATCACTGATGCCGAGACGGATCGCATCATCGGGGTGCACATCCTCGGTCCCCAGGCCTCTGAACTGATTGCCCAGGCCGTCATTGCCATGGAGTTCAGCGCCAGCGCCGAAGATCTGGCTTTGACCATGTTCGCTCACCCGACCCTGTCGGAATCGATGCACGAGGCCGCCATGGGGGTGCATGGCCACTCGATCCACATGGCGAATCGCAAACGCAAGAAGTGACGCTGGCTTAAGCCGGCAATCATCCGGGTGGCGAGCACCCGGTGTTCAACCTACGGGAACCGATATGAATCTGCATGAATATCAGGCCAAGAGCCTGTTCCGGGATTATGGGATCCCGGTCTCCACGGGCTTTGCTGTGGATACGGCTGACGAAGCGGTGGAAGCTGCCAAGAAAATCGGCGGTGATCGCTGGGTCGCCAAGGTCCAGGTCCACGCCGGCGGCCGCGGCAAGGCGGGGGGCGTGAAGCTCTGCGATAGCCTCGACGCAGTGCGGGCCTTCGCGGACAGCTGGATCGGCAAAAACATCGTCACGTTTCAGACTGACGAGAACGGCCAGCCGGTCAGCAAGATCTTCGTGGAATCCCTGACCGACATCGACCGTGAACTCTATCTTGGTGCCGTCGTGGATCGCTCCAGCCGCCGCGTCGTGTTCATGGCCTCCACCGAGGGCGGCGTTGAAATCGAAAAGGTTGCCGAGGAGACGCCGGAAAAGATCCTGCGGGCGATCATCGACCCCTACGTCGGTGCGCAGCCCTATCAGGGTCGACAGCTTGCCTTTGCCCTGGGGCTGAAGGGTGAGCAGGTCAAGCAGTTCACCAGCGTGTTCATGGCGCTGGCCCGGCTGTTCGAGGAGAACGACTGCGCGCTGCTGGAGATCAACCCGCTGGTGATCACCAAGGAAGGCAAGGTGCACTGCCTCGATGCCAAGCTCGGTCTCGACGGCAACGCCCTCTATCGCCATCCAGATCTGAAAGCCATGCACGACCCCTCCCAGGAGGACGAGCGTGAGGCGGATGCGGCGAAGTTCAACCTCAACTACGTGGCGCTCGACGGCAGCATCGGCTGCATGGTCAACGGCGCCGGTCTGGCCATGGGCACCATGGACCTGGTAAAGCATCGCGGTGGCTCACCGGCGAACTTCCTCGACGTGGGTGGCGGTGCCACCAAGGAAGCGGTGTCCGAAGCCTTCAAGATCATCCTCTCGGATACCAACGTGAAGGCCGTCCTGATCAACATCTTTGGCGGCATCGTCTCTTGCGCCACCATCGCCGACGGCATCATCGGTGCGGTGGAGGAAGTGGGCGTGAACGTGCCGGTGGTGGTGCGCTTCGAGGGCAACAACGCGGAGAATGGCCGCAAGCGTCTGGCCGACTCGGGACTCAATATTACTGCAGCAGAAAGCCTGACCGATGCAGCGGACAAGGCTGTCGCCGCCGCGGGAGGAAAGGCATGAGCATTCTCGTCAACAAGGATACGAAGGTCATCTGCCAGGGATTCACCGGTTCCCAGGGCACCCTGCACTCCGAGCAGGCGCTGAAGTACGGTACCCAACTCGTGGGTGGTGTGACGCCGGGCAAGGGTGGCGGCGAACATCTCGGCCTGCCGATCTTCGACACCATGCGCGATGCCGTGGACAAGACGGGTGCAACGGCATCGGTCATCTATGTGCCGGCCGCCTTCTGCAAGGATTCCATTCTCGAAGCTGCGGACGCGGGAATCGAACTCATCGTCTGCATCACCGAAGGCATCCCCACCCTCGACATGCTGGCGGTGAAGGCTGCGCTGGAGGCCCGTGGTAACGTAAGGCTCGTAGGCCCGAACTGCCCCGGTGTGATCACACCCGGCGAATGCAAAATCGGCATCATGCCGGGTGAGATTCACTTGCCCGGCAAGGTGGGCATCGTCTCCCGTTCCG
>SLTB01000057.1 GCA_007130155.1 Pseudomonadales bacterium
TACCGCGATGACCGGCAACGAAGACAGTCTGTGTGGTGTCGCGGGTCATGGCATTACTCCCGGGTCAGTGGCAGGTCGTAGCCGTGCTCCTTGAGCAGGGCATGGCGCCGAGCCTCGTGAAGGTCCGTGGCCACCATTTCGGCGCACATCTCCTCCACCGTGATCTCGGGCTCCCAGCCGAGCACGGCCTTGGCCTTCGACGGGTCTCCCAGCAGGGTCTCTACCTCCGTGGGACGGAAATAGCGCGGATCGACGGCGACCACGACATCCCCCACCTTGAGGGCCGGAGCGTTGTCGCCGGTGATGGCGGCGACGATGCCGCGCTCGTCCACTCCCTCGCCCTCGAAACGGATTTCGACGCCGAGCTCGGCCGCAGCCATGCGCACGAAGTCGCGCACCGAGTATTGCACGCCGGTGGCGATGACGAAGTCCTCGGGGGTGTCCTGCTGCAGCATCAGCCACTGCATGCGCACGTAATCGCGGGCATGGCCCCAGTCGCGCAGGGCATCCATGTTGCCGAGGTAGAGGCAGCTCTCCAGGCCCTGGGCGATGTTGGCCAGGCCGCGGGTGATCTTGCGAGTGACGAACGTCTCGCCCCGCCGCGGGGATTCGTGGTTGAAGAGGATGCCGTTGCAGGCGTAGAGGCCGTAGGCCTCCCGGTAGTTCACGGTGATCCAGTAGGCGTAAAGCTTGGCCACGGCATAGGGACTGCGCGGGTAGAACGGCGTGGTTTCGCGCTGGGGGACTTCCTGGACGAGGCCATAGAGTTCCGAGGTGGAGGCCTGGTAGAAACGGGTCTTCTTCTCGAGGCCCAGCAGGCGAATGGCTTCCAGCAGGCGCAGGGTGCCGAGGCCGTCGACATCAGCGGTGTATTCCGGGGACTCGAAGCTCACGGCCACGTGGGACTGGGCGCCCAGGTTGTAGACCTCATCGGGCTGCACTTCCTGGACGATGCGCGTCAGGTTGGAGCCATCGGTGAGGTCGCCGTAGTGCAGCACGAAGCGCTGGTGATCGACGTGGGGGTCCTGGTAGATGTGATCCACGCGTTCGGTGTTGAACAGCGATGAACGGCGCTTGATGCCATGCACTTCGTAGCCCTTCTCGAGCAGGAACTCTGCCAGGTAGGAGCCGTCCTGGCCGGTGACGCCGGTAATAAGAGCTTTCTTCAAGAGGTGGTCCTTGGAGGTGGTGGTTGTAGGTGGTGGCTGCACAGTGGCTGTAAGGGATCGTGCTGCTTAGGTCTGCTGTGTGAGGCCGGCATTGCGATGGCTTACGTCAGAGGCGGAGGTCCGCCATGGCTGCCGGCAGCGCGGACTTGACGTCAAACAGCACAGCCGCGGATTTACCGTAGCTGCGGATGGCCGCAGCGCCTTCGATGACGAACTCGCGGTGTGGGACAGCAAGGATCACGGCGTCGTAGGTGGCCTTCGCAGGCGTCTCAGTCAGGACTTCCAGCGCGTACTCTTGCCTGGCCTCGGCCGCATCGATCCAGGGATCGTAGATGTCTACTTCGGCGTGATAGCTCTTCAGTTCGCCGATGATGTCCACCACCCGCGTGTTGCGCAGATCCGGGCAGTTTTCCTTGAAGGCAAGCCCGAGGACCAGGATGCGGGCGCCCTTAACGGCCATGCCGCGCTTGATCATGAACTTGATGGTGGTCTCGGCGATCCAGTTGCCCATGCCATCGTTGGTGCGCCGGCCCGCCAGGATCATCTCCGGGTGGAAGCCGATCTGGCGGGCCTTGTAGGTCAGGTAGTAGGGATCGACGCTGATGCAGTGGCCGCCTACCAGCCCCGGGCGGAAGGGCAGGAAGTTCCACTTGGTGCCGGCAGCCAGGAGGACTTCTTCGGTGTCCAGGCCCAGCTTGTGGAAGAGCATGGCCAGTTCGTTGATGAGCGCGATGTTCACGTCGCGCTGGGTGTTCTCGATGACCTTGGCGGCTTCGGCCACCTTGATGGAGCTGGCTTTGTGGGTACCCACGGTGACGACGCGTCGGTAGAGGGCATCCACGTGGTTGGCCGTAACCGGCGTGGAGCCAGAGGTCACCTTCACGATGTTGGTGACGTTGTGCTCCGGGTCGCCCGGGTTGATGCGCTCGGGACTGTAGCCGACGAAGAAGTCGACGTTGAAGGTGAGTCCGGAGGCTTGCTCCAATTCCGGGACGCAGATTTCTTCGGTGGCGCCGGGGTAGACGGTGGACTCGTAGATGACCACGTCGCCGTTCTTCAATACCGCACCGAGCGTCTGGCTGGCCTGGCGCAGGGGCGTGAGGTCGGGGGTATTGTGCTCGTCCACCGGGGTGGGAACGGTGACGATGAACGTGTTGCAGGGGCTGAGCGCTTCCGCGGAAGCGCTGAAGCTGAGCTGGCTGGCGGCTGCGAGCTGCTCCCCCGTGACTCCGCGGGTATGGTCCCTGCCCTGCTTCAGGGCTTCGATGCGCTTGCTGCTGATGTCAAAGCCAAGGGTGGGCAGCTGCTTGCCGAACTCCACGGCCAACGGCAGGCCGACGTAGCCCAGGCCGATGACGCCGATGCGGATCTCGCTTGGGGGATGAAAGAGGTCGGGAATCACGGCTTGCTCATTTGGGATGCCTGTTTGGATTGGGCGTGTTCTTTATTTCGGGATGTCGGGATGTCGGGATGTCGGGCTTAGGCCTGTCGGTTCAGCCGGCTGCGAATGGCGTCCACCTGGCTTGGGCCTGACTCAACCGGAGTCAGTGATCAGGGCGCTGAGCTGGTCGATGGCGTGGGCCAGGCGAGTGGGATCACCGCGGGTTTCGATGTTCAGGCGGATCACCGGCTCGGTGTTGGAGCCGCGCAGGTTGAAGCGCCACTCCGGGAATTCGACGCTGACGCCATCGGTGCGGTCGATGCTGGGCTCATGTGAGGCCACCGCTGCGAGGACGGTATCGATGGTGGCCTGGGTGTCAGCCACCTCGAAGTTGATCTCGCCGCTGCAGGGGAAGGCTTGGATGCGCTCATCCACCAGCTTCGAGAGCGGCTCACCGGTTTTGGCGAGATGCTCGATGATCAGCAGCCAGGGGATCATACCGCTGTCGCAATAGGCGAAATCGCGGAAGTAGTGATGGGCGGACATCTCGCCGCCATAGAGCGCATTCTCAGCGCGCATGCGCTCCTTGATGAAGGCATGGCCGGACTTGCACTGCACACAGGTACCACCAGCGGCGTCCACCTGGGCCAGGGTGTTCCAGGTCAGACGCGGGTCGTGAATGATCTTGCCGCCCGGCTCCTTGGCCAGCAGGCGCTCGGCGAGCAGGCCCACCAGGTAGTAGCCCTCGATGAAGCGGCCCTGCTCGTCGAAGAAAAAGCAGCGGTCGAAGTCGCCATCCCAGGCCAGTCCCAGGTCCGCACCGTGCTCCAGGACGGCGGCGGCGGTGGCCGCCCGGTTCTCAGGTAACAAGGGGTTGGGGATGCCGTTGGGGAAGGTGCCGTCGGGCTCCGCGAAGATCTGGATCAGCTCGACGGGCAGATGGGGGGCCAGGGCATCGAGGACGATGCCGGCGCCGCCGTTGCCGGGGTTGGCGATGATCTTCAGCGGGCGCGGGGCAGCGCTGGTTTCTGTGGCTGGCCCCTCGGAGCGGTCGGGCCTGGGGGCGCTCTGCGCATCGGCAGCTGCAAGTGCTGCCACGTCGATGTAGGTCAGCAAATGATCGATGTACGCCGGCCGGGCGTTGAGCGCATGCAGCGATCCGCGAGGGCCAGTGGCCGTGGCGGGCGTCAGATCACCCTTGAGGATGCGGGCTTCGATGTCCTTCAAGCCCGAATCACCGCTGATGGGCCTGGCGCCTTCGCGGACCAGCTTCAGGCCGTTGTAGTCGATGGGGTTATGGCTGGCCGTGACCATGATGCCGCCACCGAACTGATAATGATCCGTGGCGAAATAGACTTCTTCGGTGCCGCAAAGGCCGATGTCGTGGACATCGCTGCCACCATCGAGCAGGCCTTGGGTAACGGCCGCAGCCAGCTCGGGGCTGGTCAGGCGGATGTCGTAGCCCACCACTGTAGCGCCGGGGCGAACCAACTCCGCAAAGGCGCGGCCGATGGCGTAGCAGGAGGCGGCGTCGATCTGATCGGGGACGCGGCCGCGGATGTCGTAGGCTTTGAAAGCGGTCATGCGATTCCTGGAATAAAGGCGAAGTGCAGGATTCACCTCGGCGTGGTCAACTTAGTGGACCATGGTGGCCCAGCGTTTCAATCGTTTGTGCATCTCGGCAGGAGATGACATCGCTGCCGGCATGATGCCATGAGAGGCCTGGGAGCTGCTTCCTGACCCTGCGTCGCCTGGGCCAAGCCTGTCGCTAGCTGATGCTAGGTGATTCAGGAGCGCCGCCGCGGCCTGCAGATCGAGGTCCCTGCGCGCAGGGCCCTATGGCATGGGAAACTGATCGAAGCCGCCGACAACCCTGCGTGCTTCGCGCTGCAGCTCTTCGATCTCGGCCTTCAGCGCCACATATTCGCGTTGCTTGCGGGCCAGGAAGCGCAGGGTGACCCGGGCCTTCTCTTCAATGCCCTGGGGCGTCAGGAAGTAGGCGTAGGCCGTCTTGTTGTGGCTTTTCTTGAAATTGCGGGCCTTCACCAGGCCCCGTTCCACCAGGGCGCGCAGACAATAGTTGGTCTTACCCAGGCTGATGCCGAGCTCAGCGGCCAGTTCGCGCTGCGAGGCCTCTGGATTACATTCCAGCAGGCGCAAGAGACGGAGCTGGGATTCGTCGCTGAGAGGTGGAGGCATATGGCTTGGACCGCAGTTCGCAATCAGGGACATGCAAGCTTGCTTTAGGGAGACTCTGAATTGGGTGCGCCGCAGCTCTGCGGGTCTGTGCCGGTGTGATGGTAAGGCGCGTTGCGCTAAGGAAGGCTGGTTGCCTTTGCAAGCGACGCAACGCAGCCAGCGCGCCGGCACAGGCCCGCCCTTCGGGGCCTCCTTAGGAGTCTGCGAGGGCTGTGTCGCACAAGGCCCGGGCGAAGCCGCTTGGGAGGGACCGCAGCCGGGCTGAAGTGCAACACACGTTGTCCGGTGGCCGAGTACGCTACCGCCCTACCGTGTCCCCCGTGACGGTATCTGGTGGCCTGGTCGGATGGCCGGGCGCCATCACAGCGCCGCTTGGCAACGGTTCGATGACAGAAGAGGGGTAGCAAGATCAATGCCTAGCGATGGGGATGGGAACGGGCCAGAAGACCGCAATGCCGACGGCCGCCTAGGCACAGGTTTCGAACGGCTCCCCCAAGCTGATCGCTGAAATCTGTCCTGAAAGCTACCTGTGCCCCCGTCAGAGCCTTCGTTCAAACTCTGAACGCTAGGCTACGCCAGGTGCGTACCCGCGACAATCCATTGATGGCATTGAAGTGTGATTGAAGTGTGATTGAAGTGTGACCGAGTTCCATTCCTGGGGGTAAATAGCGCGCGGCAGCTGCACACCCCGCAGGTGAGCCGGCCCGCAACAGCGCTTTTTTGCCGCAGCTTCATGGGCCGATCCCATGGCGCTCTGTCGAGGCTGATGACGCGGCCTGTGCTGGTTGTCACATCGATCACCGCATCGCTTTGCGACTGCGCGGCCCCAACGCAGCTGCTTGCGCACTCTCCCCGGCGGGAGGTCAGGTGGGTTCTGCGAGGGTGACTTCAAGGGGATGGCCCCGGCGCCGGGCCGTGACCTGCAATTGGCGCTTCAAAGCCTGCTTAGCACGATGATCGCCATGGATGAGCCGGACTTCCCGGGGCAGACGACCCATGCCGGCGACGAAGCGGACGAGATCGGCCTGGTCGGCATGGGCGGAATAGCCGCTGATGGTGGTGACCTGGGCGCGAATGCGATGGCTCACTCCCTCCAGGGTCACCCTGCCCTGCTTCGGGCCGACGCGCTGGATGCGGTGGCCGGGGGTACCTCGGGCCTGGTAGCCGACGAACAGAACGGCATGGCGCGGGTCGCCAATCATGGCTTTGAGGTAGTTGACGATGCGTCCACCAGCGGCCATCCCACTGGCGGCGATAACCACCGCTGGGCGGTGGTTGCCGGCGAGGTAGCGGACGGTGCTCTCATGATTTTCGTGGCTGTCCACAATGTAGAGATTGTCGAAGGACAAGGGGTGGCGGCCGGCGCGCAGGCGGCGATGGGCTTCAGCATCCCAGTAGGGTTTGAGTTCGCGGTAGACGTCGGTGAAGCGTGCCGCCAGCGGCGAGTCGACGACGACTTCGAGATCGCGCCAGCGCTTGCTGCGGGCGTTGTGGATCAAGCCCTCGAGTTCGTAGAGCAGTTCCTGGGTCCGGCCGATGCTGAAGGCCGGGATCATGACCGTCCCGCCGTCCGCCAGGGCGTGGTCGATGGCGGCCTTCAGGCGGGCCTTGCGATGCCTGCGGTCATCGTGAACGCGATCGCCGTAGGTACTTTCCAGGACGACCACGTCGGCGCGCTGGGGTGGCTTCGGGGCTGGCAGCAAAGGTGCCCAGGGGGCACCGAGGTCGCCGGAGAAGACGACACGTTCGGATTGGGCTGGGGGTCCGCCTTTGCGCTGCAGGTCGAACTCCACGTAGGCCGAACCGAGGATGTGACCGGCGCGCTGCAGGCGGACGCGGACGGCACTGTGACCGGGAGAGGGCAGCGGCTGCCAGGTCCGGTACTCCAGCGGGATGATCTGGCGCTTCATCTGCTCGAGGCTGGCCTCGATGAGGCGGGCGTTGCGGGTGAAGCCGACGCGCAGGGCGTCCTCGATGACCAGGGGCAGAAGGCGCGCGGACGGGATGGAGCAATAGATGGGTCCGCGGAAGCCGGCGGCCAGCAGATACGGCAGGCGCCCGACATGATCGATGTGGACGTGAGTCACGATGAGAGCCTGGACGTCGTCCAGCGGGAACTCGATCTGGTGACGCTCGAAATCGCTGGGGCCTTCGATGAGGTGGCGCAACGGCGGCTGCTCTTCGGGCCAGGGTGCCGGGTCCGGGGCGGCTTCGTCGCCCTGGAACAGACCGCAGTCGATGAGATAACTGTGGTCGGCATCCACCTGAAGCCTGTGGCAGCTGCCCGTGACGCCACCCGCGGCGCCGTGATGAAGAATCTGCATGGCCATCGTCCCTGTTCAGCCCTTCCAGCATAGCGCGCGTCAAAGATCGGACATCCAAAAACTTTTCTGGATGTCCTGAATGGGTTGGGTGTCGAGGATCACGTCGCCGCTGAGGCCGCTCCCCCGGGAAGGGTGGCTGGCACAGCGTGCCTCACCTCAATGATAGCGGTAGGATGCTTCGCGGTGGGCGCGGGGCGCCGGAGCACTCTGGAGCAGGTCAGAAGATGATCGACGGCGAACAACTCACCCATCTCGAGCGGCTCGAGGACGAGAGCATCCACGTCATGCGAGAGGTGGTGGCAGAGGCCGAGAACCCGGTAATGCTGTACTCCATCGGCAAGGACAGCGCGGTGATGCTGCATCTGGCCATGAAGGCATTCTATCCAGCCCGCCCTCCCTTCCCGCTGCTGCATGTGGATACGCTGTGGAAGTTCAAGGAGATGTACGCCTTCCGTGACCGCATGGCCGCGGATCTCGGGCTCGACCTCATCGTCTTCACCAATCAGGAGGGGGTGCAGCGGGGCATCAATCCCTTCAGCCATGGTTCGGCCGTTCACACCGACATCATGAAGACCGATGCGCTCAAGCAGGCGCTGGACCACTACAAGTTCGATGCGGCTTTCGGCGGTGCCCGGCGCGATGAAGAGAAGTCGCGGGCGAAGGAGCGCATCTTCTCCTTTCGCAGTGCGCAGCATCGCTGGGACCCGAAGAATCAGCGCCCGGAGCTGTGGCGGCTGTACAACGCCCACAAGCATCGCGGCGAGTCGATCCGGGTGTTTCCGCTATCGAACTGGACCGAGCTCGACATCTGGCAATACATCTACCTGAAAAAGATTCCCATCGTGCCGCTGTACTTCGCCGCCGAGCGTCCTGTGGTGGAGCGCGATGGGACCTTGATCATGGTGGACGACGAGCGCATGCCGCTGGCTCCGGGCGAAACGCCTGTGCTGCGCAAGGTGCGGTTCCGAACCCTGGGCTGCTATCCGCTTACCGGCGCCGTGGTCTCGGAGGCGGACAGCCTCACAGGCATCATCCAGGAGATGCTGTTGGCCAGGACATCGGAGCGTCAGGGCCGGGTCATCGACCACGACGCCGCCGCCTCCATGGAGAAGAAGAAGCAGGAGGGCTACTTCTGATGGCCTATGGCAACGAGTCGCAGATCGCCTCGGACATCGAGGGCTACCTCAAGCAGCACCAGCACAAGGAGCTGTTGCGCTTCATCACCTGCGGCAGCGTGGACGACGGCAAAAGCACGCTGATCGGCCGGCTTCTGTTCGACTCGAAGATGCTGTTCGAGGATCAGCTCGCGACCATCGAGCAGGACTCGCGCAAGTGGGGCACCCAGCACAACGAGATGGATCTGGCGCTGCTGGTGGACGGGCTCGCCGCCGAGCGCGAACAGGGCATCACCATCGACGTAGCGTATCGCTTCTTTGCCACCGACAAACGCAAGTTCATCGTCGCCGATACGCCCGGGCATGAGCAGTACACCCGCAACATGGTCACCGGGGCATCGACGGCGGATGCGGCGGTGCTGCTGGTTGATGCGCGCCAGGGAATGCTGACCCAGACCCGGCGGCACAGCTACTTGGCGCACCTTCTGGGGATCCGGCATCTGGTGCTGGCCATCAACAAGATGGATCTGATGGGCAACGACCCGTCCGTATTCGATGCCATCGTCGAGGATTATCGGGATTTCGCCGACATGATAGGCATCGAGGCGTTCACGCCGATACCGGTGTCTGCACTGCTCGGCGACAATGTCATCGCACCGAGCACGAACATGCCCTGGTATACCGGCCCCACCCTGCTGCAGCTGTTGGAGACGGTGGAAGTGAATGCGCTGGGGCAGCAGCGTGGTCCGTTCCGGCTGCCGGTGCAGTGGGTGAACAGGCCGAATCTGAACTTCCGCGGTTTTGCCGGCAGCATCGTCTCCGGCGTGGTCGAGCCCGGGGATGCGGTGCGGGTGCTGCCGTCCGGCAAGACCAGCACGGTGGCCCGGATCGTGACAGACGAGGGTGATCTGCCGCGGGCGCGGGCCGGGCAGTCGGTGACACTGACGCTGACTGAGGAGATCGATGTGTCGCGCGGGGCAGTGATCGCCAAGGCTGACGAGCCGCCTGAGGTGGCCGATCAGTTCGAGGCCCACGTGGTCTGGATGCAGGATGAGCCGCTGTTTCCTGGGCGCAACTACCTGTTCAAGTCAGGGACGAATACAGTCACCGGTACGGTGACGACCATCAAGTACCTGGTCGACGTCAACAGCCAGGAGCGACTGGCTGCGGAGGAGCTCGAACTCAACGGTATCGCGGTGTGCAACATCAGCCTCGACCGGCCCATCGCCTTCGAGCCCTATGCCGTGAACCGGGAGCTGGGAAGCTTCATTCTGATCGATCGGCTCAGCCATCAGACGGCAGGTGCCGGGATGCTGAACTTCGCCCTGCGCAGGTCGCACAACATCCACCAGCAGGCGGTGGATGTAGACAAGGCCGCGCGCATGGCGCTGAAGCGGCATCGGCCCGGGGTGGTGTGGTTCACCGGGCTGTCCGGAGCAGGCAAGTCGACGGTGGCGAACCTGGTGGAGAAACGGCTGCATGCGCAGGGCGCGCATACCTACCTGCTCGATGGCGACAATGTCCGTCATGGACTGAACCGAGATCTCGGCTTCACCGAAACCGACCGGGTGGAGAACATCCGGCGGGTGGCCGAGGTGGGCAAGCTGATGGTGGATGCGGGACTGATCGTGCTGACGGCGTTCATCTCGCCATTCCGATCCGAACGGCAACTCGCACGGGAACTGCTGGAGCCGGGCGAGTTCGTCGAGGTCTACGTCAACACGCCGCTGGCCACCGCCGAGGCGCGGGATCCCAAGGGTCTCTACAAAAAGGCCCGCGCCGGTGAGTTGAAGAACTTCACTGGCATCGATTCGCCCTACGAACCGCCGGAATTTGCTGAGATCGAGGTCAACACCGGCGAACTCAGCGCCGAAGAAGCCGCCGACCAGGTCCTCGCCACCCTGCGCCGCATGGGCATGATCCGCTGAAATCACGAATCACACCGTGGGACCGGCTTCATCCGCGAACAGCCGCCGCCATGCCCCTCCAGTCACCACCATTCGCGGCTGAAGAGGGTGTCGCAAAACTCAGCGTGGCGCCCCTGTGGGAGCGGATTTATCCGCGAATGACCACGCAAGCCATTGATTTCTGGCTCTCCTGACCTATCTGTGGGTCGCATAGCCTCCACTCCGACCACGTCAAAGCGCTACGCGCCTCCTTCGCTGCGCTACGGCCCTGCGGGTGACCCGGTCTCCGTTCCGGCTGGTGGTCCGCCATCGCTGTAAGGGATGAACCCTTCCAGCGCGCGCGGAAACGA
>SLTB01000103.1 GCA_007130155.1 Pseudomonadales bacterium
CCCATCGCAAGGACCTTGGCGCCATCGTTCACTGGTTGGCAGAGGAGATTGAGACCCTCGGGGTGGATGTTCATGTGAACTCGCCGGTGGATGCGGAAAGGGTGGCTCAGGACAATCCGGACCTGCTGGTGGTGGCCACCGGAACCATGCCCCGCGATGACGGCTTCCAGCTCTCGACGCCGGCGGTCCCGGTGCCGGGTTTCGATCTTCCTCATGTGCACTCGTCCTGGGACCTTTTCGGCTATGGTCGGCCGCCGAAGTTCAGTGGCCCGGCAGTGGTCTACGATGACACCGGGTCCTTCGAGGCGATGTCCGTGGCCGACGTGTTACTGCAGGCGGGTCTGGCAGTGACGCTGGTATCGCGCTTCGATGGCATGGGTGCGAACCTGCCCTTTCCTGCGGTGACTGCGGGGGCAGCGCGGGAGCGACTCTATTCCGGTCAGTTCGAGTTCATCGGCGGCCACTATGTCCGCGAGATCACGCCGCAGAGCGTGGAGATCGGCGTGCTGTTCACCCATCGGGTGCGACAGCTCGAAGCCGGTTTCGTGGTTTTCGTCGGCTATAACCAGCCCAATCGTGAACTGCCCGAGTCGATGCAGGATAGCGGCGTGGCCGTGGAGCTCATTGGCGACGTTCGTGGCCGCAACAGCATCATGAGTGCCATGCACGCCGGATCGACGCTCGCTCGGCGAGTCTGACCGCCACTTCAGGCGATGCCCATGCGCTGTCTCAGGCCGGCCCTCGCCTGGGGTGGCGGCCTGCGCTACTGTCCTTCGACCAGGACTTGAAGATCGCGGGAGATCGAGCTTGGAGAACGTCGAGAGCGTCATGGACCAGGCCGGCGCAGTCCTGGATATCACCCTCATCGATTCCGCGACCGTGACGCTGACACTTGGCCAGGTCCTGCTGGCAGCCGTGGCCTTCATCGTGGGTCTTTTCGTGGCCCGCATTGTCGAAGGCGTGGTGGGCGGACGCATGCGCCGTGCGGACTTCGGCCCGGACATGCTGCAACTGGTGCGGCGGCTGCTGTTCTACGGCCTCATGGCGATGGTCGCGCTCGCAGTGCTTTCCATCCTCGGCATTCCGTTGACTGCCTTCGCTTTCGTTTCCGGTGCCATCGCCATTGGCGTGGGTTTCGGTGCCCAGAACATCATCAACAATTTCATCAGCGGTTGGATTCTGATGGGCGAGCGTCCGATTCGCATCGGTGACTACATCGAACTCGGGGATGTGCGCGGGCGGGTGGAGGCCATCAACAATCGCTCGACCCGCATCCTTCGCACCGATGGTGTCCATCTTCTGGTGCCCAACAGCCAATTGCTTGAAACCACGGTCGTCAACTGGACCTTGGTGGACGACCTGTCTCGCAGTGACGTCCAGGTCGGCGTCGCTTACGGGGCGCCGGTTCGCCAGGTGAAGGCGCTGCTGCTCGAGATCTGCCGCGAGCACCCTGCTGTGCTCGATCAGCCGGAGCCGGAGGTGTTCTTCCAGGACTTCGGCGCCAGCGCCCTCCTCTTCAGAGCCTATTTCTGGCTGCACGCCAGCTCCGAAGGCGGGCGGCGTCGCGTCTGCAGCGACCTTCGCTTCGCCATCGACGAAGTGTTTGCTGAGCACGGTATTGTCATTGCCTTCCCGCAGCGGGACGTTCACGTCGATGGATCACTTGTGCTGCGCCGGAGTTGATGTCCCGAAGTGCTTGGGCCGTGGCGCCATGCCCCATTCAGCGTGTGGTGCGGCGCGTTTGCGCACCCACCATCTGATATCCGGCCACGGCGAGATCGGAGTCGCTGCGCTCGGTGAGCAGCCGCCCCGTCAGGATCTGCGGATGGAACATCTCCACCTCGGGCAGCGAGCGTTCCATATGCACGCGGATGATCTGGTTCGGCGGCGGTGGCGGAAAATGCAGGCAGGCGCCGAACCAGGGCACGAAGAGAAACTCGCTGATGGCGTCCTGCTCCCACTCCAAAGGCACGACGAAGCCCCGAATCGAAATTGACGTGTCGTGGAGCGATTCGACAACAGGGGCGCTGGTGTCCTGGGGTGCGGCAGGGGCCGATGGATCGTGGAAGAACTGGCTGAGGTCAGGCTGAGAGGGTGTCCAGCCGGCTGGAATCAGCTCCTGCCAACCCACTTCGCGTGGTGTGTTCGCCAGTGATGCGGCTGATGCCAGCAACGCTACCAGGATCAGGGTCGCCATCGTTGGAGGGTGTTTCAGCCTTCGTCCGTGTTGGCGCTGGGCACTCATTCTCGGGGTCTCATCCTGCATCGGGTAGGGCGCTCGGTTGGTTCCGGCCTTTTGACCAAGCAGGAAGCGGGCCGCCGCCTTCGATTGCGCCCATCAAGGTGCGCTGGCGCGAAAGCGTCGCGAATGGACCGTCTGGTCTCTGTACGGCTTTGCCAACGCTATGAGAGGCCCGACCGCGTGCGGTCGGGCCTAACCCGCATAGCTCACCTGTTTACGGCTGCGGACACGGATATACCGGCAAATCCTGCCGGTCCGCCGGTGCGGTTGCGCTGTTGTGCACCCTGAGGGCGCACTGCGTGCGACCCGATTCGCTCCAGGCGAATCGGTCGACGTACTGTCGAGTACGCCTGCGCGCCCGA
>SLTB01000313.1 GCA_007130155.1 Pseudomonadales bacterium
ACGTCCATGGGCCAGGCCGCGCGCGCCAGGAGGCCGTCCTGGCCCCCAGGGCTTTGGCGCAGTTGGGAGGCCTTCCGCCTGCGTCAGACCGAGCGCGGCCGCTGGGTTCCTGCGCGGCGCATGGAGCGCATTCACCGCAATCTGACTGAGCGCGGTGCCATCGCCCGGGTTGAGGACTTTGACCTCGGCAGGCACGTGGGCCAAGCCGGGTGCCGGGACCTCGATCGCGCCCTCGACGCCATCCGGGCCCTTTTGGCTCGGCCTGGCTCCGACACAGACGGCAGCCCTGTCCCTCCGTTAGACTCTTCCTCAACCTGCCGCTGATCGATCCCAGCATGCACTCTGGTCACGTCTGTCGAAGTCGCGTCCCGCCCCCCCGCCTGTCGCTACCCGAGCGAGGTGGTCAGTGAAGCGTGCGCGGCAGGTGAGTGCGAACCCGCTATGGCGACGCCTCCAACACACCTGGCAGCGGCTGCGCGGCCAGGAGCGCTACAAGTCCAATGCGGTGAGCTTTCTCGAGTTCGCCGAGCAGCGATACAAACAGGTGCGCTTCCCCAGCGTGTTCGAGGCTCGACGCGTGGAGGGCATACTTCGCGCGACTCACGGTAGTGGACTGTTTCCGACCCTGATTCATCGTCTGGAGAGCACCCTCTGGGTGCGCTTCGTCAGCGGCAGTGATCTCGACGCCGGGCATCCCCAGCACCGTGAGGCCCTGTATCGATTCTTCGCTGGGCTCTATGCCCATGAATCCAGGCAGGTGGACATTCTGGAAACCGGCATACGGGACCGGTTGCATACCCACATCGAGACGCTGGAGGAGGTCGGTTGGCTCGATGGCGATCGGGCGCGGCGGCTACTGAAGCTGGCCGGGGACCTGGAACCGACAGCAGTCTGGGTCGGTCTCGAGTACATCGACTCGCTGCGCAAGAATTTCATCCTGTCGGACTCGGGAGTGGTGGGTATCGACATCGAGGCCGCCTGGGAGAAAGAATTGCTGGGTATCGGGCTAGCCAAGACGCGCCTGCGCTGGCTCGACCAGGCCGCTGGCCCCATCCTCGAACGCCTGGTCGAACTCGGAGCTCCCGACTTGCGCGAGCAGTACCCCTACGCGCATCTGGTGTTCCTGGCCCAGTACAGCGTTCAGAGCCTGCTTCGAGGCAAACGTGGCCGGGTACCCCTGAGCGCCTTCGATGCGCTGCTGGCAGAGCACGCGAGCTGACCTGAGCATTCGTTGGGCCACTGTGTTGAGGTAGACTGACGGCAATCCGACTCCACCTCCGAACAGGGCGCCATGGATCACGCGGTATTCATTCAGACCAATCCCAAGCAGCTCACCGGTGCGCTGGTGGCAGAGCACGCCATGCGGCGCTACTCGCAGCACAATGATCGCTTCGAGGTGCGATTGATCAATACGGAGGACTATCCCTGGTTCCGTGCCCGGGAGGGCCAGAAATATCTGCGCGACGGTGCCTACTGGGAATGGCTGAACGACGATCTGCAGTCGTTCACACCGACGCGATTCATGCCGCCGGAGCTCATGGGCTATCACGGCCGGGCGGTGGTCATGGATCCGGATATCTTCGCGGCGGCCGATATCTGGACGCTGCTGAACCGGGACATGGCGGACAAGGCCATCATCTGCCGCATGCGTACGGGGCCCAAGGGCCTGATCGACCGCTGCTGGGCCAGTAGCCTCATGCTGCTGGACTGCTCCCGATTGTCCCACTGGAAGGTCGAGAGGCAGTTCAATGCCATGTTCGAAGGCGAACTCGACTACCACGACTGGATCTGCCTGAAGCGGGAGGACCCAGCCAGCATCGGCGTTCTGGAAGCGGCCTGGAACGACTTCGACCGCTTCACTCCTGATACGCGCATGCTGCACACCACGCGGCGCCGGACGCAGCCGTGGAAGACCGGACTGCCTGTGGACTGGCGGCTGTCGGAGCGTTTCCGGCTGTTCCCACCGGTTGGCTGGCTGATTCGTGCCCAGCGCAAAGCCTTCGGCCACTACGGCCTGCTTGGCCATTACTGGCGCCACCCCGACCGCAAGCAGGAACAATTTTTCTTCGGCCTGCTCAAGGAGTGCGTCGAGCAGGGCAAGATCTCAGAGGCCTTCCTGCGCGAAGAGATGGCCGCCAATCATGTCCGCCACGACGTCTTCGAAATGCTGGAGTCAGTGCCGCCCCTGGCGCCTCCGGACCGTCATCCCCTGGCGGCGTAAGGAAGCGCCAGCGAATCTGGAGGGGGCCTGACGGTTTGCAGTGGATCCGCATCCGGGGGCAAGGTTGCGGGATGCGAGCACGCCCCCATTCTGGATGAATTTCTAACCCATTGATTTTTAAAGTCTTCTTTCGACTTCAATCGCCCGCGCTTCGGGTTTCCACAGCGGGGCGGCGCCGGAAGCTGGCCATTCGCTGGATCGGAGGTTGTGGGAGCCCGCAGTGCGGGCGATGTGTAACGGTGGCGCGGAACTCGACAGTTCCTTTCGCGACAGCTTGAACGAAAGCTCTTGGTAAACTCCCACAACAACAGCGTCGATCGTAGGCTCAGGTCTGTCGCGCGCTCAGAATGCGCTGACTGAGGTCGTAGGTGCGGGGATTGTCGACGTCAATGGGCGCGAAGGGGTAGGGCACTTCGACCGTCTTCAGGCTGAGCCCGAGCTTGGCGGAGATGCGTCCGAAGGCGGCATCGAGACTGAGGCGCCCGAGGCGATACAGAATCAGATTCAACACACCGAAGGCCTTGAGGATGCGCCAGGGTTTCTTGCGGAACTGACCGCCGCCGCGGAAGGCCTCGGCGGCCTCGAAACTCTTGCCGGTCCGAAACAGGAACAGATTGCAGAACGAATAGCCGCCGTCCCGAAATCTGAAAAAACCGATTTGTTCGTCGGGAAACTCGGCGCGAACGGTGGCTTCTGGTGTCATGCCGACAGCGACGTCGGCACCCGAGGCCAGCGCATCGCGGGCGAAGCCCGCAAGCAGCGCCGGCGTATGCAGCACGTTGTCGGCGGTCGTCAGCAGCAGGGGCAGCGGTGGTGAGCCCTTTGCCGCCAGCGCGAGGATGCTGTCAGCCAGGTTGGTTTCACTCGGCGTGGTTTCGATGGCGCCCTCATCGAGCCAGGCGGCGAGCCTGGGAACTTCGCGCAGGATCGATTCCGACTCGATGGACACCATAATGCGGCTGCAAACGCCGCTGTCCATGAGCGCTGCGATGACTCGCTCGATCATGGTCTGACCGGCCACTTCGACCAGGCACTTGTGGCTCTGCCCGGTGATGGCTGCCACCGGATCTTCGCTGCCTCGGCGGCTCGCCGCCAACACGAGTGCTGTGAGCTCTGTCGGCGTGCTCATGCATGACCGACCGGTTGCATGTCGACGCCGAAGGCCTTGGATAAGGTGGCGGCGCGCTCCAGATTCAGGAAGTCTTCCATGGCTGTCCGCAGTCGCTTCCGCGCCGGGGCGGACATCACCAGAGTGCTGCACTGATCGAACTTGTCCCAGTACTGGGACGTGGGATACGGCGCCGCCTTGCTCCCGCGGGGCATGAACACGGATTTCTCGAGGACGCGGCCGTCCTTGAGCGTCACGCGGATCGTGGTATTGACCTCGGTCTCGGGGCGATCGATGGGGTGGCGATGCACGCGCTCCATCATCTGCCGGTATTCGCTGCGTTGCAGCGCCTCCTGGGTGAAGTCGCCCAGGCTGCAGGAACCGGCGATGAGCAGGCAGGACAGCGGATACTCGATGGAGAACTTGCCCTCTAGGCCGCTGATGGGGCGCTCGTACATCAGATTCTTCAGGTGCATGGCCGGGGCATGGACGTCGACGCGCTCGACGTCCTCTGCGGCGAAGGCATGTTCGGCCAGCAGGTCTTCCAGTGCGTCCAGGGAGCGGTGTGCGCTGCCGCAGGTGGGGAAGCGCTTGACCCGGAAACGATGCTCAACGATCAGCAGTGGCTCACCGATGTGCTCGGTCTCGAAAGTCAGAGTCTGGCCGTGCTCGGGCTCGCGGATGGCGGCGCGAAGCTCCTCTCGATCGGGCCCGACCATCAGCGTGTTCATGCCGGTAGGCCCATCGAGGGTGTGCCAGCCGGCGGTCACGCCGGCCTTGGCGAAGTACGCGGATTGGATGCCGCTGCGGGCTGCGTTGCCCGCATGCAGCGGTTTAGCCATGGTGCCGAACTGGGACATGAAGCCGCCAGCGACGCTGGTGGACAACGACAGGGCCATCGCGGTCTGCTCGGCATCGAGTTTCAGCATGCGCGCCACCGCGCAGGCCGTCCCCAGGGTGCCGATGGTGGCGGTGGCATGCCAGCCACGCTTGCGGTGCGGCGGGTTCACGGCCTGCCCGATGCGGCCCACGATCTGGATCGCGGCCAGGTAGGCATCCATGCATTCCCGTCCCGAACTGCCGAGGTCCTCGGCCACGGCAAGGATGGCTGGCCACATCACACAGGAGATGTGCGCCTTGGCGGGATCGAAGTTGTCGTCGAAATCCAGGGCGTGGGCGGCCGTTGCGTTGACCATGGCCGCCCAGGGCAGCGTCAGGCCTTTGCTGCTGCCGACGACGGTGACGTCGCCGGGACCCCAGGCTCGCAGCTGCTCGCGGATCATCAGCGTCACAGGAGCGACTGCGCCCGGAAGCATGGCGGCCATGGTATCGATGAACTGGCGATAGGCGATGTCGACGGCCTGCTCTGGCCAGTCGTCCGCCACGTTCGCGAGCCAAGTGCCGTAGGCTTCGAGCGGATTTCTCGCGTCCATCATGCTTTCTTGCATGCGTGTTTGATCACCGATGCTTCCATCGACAGTAGTGGGCGCGGTCACCAAGCCTCAACCAGTGGCAATCTTTTCTTTGGAGAGTTGCCAGTAGCCGGAGAGGATACGAGCGCCCTTGGTGCCGCTCTCGGCTTCAGAGAGCACCTTCTGGCCGATGCCTGACATATTGGCGTCGTGCATGCGGTAGTAGAACAGTGGTTCGGCGATGTGCAGGCCTGCCCAGCCACCCGCGACGATTCGACGCCACTTGTGATGTTTCGTGGCCCGGCGAATCGATTCGTCGAAGGGGGCTGCCGCTTTCAGGGCCTCGGTGAGGGTGAGGGCCGGTTCCGGGAGGAAGCTCAAGCGGTCGACGAGGCCGGCATCGAACATGGTCGAGCGACCCCGGTCGATGTACTGATCATTGTCGTCGACGAGCGTGCAATCGGTGTATATGAAGCCGATTTTGGCATCCTTTTCCCGTGCTGCGCGCAGTTCGGCTATGCAGCGACTGGCATAGTTGCTGGCCAGATAGTCGTCAGAGTCGAGAATGATCGCGTACTCGCCAGAGGCCACCTTAAGGCCAGCGTTCAGAGCAGCCAGCTTGCCTCGGTTCCGTTTGAAAGCGATGAGCTCGGTGCGTGCCAGGCTGTCGGCACTGGCCAGGGCGGACTCGATCACAGCCAGCGAATCGTCTGTGCTGCCGTCATCGACGACGATCAATTCGACGGATTCGTAGTCCTGCTCGATAACACTTCCGATGGCCCGCTCGATGTAGGGACCATAATTGAAGTTCGGGATGAGTACGGTAAGCAGGCCTGAGGCTTGCTCCTCATCATTGCGATTGAGCATGGATGTCGAACCCTCTGGCATCTGTTGCGGTGTCGAACTGAAAATTGGATCACGTCGCTCAGGGCAGATTTCCCGAATGGCTCCGTGCGTTGGACCGAGAAGTGTTAAAACTTCTCTGATTCAGTTTAGCTTTGCAGCATATCAATCCCACTGTCGATATTAGCATGATCCGCTATGTCATGGGAAACAGGTTGCGAGGCAGGTGGTCCAGGGTTCGGGTGGCTGAGGCGGTGATGGTCTTAATGGTTTGACGAGCCTCGTTGTCGAGTCCCTGCAGCAGGTCGTCCGCCTCGCCGCTGTAGCGCGTCCGGTTGGAATCGTCTTTCGAATAGAAGTCGAACTGCGTCTGCATGCGCTCGAGTTCGTCTGCCTCTGGCTGCCAGCCGAGGCCACCCTCAAGGATGGTGCTGAGGTTCTCGCGTTGAACCATCTGGCGGAAGTTCACCGGTGATACCGCGAGTGCCTCGGCGTGCCGCGCGACCAGCCCGAAATAGTGCGCATAGCAGTAAGCCAGGAATTCGACGTCTCCCATGCCCCGGGTTTGCGTCGCTGGCAGTCCCGTCAGGGCGTCGGCAAGGGGCGTTCCCCGCGCGTGCAGGGCCGCGGTAGTCTCCTGCAGCACGGTGGCGATCACCTCGGTCGGTTCGCGATACAGATAGAGTGCGCGTGCAGTTGGAAAAGCGGCCCGGATGAATGCCACGCAGATGGTGTTCCAGCTGATGAACTTCACCAGACAGCGCTGGTACTCGGGCCGGCGCCGGCGGGTCATCAGCCGTACGAGGCGGCGTAGGCGATCGAGATTCTCCGCACTGGCCACCAGCGGCTGGCGCCAACCGTCGGTGAGCGCGGCCCAGAAGCCGGACTGCAAGGGGCCGCCTTGATTGATGATGAGGTTCGAATCGACCCGGGCCAGCGCCTTGCAGAACAGGGTGGAGCCGCAGCGGGAAACATGAAACAGCAGGCCATCGGGGTCCATGCCGTCGGTCACTGGCAGCTCACTGTCCAGCAGAGCGAAGTCCGTGGCGAAGGCGAACTCGATGCGGCCCTCCTTTGCCAGGCGCTCGATGGTGTAGATGTACTTCCACTCCAGGAAAGGCATGTCGCCGATATCGGCAAAGTAGATCTGGCTCTCATGGCCTGTGTCATCGCCGGGATGGATGGCGATGGGCACCAGTCCCGGGCGATCGATCAGGGCCTGACGGGCGTCGGCAACGGACAACCGGCGCTCGCTGATTCCGGGCAGCAGGACGTTCATGACTTCGTGGTCGGGCAGGGCGTAGAGCACGGTAGACAGGCTTCCTTGTAGGGTGATGATGCTGGGCCTCAGGCAGGCTCGGCCTGGAACGATTGTGTCAGCGCCTCGCGCTCGCCCGGCACGAAGGCGTCGCTGGCCCGGTCGTAGCGGACGTGACGCAGGGCGATCGTGATCTGCCCGTCGTCCCGATCGAACTCCAGAAGGTGATAGTGCGCAGGAGCGTAACGATCGCCGAAGGCGGACGCGGAGCTGACGCCCAGGACTTCGGTTCTGCCCCGCCGGCCCTGAAGGGTGGCGCGGGCTGGGCGGTGCAAATGGCCGTGCAGGACGAGATCCACAGCGTGCTCACTGAGTACCGCCCTCAGCGCCTCCCGGTCCAGCAGTTCCTTGCCGCGCCGTGCGGCACCTTCCTGCAGAGGGTGATGGATCAAGATGATGCAAGGCCGATTATCTCCCTCGATGCTTTCGAGCAGGGCACGAAGGCCCTTGAGTTGCGCCGAACCCAGTCTGCCCACCGTCCTCGGCAGCCGCAATGGAATGCCGCTTGACAGACCGATGATGTCGACGCAGCCGCGCCGGTGCAGGTAGGGGAATTGCTGTCGCCCTTGGCCATCGCCGGTCATCCACGGAGCCCATGCCTCGCAGGCCTGCTCCAGGGCTCCAGGTAGGTAGGCATCATGATTGCCCGGCACCAGGCTGATCGACTCCGCCGCCCCGAGAGACTCCAGCCACCGAGTGGCCTGGGCCACCTCGCCGGGGTGAGTCGTGAAGGTGAGATCGCCGGTGATGCAGATGTGATCCGGGGCTAGGGCGTCCAGACTCCGCTGCAGCGCCTGAATGATGTGCATGCGATGTTCGGCCTTCCATTTCCGGTGCCAGGAAAAGAGGCCCAATATCCGTTTGCTGAACCAATCTCCCCGGCTCAGCGGAGGCAAGGGCGGGATGTGAACATCCGACAAATGGGCGATCGTGTAGGGCATCGAGTCAGGCGATTCCGTCAGTTCGTGACAACGGTCGGCTCCGCGTTCGGCCCGTCCGTCCTCCTGGATGGCGATGATTTCAGGGCTTTTCAGGCTCGATAGCAAGCCTGCAAGTCTAGTATGAAGGCAGAGCAGACCCTCAGCGCTCCCAAGCAGGACGGCTGCTGATGCCACGGCACACGCTGCAGTCACTCAGAAGCGGCTTCTCAGGCGCTGCCCACACGCTTCTCAGGCGCGCGTTGACATCGCGAATTTACAAGCGTACCAATCAAGATTCGGGCCCAAGGATCTCACCAGCTGGCCAGCGGCTCTGTTGCAGACTATTGATACGGTTTAAAAATATGGCCCATACGAGAGAGTTTGATGAGAACAGGCTGTTTCCGCCGCTGGTCTATCCCGGTTCTAGTGGGTTCGCGCTTGCCCTGGCTTGCTCTTCCTTCACGTCGTAGCTACGGCTAGGACTTTCAGTCCGGAGCGGCGCCAGACCGATTGCGAGCTTCGCCAGCCTTCGGGATGCCGGTGACATTTACGGGCTAAATGGATCAACAGGGAGGCTCTGACCGGGCTCTCCTGCAGTTTGGATGGCCGGGTCCGTCTCCCATAGGGGAGAACCTGCCATGAATCGCACTGTTTTAATGGTGCTCGTCGCTATTGTCGTGGCGGCGGGCGTTTACCGGATTTCCATCCTGGAGACTGCGGCACAGCGAGCAGTCCATCTGCCCGATCTCGGGCCGGTGGGCGCCACACTGCTCGAAGGTCTCGGTGACTACAGTATGCCTGTCAGCAGCGATCACCCAGAGGTGCAGCGCTGGTTCGATCAGGCCCTGATGCTCACCTACGGTTTCAATCATGACGCGGCGGAGCGTTCCTATCTCAGGGCCCTGGAACTCGACCCCGAGTGTGCCATGTGCTGGTGGGGGGCGGCGCTGGTCCTCGGTCCCCCCGTCAACGCGGGGATGGATCCCGCCAACCATGAAGCCGCGTTCGAGCGGATTCAGGCTGCACAGACGGTGGCTGCTGGCGCCAGCGAACGCGAGCAGGCCTATATCGCTGCGTTGGCAACCCGCTATACCCAGGAGCCGGTCGCTGACAGGACGTCACTCGACGAGGCCTATGCAATGGCCATGGGCAAGCTGGTGCAGCAGTATCCGGACGACGTGGACGCCGCCACGCTGTATGCGGAAGCGATGATGAATCTGCAGCCTTGGGACTTCTGGCACGAGGATGGTCGCCCGAAGGGCCGCACGACAGAAATCAAGTCTGTGCTGGAAGCGGTCATGACCCGGAACCCTGAGCATGCCGGCGCGCTGCATCTCTACATCCACGCGGTGGAAGCCTCGGCGCAGCCTGAGCTCGGAGCAGCAGCGGCGGATCAGCTGCGGAACCTGATTCCGGGGTCGGGTCACCTGGTGCACATGCCCTCCCATATTTACGCTCGCGTCGGCCGCTGGCACGACGCCATGCAGGTGAATCAGGATGCCATCCTGGCCGATGACGACTACTTGGCCGCCTGTCGGCCCTCGCCTGGGGTTTATCCCCTCGGCTACGTGCCCCACAACCATCACTTTCTCTGGTTCGCTGCGACCATGGCCGGCGACAGTGAGACGGCGATGAGCGCTGCGGAGGAAACGGCAGCACGAGCCGGCGATCCCAATCTGCTTCGTGCGCCGGGACTGGATTTCCTGCAGAACTTTGTCGCTTCCCCCATATTCGCCAAGGTCCGGTTCGGCCAATGGGGTGAGATCGAAGCGTTGCCGGAGCCGGAGGCGGAGCTGCCATTTCTGCGTGGTGTGTGGCACTACGCCCAGGCGCTCGCAGCCCTGCGGAGCGGCAGCGATGGGGCGGTTGATCACCATGACGCGCTCGCTGCGCTCGCTTCCGATCCCGTCCTGGAAGAGGCGCTCTGGTTTGAACGCTATCCCATGACCTATGCTCTGGGGATTGCAGAACGCATGGTGGCCGCGGAGCTGGCGCTGGCGGAGGGTGATTACAACGCGGCCATCGCGATGCTGGAAGCGGCGGCTGCCGCCGAGGATGTGCTGCCCTACGATGAGCCGCCTTCCTGGCATGCTCCGGTTCGGCAGACCCTTGGTGCCGTCCTGCTAGAGAGCGGCCAGCCGGCAGAGGCGGAAGCCGCGTACCGCGCTGAGCTGCGGCGCAATCCCGAGAACGGATGGTCTTTGCTTGGTCTGAAGCAGGCGCTGCAGGCCCAGGAGCGCATGGACGAAGCGGATGCCGTGGGCCAACGCTTTCAACAGGCCTGGGCTCATGCGGACATCGCTCTGACCGGGTCGCGGTTCTAGCCCGGAAATCTCACCAGCCGGCCAGCGGCTGCGCTACAAGTGATTGATATTATGAATAAATATGACCTAATTGAACGGCCGAGACGAAAACACTCTGTTTCCGCCGCTGGCCTATCCCGATTCTGGCGGGTTCTCGCTCGCCCTGGCTTGCTCTTCCTTCAACCCGTAGCTACGGCTACGACTTTCAGTCCAGA
>SLTB01000205.1 GCA_007130155.1 Pseudomonadales bacterium
ATCGGTTACGACAACCAGAACCCAAAGGGGACGCATCATGTACGTAAACAAGCTTGCACTGGGATGTGCGGGAATCCTGTTGGCTTTTCCCGCCGTCGACGCCCATGCCCAGGCGCCCGCGCAGCGGGCGCAGCAGGACGTCATCGAAGAGATCGTCATTCTCGGGACCCGTTCGCCAGGTCGAACGGCAACCGATTCCCCGGTTCCCGTGGACGCGCTCACGTCCGAAGCCATGCGGGACACCGGCCACACGGAAGTGGGCCGCATGCTGCAGTCGCTCGCGCCTTCCTTCAATTTCTCGAGCTCCACCATCAGTGACGGAACCGATGCCCTGCGGCCGGCCACGTTGCGAGGACTTGGGCCGGATCAGACGTTGGTTCTCGTCAACGGTAAACGCCGGCACGGCAGTGCGCTGGTGCACGTGAACACCTCGGTGGGCCGCGGGACGGCTGGCACCGACATGAACGCGATCCCGGCCAGCGCCATCAAGCGGATCGAGGTGCTTCGTGACGGTGCTGCCGCTCAGTACGGTTCGGATGCCATCGCCGGCGTGATCAACATCGTTCTCCACGATCACGATGAGGGTGGGCGCCTGCACGCGCAGTACGGCGAGAACACGAAGGGTGACGGTGAGGCCATTGTGCTCAGTTGGAATCAGGGTGTTCGCCTGTTCGACGATGCCTACCTCAATGCCACCATGGAGTACCGGGATCGCGGCCGGACCAATCGGGCGGGCCTGCAGGGTGACTGCATCTTTGCGGGAACCTGTACACCTCTTGTCGACAACTTCGGCAATCAAATCGGCAACCAGACCGCGGATCCACGGGAAATCAATTTCGACCGCCAGAGCTTCCGCATCGGTGATGCTGACTCTGAGCAGTTCGCTGCGGTTTTGAACCTGGGCATTCCGCTGGTGGACGCGACGGAAATCTATGGTTTCGCCACCTACTCGATCCGTTCGAATACGTCGGGCGGCTTCTATCGCAATGCCGGTTCGGCGACGCAGAATCCCCGCTTCACCTTCGATGGTACGCCGGTGAATGGCGGCCTGGGCCAGTTTCCTGATGGTTTCCTGCCGCTGATCAACACGGACATCGAGGACATCAGCGGTAATCTCGGCATTCGCGGCGAGCTGGCCAACGGCTGGAGCTGGGATTTCGGGGCCGGGTACGCAGTGAATACGTTCGACTTCATCATCAGCAATTCGCTGAATGCTTCGCTGGTCTCGCGTATCGGCAGCAGCCCGACCCGGGCGCGCGCGGGCGATCTGGAGCTGACCCAGTTTACCCTGGACTTCGACGCATTCCGCGACATGGACTGGGGCTCCATTGCCTTCGGTGTCTCCTATCGGGACGACGGCTACGAGCTGAATCCGGGTGAGCTGTTGTCCTTCGCGGATTTCAATCCTGACGTTGCTGACCCCGCTGCGCCTCCTGGAGCAGCCGGCATCCAGGTTTTCCCGGGTTTCCGTCCGGAGAATCAGGTCGACGAGAGTCGTGATTCCGTTGCGCTGTATCTTGATCTGGAATATGACGCCATCGATCGCTGGCTGCTCAACGGTGCAATACGGTTCGAGGACTACAGTGATTTCGGCAGCACCTTCAATGCCAAGGGTGCGGTGGCGTTTCAGGCCACGGATGCGCTGCGGCTGCGTGGCTCCATCAGCACCGGCTTCCGCGCGCCGTCGCTGCAGCAGCAGTTCTTCAACTCGACCAGCACGCAGTTCGTAACGGATCCGGATACGGGCGAAAGCGTTCCCCAGGAGCGCGGTACCTTCCGCAACGACAGTGCCGTGGCCCAGGCGCTCGGCATTCCGGAGCTGCAGGAGGAGACAGCCCGGAACATCAGCGTCGGGTTCGTATTCCAGCCCTTGCCGGATTGGACGATCACCGCGGACTACTACAACATCGAAATCGACGATCGCATCGTGATCAGTGGTGCCATCGGCACGGGTCTCGACCCGGCGCTGGACGAGGCACTCGCATCCGCCAACGCGAACTCCGCGCAGTTCTTCCTTAATGCTGCTGACACCACCACTGAAGGTGTGGATCTCGTCATCAGCCACGATCGGGAATTCATGGGCGGTGACCTGCAGCTGTCCCTTGCGGCCAACTTCACGGATACCGATATCGACCGGGTGCGTCCGCCGGATGCATTGGCCAATGTGCCGGGCATCGGTGAACTGGTGTTCACCAGCCAGGACCGGTCGATTCTCGAAGAGTGGCAGCCGAAGGATCGGGTCAATCTCACTGGCGTCTGGTCAAGCGGACCCCTCGGCGTGACTCTCGCTCTGAACCGCTTCGGTAAGTACACAGTCGAGGAGGGTGGCCCCACGCGGCAGACCTTCAGCGCGAAGCATCTGGTGGACGTGCAAGTCCGCTACGCGTTCGACAATGGCCTGATGATCCGCCTCGGGGGCAACAACATCTTCGGCACCACCCCGAGTGAGAACGAAATCGGCCAGGCGCGTGGTGGACGCATCTTTGATGGCGACGGCAACATCATCGTCGACTCACCCGGTGTGTTCAGATTCTCCCGCCGTTCCGCACCATTCGGCTTCAACGGCACCCAT
>SLTB01000036.1 GCA_007130155.1 Pseudomonadales bacterium
GATGCAAGATCTTTGACTTCTATCCGGAAGCGCTCTGAACCGTCGGTATCCGAACTGTAGGCCAGCAGATTGCCCGCAGGATTCACCGCAAGACCGCCAAGGCGGAAGTAGTCGTGCCCCGCAGCCAGAATATTCTCGTCGAGGATGACCTGCTCGGCTCCGTCGCCCTCACGCATCCGGGACCAGATCCGGTACTGGCCGCCGGCCTCAAAGCGCCAGCGGTAATACCAGCCGCCATCGAGCCAGGGCACGGCTGAATCGTCTTCCTGCTGGCGGCCGCGAATCTCGGCAAACAGGGTTTCCACCGTTGGCTCCAAAGGCGCCATCGCAGCCTGGAAGTAGGCGTTCTCGGCCTCGAGATAGGCCAGCACATCAGGATCACGCACCTCAGGATAGGCGGGATCGCGAAGCCAATGCCAGGGATCGGTCACCTCGCGGCCATGCCAGCTGCCCGACCAGGAACGGCGCGCAGCACGCGGCGGGGGACGCTCGGCAACCAACTTTCCACTGTGGCTCATGGGCAGACCTCAATTGAACAGTCGAGCATCATAGTCGGCACAATGCTGTTCGGCACCCTACGCCGACCTGTATCCTCAATCGACTTGATCTGCCAAATGAGTACTCATGAGCGACCACACCCACACCCGCAGCATGGCGGTTTTCTGTGACTTCGAGAACATCGCCATCGGCTCAAGGGACGCCAAATACCAGCGTTTCGAGATTGCACCCATCCTCGAGCGGCTCCTGCTGCGCGGCAATATCGTGGTGCGCAAGGCCTACTGCGACTGGGAGCGCTACAAGGATTACAAGAAGGCTCTGCATGAGGCCTCTTTTGAACTCATCGAGATCCCACACGTGCGCATGTCAGGCAAGAATTCCGCCGACATCCGCATGGTCGTGGACGCGCTCGACCTCTGTTACACCAAGCCCCACGTGGACACCTTCGTCATCATCAGCGGCGACTCCGACTTCTCACCGCTGGTGAGCAAGTTGCGTGAGAACGACCGAGTGGTGGTCGGCGTCGGCGTGCGGCAGTCCACCTCGGATCTTCTGACCGCGATCTGCGACGAATTCATCTTCTACGATGATCTGGTGGAGAACCGCAAGGCCAGCACGTCACGCAAACGACGCAGCGGCCGTGCCAAAACTGCCGCAGCCGAGGCACCCACCAGCGAGGCAGAAGACCGCGCCAGCGAAGCCATCGACTGGCTGATGGAGATCGTCGAGGCCCTGTTCGAGGAGCGCGGCGAGGAAGACAAGGTCTGGGGTTCCATGGTCAAGCAGTCGCTGAAGCGAAGGCGACCCGGCTTCAACGAACGCGCCTACGGCTTCCGCAGTTTCGGCGCACTGCTCGAGGAAGCCCAGAACCGCGGAAGGCTCACACTGGTGTCCGATGACAAGTCCGGTGGCTACATCGTCGAGGACTACAACGACGGCTGACCGCTGCTGCAGCGGCCCGTCAAGCGCTCGGGCTCAGCGATTGAGAACGCGATAGCCACGACCCTGCAGGCATTGCTTGACCACCTGTTTCTGTTCCCGCCAGGCGCCCTGCGTGCCTCGCGCGCCGCCGACGATGGCGCCCACCGCCGCACCGTCCTTGGCACCGCTGGAACCGCGCGTCACCGCGCCCACCGCGCCACCCACCGCAGCGCCGCCTGCCGCGTTGGCAGCCACCTTTTCAGCCGCCCGGACTTCTTCCGCGTATGCGGTGCACTCGGCAAGATCGCGCTCGTACCGGGCCATGTCCACACCCTGGCGATCAATGATGACGCTGCGACCCGCCTCACTGGCACAGCCGGCGAGGGCCATGGCGACGCAGCCTAGAACTCCGTACTTCAGCCTCTTCATCGCATCACCTCTCATGGGAGCCCTCAGTGCGGGCGATGGATCCGTGCAGCGTCTGCCGACGCCGATCGCCCGCACTGCGGGCTCCCACAAAAAAGGCCGCGTCCATCGAATCGCATGCTGTCCGCGACAGCGTGAACGAAAGCTCGTGGCAAACCATCAGAATGCCGAAGGCGGCTGAAGGCAGGCTGAAGCAGCAGCCTGCGGCATGACACACCGCGGCGATATTCGCTATCGTCGGCCAAGCCGAGACCTTCTTGGAGTCCACCATGACCGTCGCCGTCACAGCGCCCCTGGAATGTCCGCCAGCCAAGGTGATCGAGACCTGGGTGGACTACAACGGGCACATGAACATGGCCTACTACAACGTGGTCTTCGATCAGGCCCTCGATCATGCCTACGACCGGCTCGGCATTGGCGAGGCCTACGTTCGCGACAGCGGCTGCTCACACTTCACCCTTGAAGCCCACGTCACCTATCTGCGCGAGGTTCACCTCGGTGATCCCTTGCGCGTGACCTGGCAGCTCTTGGATTGCGACGCCAAGCGACTGCATTTCTTCGAACACATGTATCACGCCACCGAGGGCTACCTGGCCGCCACCTCCGAGCAGATCAGCATCCACGTGGACATGACCGAACGACGGGCAACTGTCTTTCCCGAGCACCTGCAGGCAAAGTTCGCCGACGTGCTCGGACGTCATCAGCAACTGCCGCGGCCCGAGCAGGCCGGCCACGTCATCGGCATCCCACGGCGCAACAAGCCGTGAACGCCGGGGCCCGCAATCCGCTCTGGCTGCGCATTGCGCTGCCGCTGCTGGCGCTCTATGCCCTCGTTGGCTATCTGCTGCTGCCCTGGACCCTGATGCGCCTCGCCCCGGACTGGGTGGACTCCAAGCTCGATGCCAGACTGGATTTGGGCGATATCCACTTCGACCCCTTCCGTCTTCGGCTGGTAGTCTTCGAGCCGCGCCTCATCGGCCCCCTGGACAACGAAAACTTCGCCGCCGAGAACGTGGTCGCTGCCGATCGAATCGAGGCGCGATTGCTGGTTCGCAGCCTGGGGCACTTCGCTCCGGTGATCGCGCTCGAGGTCGACGCGCCCAAGCTGCACTTCGAACGCGCCGGCGACGGCGTCATCAATCTGGCCAGTCTGGCGAAGCCGAGGGAAACCTCCGATCAGCCGGCACCACCAATGACACTCGCCTTCCAGCGCCTGCTCGTCAGCGACGGTCGAGTGACCGTGCTCGATCACAGCCGGCCGCAACCCTTTCGGACCACTGTGGAGGCCATCGAGGTCGATCTGCGGGAACTGTGGCTGCCCTCGGGCGAACCCGCTGCGTTCTGGTCGGCCCTGCGCACCGAGGGCGCCAAGCTGGACCTTCGCGGCCACTTGAGCGCCGCTCCCGAACTGGACCTCAGGGTGACCCTGGTGGATCTGCCGCTGATTATGGCCGAACGCTGGCTCGCGGGTGCCGGGCCGGCCGACCGTCTGCGCGGCAGTCTTCACGGCAGCGGCCGCCTGACCCTCGAGGATGACGGCGTACCCCGGCTCAGCAACGCCGGGCTCGAGCTGCATGGTCTCGACATCAAGCTGCCTGCACATCTGGCCATCGACGGCACCGACCTTGCGGCCCGCCTGCGGCAGCTGCGCGTGGATGCGGTGGCCGGAAGCCTCTGGCCGCTCGATCTCGATGTCGGAAGTCTTGCCCTGCAGCAAGGTCACGTCAGCATCGAACATCGAAGCGTCGCCCGTCCTGCAGATTCTCCAGGCGCTCAGACAGCTCCAGCGGAACCGACAACAGCCATCCGGGCTCTGCACCTTGCTGGCCTCGAGGTCATCGACATCGACGTCGCCGTCACCGATACCAATCTGGCCATTCCCGCTCGACTCGATGTAGGACTGCGTCGGCTGAGCGCCGAGGGCCTGCACTGGCCAGCAGTCCCGGGCCGGGCCGCAGCGTTAGTGGTGGAAGCGGCCCTGCCTCCGAACGGAGAGGGCAGCTTTACCGGCCAACTGGACCTGGCGGCCACCCGCTTGCAGGGTCGGCTCGCGAGCAGTCGCCTTCCTCTGCCCGCCTTCGCGCCCTGGGTGCACGCTCTTACCCGCCTCAGTCTGAACAGCGGCGAAATCGGACAGCAGGCCGACCTCGATCTGCGATGGGGCATGCAGCCCGTCGATCTGAGCGTTCTGCTCGACGCCCGCATCGCGGGACTGTCCATTGCCGACCCCGACGGCATCGACCTGATTGCCTGGGACTCACTGGATTTGCGCGGCCTCGAACTCGATCTGGCGACCAAGCGAGTGACCCTGTCGGAAGTCACGGTGGCGGCGCCGACGCTGCGCTTCGCCCGGCTGGCAGATGGCCGGACCAACCTGACAGGCATCGGACCCGTCAGCGAGAGCTCATCGAAGGCCAGCGAGCCATCGGAGCCATCCAGGGAGCAGAGCCCTGCCTGGGAATGGGCGGTCGGCCGCTTTGCGCTGGAGGCCGGCACCCTGGATTTCATCGACGAGACCCTGGTGATTCCCTTCGCGACCCGTGTGGAGGCTCTGTCGGGCAGAGTCGATGATGTGGCCTCGAATGCTGACGGTCAGGCTGAACTGCGGCTCGATGGCCGCATCCCCCCCACTGGCAGCGCGCGTATCGAGGCCCGCGGCCTGGCCATGGATCCATTCGCCCAGTCCGAACTTGAGCTGAGTTTCCGCGGCGTGCCCATGCCGCGCATGACACCCTGGACCGGCACCTTCGCCGGCTACCGGGTGGCCGCCGGCCGCCTCGACCTGGATCTCGCCTACCGGATCCATCAAGGCGAGCTGGACGCCAGCAACAAGATCACGGTGAACGCCATGCACCTCGGCGAGCGGGTGGATTCGCCGCGAGCCATGGATGTACCGCTGCGCCTGGCCCTGGCGCTCTTGCGGGACCGCGACAACAACATCCTTCTGGAAGTACCCGTATCCGGGCAGGTCGACGATCCCCAGTTCGAGCTTCGTCCGGTGATTCTGCGCGCCATCCGAAATGTGCTGACGAACATCGTCGCCGCACCGTTCCGCCTGCTCGCCGGACTGGCAGGGGGCAGTGATGAGCAACTGGACCGGGTCGTCTATACCCTCGGCAGCGCAGCCCTGGAAGATGACCAGGAGGCCCGGTTGCTGACTCTGGAGCGGGCTCTAGGCCAGCGCCCCGCTCTGGGTCTGCTGTTGCCATCCATTCATGGCGGTGAGGCCGACCGCGCCGCACTGAGGGCCAAGGCCCTGGAACGCGAACTGGCATCGCGCTCAGCAGACCGCGATGCTGCGCTGCAGACCCTGTTCCGGGAACGGTACGGCGATCAGGAGTTCGAGGCCCTCGAGGCGGTGCATCGCTCAGCAATGCTTGCAAGGGATGACGCAACGGATATCACGGCGGCCAGCGGTACCGGGGCAGCCGAAACGGGCACCCTGCTCATCGAGATCGAGAATCGCCTGCTTGATGGCATCATCGTCAGCGACGATGAACTGCATGCACTGGCCCGAAGCCGCGCCGAAACAGTCTACCTCTACCTGACCGATGCCGGCCTGAGCAGGAACCGCATCCGTATCGCCACCGACGTCAGCGAAGTTGAACTTGCCGGCGAACAGGTACCCTTGAGCTTCGAACTCAACGCCCTCGATCCCTGACGCCACACATCCCGGGGCTGGCCACGCCACTGGAGTCGCCCACCAACGTACTTGGCGCTGCAGCGAAAGGAACGGGCTACAAGTTGTTCCAGAAAAGGCGAGAACGTATGCACGCCGCTGCCCATAACGGCCGGGCGCTCAGAGGTCAAAAGGTTCCCAGTCGGGATGCAGCAGGGCGAAAAGGTTACCGAGCATACGGTAGGTGAGACCCCAGACCACATGGCCGTCCACGTCATAGCCGGGAAAGCGGCGCTTCTCGCCGTCCAGCTCGTATTCCAGGATGGTATGGGAGTGGCCGAGGATAAGTGGCCGCAACGGCGTCCAGACCACCTCTGAGACTTCATGATTGAGCGCGAAGGGTTCAGGTTTCCCAGTCAACTCGAAAACGTAGGGCGCGATCATCAAATCCACGCGCCGCCCCCGCGCCACGGCGTGGGTCTGGTCGAGGCGCCCGATCAAACCACCGTGGCGGGCGAGATCGAGGCCGATCTCCTCCTGGGTTTCCCGCCGCGCGGCTTCCAGCATGCGCTCACCGGGCTCCACGTGACCACCGGGAAAGGCCATGTGCCCGGACCAGGGATCGTTGGGTCGCTCGGCACGCTTTATCAGCAGCACTTCGGTCTCGTCGCCCAGGCCGCGCAAAATCGTCGCCACTGCCGCACGACGCGCGGCCTTGCCGCGCCCCACCCGCTCATGGTCGTAGCCGGCAAGAACCTCGCGGATGGTATCGAGACGCAGATCAGCCATCAGTGATGGCGCTCAGTGAGTCGACTGATGGCTTCGGTGATGGGCTCCCAGGTGCCGGGCGGCAGATCGTGGCCCATGCCCTCGATCTCCAGCCACTCGGCACCGCGCAGGGCTTCAAGGGTGTCGCGACCGCCGTGCACGGGCACCAGCGGATCGGCGCTGCCGTGGATCACCAGGGCAGGAATCTCGAGTTGCTCCAGGCGCGGCCGACGATTGCCGTGGGCAACGATGGCCGCCATCTGTCGGGCCGTACCCTGGGGATAAATGCCCCTTTCGAAGGCCAGTCGAGCGCGCTCGCGGCTGCGTGCCTCATCGAAGGGAAACCCGGGCGAACCGATCACACGCGCCACTTCCAGGCTGCGCCTTAGGTAGCCGTCGAGATCAGCAGGCACCGGTGACGTCAAAGCCGCCATGGCTTCCGGTGAGGCGGGTGGCAACGCCGGATTGCCGGTACTGGACATGATCGAGGTCAGGGTCCGCACCCGCTCGGGACGCAAGATCGCCATTGCCTGAACAATCATGCCCCCCATGGATGCGCCGGCGATGTGCGCGCGCTCCACTTCCAGGGCATCGAGCAGGCCAAAAGCGTCGCCAGCCATATCATCGAGGGTATAGGGCACTGCCGGTTGCTGGCCCGACATCAGTTGCGTCACCAGAGCGCCCATATCCGGCACTGCGGCGGCTTCGAAGCGGGTCGAAAGCCCCGAATCCCTGTTGTCGAAGCGGATCACATGATGCCCGCGTCGCGCCAGGCCCTCACAAAAGGCGTCATCCCAATGGATCATCTGGGCGCCCAGCCCCATCACCAGCAGCAAGGGGCGATGGCTTGGCGATCCGAAACTGTCGTACTCAAGAGTGATACCACGGGCTGTGACGCGGGGCATGGCGAATTCCTGCGGTAGGTGGGCAGCTGTCGATTGTCGCCAGGGAAGTCCGCGAGCACAACTTCGCCGATCCGTTTAGGCCCAGATACCCATTTACAGCTGCTCAGTCAGCGTTCAGCATCATCCTGGAAGAATACGGGCAGTTCATTCTGGAAGTCTTCGATATGTTGCCGATCCTTAAGGGCTTGCACGGATACACTCAGACGACCTTCGCTGTGCTCGTACTGCTAGGCGTTACTGCTGGTGGCTATGCCAACGAGCAGGCCAACGAGCAGGCCAACGGAGCGATCAACGCGCCGGCCGAGGAACGCCGCATGCAGGTCTTCATCGACGACCGGGAGATGGGGCTGCACACTTTCCGCTTCGACGACGCCGACGGCACTCTGCGGGTCCGTTCCGAGGCAGCGTTTCAAGTCCGCGTGCTCTTCGTCACCCTGTTCAACTACGAACACGAGGCAAACGAACGCTGGCGGGGCGGCTGCCTGGTCGGCCTGGAATCGAAGACTGTCGAGAATGGCAATCGCTTCGAGGTGGCCAGCCGCAGCAGCGACACCGGGCTGGAACTGACCACCCGCGAGGGCAGTCACAAGGTCACGTCTGATTGTCCCTGGAGTTTCGCCTACTGGACACCGAACCTGCGCGAACGTCAGCTGCTGGTGAATCCTCAGGACGGCGCCGCCCTGCAGGTGGACTTCGAGGATCTTGGACCGCGCTCCCTGAAGGTCGGGCGCTCAGAGCTGGACGTGCGCGCCTGGAAACTGCGCGGACGGGACGTGACGCCAGGCAGGGAAGACGCAGCCGAGGTGCTCATCACGATCTACTACGACGCTGAGGACCGCTGGGCCGGACTGGACTCGGATGTGGATGGACGCACCCTGCGCTACCGGCCCGCACCGGATGACATCGTCTATCCCCAGACCTGAACAACGGGGCTGGGTATCACTGAAGCTTTCCTGGAACAGATGGCCTCTGATCTGGAAGCGTTTCCCTCAAGGCAGTGACCGCCCGTAATGCGGGCTGTTGCCGACCATCCATGGCCCGCAGCGCGGGCGATCGATGACCCCGGCGCGAAGACTCCACCATTCTCCTTCCGCGACAGCACATAATGCCCCGGCAGGCACTACAAACCGCGGGCGGCGGCGATGGACAAGCCGTCCGCCACGCTGCCGAAGGGATCGTGATCCACCACCCGCCCGGGAAAACGTCGCTCCAGCAGCCGCGCCACCGCCGGTATCAGCGATGACCCTCCTGTCCGTACCACCACATCCACCTGTGTCGCTGCGAGATCCGACTGCTGCAGGATGTCGTCCACCACACTCTCGATACGCAGCAGGATGTCGTCGATCATGGCTTCGAAGGTCACCCGCTTGACGGGCACCGCAATATCCAGCTCCGGAAGATCGAGCACCGTGGATTCCAGCGCCGACAACCGGACCTTGGTCGCGGCCACCTCCTGAAAGAGCTGATAACCCATATTGCGAGTGATGAGGTCGAACAGACGGCGGAATTTCGGCCCAGCCGGCGGTGGCTGTCGCATGCAGTCCATCACCGGATGCCGGAAACGGTTCTGATTGAGGGTGTAGCCAACGGTCCAGTTCAGCAGCAATTCCTCATATTGCTCAAAGGGAAACCGGGTCTCGATCATGCGTTCGTCACCCCAGCGCCGCCACAGCTCGCCCTTGCCCAGCAGAGGAAACAGCAGCTCCCGGAACAGGCGCTGGTCGATGTGATCGCCGCCGATGGCCACGCCGGCGGTGGCCAGGATGCGATGGTCGTCGCCGTCAAAGTGCAGCAGTGCGAGATCAAGGGTGCCCCCGCCAAAGTCGAATACCAGCGCTGTACCCTTGGTTTCGGCGGCTGCCGCACGCCAGGACAGCGCCGCAGCCACCGGCTCAGGAAAGAAACCGAAGTCAATGCCGGAGCCGAGCAACCCGGCATGTTTGCAGGCTTCCTGCAGGCGCTCCAGCGCCAGCTTCTGGCGATTGGGATCACGGCCCTCAAAGCGTACCGGATGACCACAGCGCAGCGGCCCGGCCAGTGAAGCGCTGCACTGGGGGACGCTACTGCGCTCGATCTCCTTGCGGATACGCAGCAGCACCGGCGTGATCAGGGCCACCAGTCGATAGGGTTGCCCGAACACCATCAGGCGGCGGGTGTGAGGATCTCCCAGCAGTCGCTTCAAGCCCCGGAACAATCGCCCCGGCAAGCCCGGATCCTCCAAGGCCGGCCCATAGACCTTCTGGGTCATGGTTTCCGGCGCCTCGCGACTGTTGGCTCCCGCCGCACCCACCAGGATCGAGGATTCGCCCAGGACCTCGGGCACCAGTTCCACCGTCCTGCCAGTATTGTCGTCAATGTATCGGCTAATGGCCGCCTGCCCGGTCAGGACCTGAAAATCCCGGTCCAGGTAGGTGGCCGTGGGCATCACCGGCGTATCGGCCTCCAACTGAACGAAGCGGGTGCGGCCGGCATGATGAACCGCCGCCAGCGAGTTCGAGGTGCCAAAGTCGATACCGATACCCTGCTGCGTCTTCATCGCGGCCAGCTTCCTTCCAGCGAGCACGTCACCCATACCTTCGCGCCTGAAGAGGCTGTCGCAGAACGCGTCCATCGTTCGGTGGGAGCGGAGTTATCCGCGAATGGCGCGCAAGTTGTTGATCCCACAGGTCGCATTCGCGGCTGAAGCCGCTCCCACCGTTGCGCACGCGCATCAGGGGTTCGCAGCCTTGGCGGCGGCCTCGGCGTCGGTCTGCAGCACGCCTTCAGATTCCAGGCGCGCTATCGTCGCAGCATCCAATCCCAGCCAGTCCGAGAGCACCTCGCGGTTGTGCTCACCACGATGGGGCGCATGGCCGCGGACCCCACTTTCGGCTCGCGTGAAGCGATAAGGCGAACGGAACACCTTGCGGGTCCCACCGGCCCGGTCCGACACCTCGACGATACTTTCCCGGGCCACCAGCGTCGGCGATTCGTCGACGCCACGCCGCGAGGGTTTGACCTCGCCATAGGCAAGGTTCATGCGATCCATGGCCTCGACCACCGCGGCCCGGTCGGGTAAACCGGCCAGGAATGCCCGCGCGGTGGCATTGCGGGCTGCGATCTTCTCGTCGAGGGTGGCGCCGGGCGGCGTCGGATCTTCGATGC